>NZ_JBSFNF010000068.1:0-1010 GCF_053586955.1 Nocardia sp. NPDC003726 | reverse complement strand
GGTGTCGTTCCATGCGGTGAGGACGTCATGCCGTTCGGCGTCGGAGAGCAATTCGATCTCACCGACCGGAATATTCGCGTCGGCGACGACAGCAGCGAGGATACGAGACAACCGAGCAACAAAACCCTCCACCGTCGCCCGATCGAACAAATCCGTCGCATACGTCAAAAACCCACCCACACCCCCAGCCGCACCCGACTCCTCATACACATCACCAACAATCAAATGCAAATCGAACTGCGACACATCCACATCAGCATCCACCCCAGCCACCGACAAACCCGGCAACTCCAACACCGCACGCGCCACATTCTGAAACGACAACCCCACCTGGAACAACGGATGACGCGCCGTCGACCGCGGCGGATTCAACACCTCCACCAAACGCTCGAACGGCACATCCGCATGCGCGAACGCCGCCAAAACCCCCTCACGCTGACGCCCCAACAAACCCGCGAACGACTCCCCACCATCAACCCGCGACCGGAACACCACGGTATTGACGAACATACCGATCAAATCATCCAACTCACGCTCACCACGACCCGCCACCGGCGTACCCACAGCAACATCCGAACTGCCCGACAACCGCGCCAACAACACCGCAAACGCCGCATGCACCACCATGAACAACGTCGCACCATGCGCACGAGCAAGTTCCACCAAACCGGCATGCGTCACCGCATCCACACTCACCGGCACCCGCGCACCCGCCAACGACGCCACCACCGGACGCGGCCGATCAGCCGGCAACTCCAGCAAATCCGGCAAACCGGCAAGCTCGGCACGCCAGAACGCGATCTGGCGAGCCGCCAACGACTCGGGATCGGACTCCTCACCCAACACCGCACGCTGCCACAACGCGTAATCCGCATACTGCACCCGCAACGGCGACCACCCCGGCGCATCACCCGAGACACGCGCCGAATACGCCACCATCACATCCCGCACCAACGGACCCATCGACGACGCATCCGCCGCGATATGATGCACCACCACCACCAGCACAT
>NZ_JBSFNF010000067.1:0-1050 GCF_053586955.1 Nocardia sp. NPDC003726 | reverse complement strand
GCCGCTGTTGTAGGCCATCACCTGCGTATCGTCGTTGTCGGCAAGTGATTCCCGGATCGCGACCTGCGCGGCATGCGGCAACGTGTGCATGATCTCGCGCACCCGCTCCTTCCGCCGCAACACCGCCTGACGCACCGGCATACCCGGCGTCGCCCGCATCTGCGGAATGATCCCCTCGACCTCCTCGGCGCCACCATGATGATGCCCGGCGTCCACCAACGCCTGCTCCCGCGCCATCTGCGCCTCGTCCTTCTCCTCCGACATCCCGATCGGCCCGATCATCCGCCCGTTGAGGAACTGCTTGACCACCGGCTCCTCCGAAGTCAACAACACCTCCCGCGGCCCGAACATCACCAACTGACGCCGGAACAACATCCCGATGTTGTCCGGCACCGTCCGCGCCAAGTTGATGTTGTGGGTGACGATCAGGATCGTGGCGTCGATCTGCGCGTTGATATCGATCAACAACTGCGACAAGTACGAGGTGCGCACCGGATCCAGACCGGAGTCGGGCTCGTCGACGAGGATGATCTGCGGATCCAACACCAAGGCGCGGGCCAACCCGGCGCGCTTGCGCATACCACCGGAGATCTCACCGGGCAGCTTGCCCTCGGCCCCGAGCAGACCGGTCAGCTCCAGCTTCTCCATCACGATCTTCTTGATCTCGGATTCGCTCTTCTTCGTATGCTCCCGCAACGGGAACGCCACATTGTCGAACAGGTTCATCGACCCGAACAACGCACCGTCCTGGAACAACACACCGAACAGCTTGCGGATCTCATACAGCTCCTTGTTGGAGCAGGTGGTGATATCGGTCCCATCGATGAAAATCGAACCCCGCTCCGGACGCAGCAGACCGATCAGCGACTTCAAGAACACCGACTTACCGGTACCCGACGGACCCAGCAACGCACTGACCTCACCCGAAGGCAACGTCAACGACACATCCTGCCAAATACGCTGGGAACCGAAAGACTTGGTCACACTCTCGGTCCTGACCTCGACGCCCACGCCAACCTCCACAATTCTCAGCGAGCTGCCCCACCGGCG
>NZ_JBSFNF010000066.1:0-1238 GCF_053586955.1 Nocardia sp. NPDC003726 | reverse complement strand
CGCTGGTCAGCACGCAGACCGGGGCGGCGTCTTCGAGCATGAACTCCAACCGCTGCACCGGATAGGTCGTATCGATCGGCAGATACGCCGCACCCGCGATCAACACACCCAGCAACGCGACCGGCAACTCCTCACTGCGCGCCACCGCCACCGCCACCACCGACTCCGGCCCCGCACCCACGGCGATCAACGCCCGCGCCACCTGATTCGCCCGCCGATGCAACTCACCGAAAGTCAACGTCGAATCACCGCAGCGGATCGCGACCGCGTCCGGCCGGTTACGCGCCTGGGTGGTGATCACATCCACCAACGTCACCTCCGGCACCAACGCCCCCGGAGTCGACCACTCGTGCAACACCAACTCCCGCTCACCGGGCGCGAGCACATCGATGTCGCCGACCGTGACGGTGGCATCGGCCGCGACCGCGGCCAGGATCCGGGTGAACCGATCGGCGAAATCCCGCACCGTCGCCGTGTCGAACAAATCCGTGGCATAGGTGAACGCCGCCGACAAACCACCCGGCCCACCCTCACGCCCCAACTGCTCGGCCACCGCCAACTGCAGATCGAACTTCGCCAACCCCACCGACAAATCCACCGGCGCCACCGACAACCCCGGCAACGCCAACTCCGGCACCGTCAAATTCTGGAACGTCAACATCACCTGGAACAACGGATGCCGCGCCGGCGACCGCGGCGGATCCAGCACCTCCACCAACCGCTCGAACGGCACATCCGCATGCCCGAACGCCGCCACATCCACCGCCCGCACCCCCGCCAGCAACTCGCTGAACCGCGCCGAGGGATCGATCTCGGTCCGCAACACCAACGTGTTGACGAACATCCCGATCAACTCGTCCAACGCCGCCTCACCCCGACCCGCCACCGGCGTCCCCACCGCGATATCCCGCGAATTCGACAACCGCGCCAACAACACCGCCAACGCCGCATGCACCACCATGAACACCGTCGCGTTGTGCTCGGCCGCGACCCGGCTCAACCCCGCATGCACCCCCGCATCCACCTCGAACCCCACCGTCGCCCCCTGATACGACGCCACCCCCGCACGCGCCCGATCCGCCGGCAACTCCAACTGCTCGGGCAACCCCGCCAACTGCTCCCGCCAATACCCCACCTGCGCCGCCAACACCGACGACGGATCCCGCTCATCCCCCAAAACCTCCCGCTGCCACAACGCGAAATCCGCATACTGCACCTCCAGCGCAGGCCACTGCGGC
>NZ_JBSFNF010000065.1:0-1433 GCF_053586955.1 Nocardia sp. NPDC003726 | reverse complement strand
TCCCGTTCGGTGTCGTCGAGGATGTCGATGTCGCCGATGGGGGTGTGGGGGTTGGTGGCGATGGTGGTGAGGATGCGTTGGAGGCGGTGGCCGAGGGTGTGGATGGTGGTTTCGTCGAACAGGTCGGTGGCATAGGTGAAGATGGTGTCGAGGTGGGCGGGGGTGCCGTCGGGGTGGTGGTGGGGGTTGATGTTGACTTGCAGGTCGAATTTGGCGGCGACGGTGTCGGTGTCCAGGGCGGTGACGGTGAGGCCGGGGAGTTGGAGGGTGGGTTGTTCGTTGTTCTGGAATGACAGCACGACCCCGAAGAGGGGGTTGTGGGTGGTGGCGCGGCCGGGGGCGACGATTTCGACGACGCGTTCGAAGGGGATGTCGGCGTTGGCGAAGGCGGCGAGGTCGGTTTCGCGGGTGTGGTCGATGAGTTCGGTGAAGGTGGTGGCGGGCTCGACGCGGGTGCGCAGGGTGAGGGTGTTGACGAACATGCCGACGAGGTCGTCGAGGGCGCGGTGGCCGCGTCCGGCGATGGGGGTGCCGATGGCGACGTCGGAGTCGCCGGTGAGGCGGGCCACAAGGACGGCCAGGGCGGCGTGCACGACCATGAACAGGGTGCAGTTGTGGGCGTGGGCGAGGTCGGTGAGGGCGTGGTGGACCTCGGGGGACAGCGCGAAGCCGGTGTTGGCGCCGCGCATGCTGGGGGTGGCCGGGCGGGGGCGGTCGGTGGGCAGTTCGGTGGCTGCGGTGAGGCCGGTCAGTTGGTGGCGCCAGTAGGTGAGTTGGCGGGCGGCGACGGAGGTTTCGTCGTCGTCGGTGCCGATGACCTGGCGTTGCCAGATGGCGTAGTCGGCGTATTGCACTTCCAGGGGCGCCCAGCGGGGGGAGTTGCCGCCGATGCGGGCGAGGTAGGCGGTGACCAGGTCGCGGGCCAGCGGGGCCATGGAGGCGCCGTCGGCGGCGATGTGGTGGGCCACGAACGCCAGTAGGTGTTCCTCGGGGCTGGTTTCCAGCAGCAGCGCGCGGACGGGGACTTCGGTGGTGACGTCGAATCCGGTCGACATCATGTGGGTGATGTGGGTGAGGGGGTCGTCGGTGACGAGGACCTCCAGGCCGGTGGGGAGGGCTTGGGCGACGGTGAGGATTTGTTGGCGGGGCAGGCCGGCGGGTGTGTCGGCGGGGTAGCGGGTGCGTAGCGATTCGTGGCGTTCGAGGACGTCGGCCAGTGCGTGGCGCAGCGCGGAGACGTCCAGCGCGCCGTGCAGGCGGATGGCCAGGGGGATGTTGTAGGCGGCGGAGGTGGGGTCGAATTGGTTGAGTACCCACATGCGTTGCTGGGCCAGCGACAGCGGGATGGGTTCGCTGCGTTCGACGCGTTCGAGCACGGTGCGTGCGCCGCCGCCGGCGCCGGGGACCACGCGGGCGGCCAGTTCGGCGACGGT
>NZ_JBSFNF010000064.1:0-1454 GCF_053586955.1 Nocardia sp. NPDC003726 | reverse complement strand
AGGACTCTCAATGACCGTGTCAAGTCGCGGAGGCCACCGGTATCGGCGTGTCGAAGCTGAATTCGCGGCCGTCGCGCAGCAGTGCCCACAGGACATCGACCAGGCGGCGGGCCAGGGCTAGAAGGGCTTGGGTATGGATTTGTCGTTCACTGCGTTTGCGGTCGTAGAACCGCCGCGAGGGCCCGTTGTCGTAGCGCAGGCTGGACAGGGCGGCCATGTAGAACACCCTGCGCAGGCGCCGGTTGTAGCGTTTCGGCCGGTGCAGGTTGCCCGAGACCCGGCCCGAATCACGGGGAACGGGAACGAGGCCGGCGTAAGAGGCCAATCGTCCCGCGCTGGCGAAGTTGGCCAGGTCACCGCCGGTGCCGACGAGGAATTCCGCGCCCAGCCCCGGTCCCATCCCGGGCAGGGATTCGATGATGCGCGCCCACGGGTGCGCGCGGAATCGGGTGGTGATGAGTTTGTCGGTGTCCTTGATCTCGCGGTCGAGGTCCAACAGTTTGCGGGCGATGCGTTTGACCAGCATCGCGGTGTCGGCCTCGCCGGGCAGGGCCAGGGTCTGCCGCTGCGCGGCATCGACCGCGGCGACCGCGGTCTTGCCGATCCCCGGCTTCCAGGCGCCGTTGTCGGCGAGATATGTTGCGACACCGCCTATTCCGAAGTAACGGATCTCGGCGGGGGTGCACATCCCGGCGACCAGGATCAACGGCGTCCGGTTCGCGTAGTCGAACGCGGCCTCCAACGCCGGGAAGATCGACCCGAGCAGCGAACGCAGCCGGTTGATCCCGGCCACCCAATCGGACATGAGGTCGGTGCGGTAGCTGGTCAACTGGGTCAATCCGACCACCAGCTCGTCGGGCATCACGACCTGGCTCAGGTCGCGGCGCATGCGAGCGGTCTCGGCGATCACCTTCGCGTCCTTGGCATCGGTTTTCCCTTCGCCACGGAAGCCGTGGGTCATGGTGTTGACCACCCGACCCGGCACATACGTCACCGCCTGATCGGCACCCAGCAGGACAGTGATCAACAGCAACGCCATCGGGCTGGTCAGATCGATCGCCCACCGCACCCGGTCGGCGGACTGACCGGCGCGGGCGATCAACGCCTCGATCGCGGCCTGGTCGTTGCCGAGTTTCTGGCTGAACACCGTCTTGCCGGTCTCATCGACCGCACACGCGTGATGCGCCTGCTTGCCGACATCGATCCCGACCCATATCTCCGGGCGAATATTCACCCACGTGCTCCTGACTTCGCAGCTCACGCCCGTGGACAACCCCGCCGACAGATCCCTAAACAGCGACGACCCGCAACAAGCTCTCAATCAGCAGCCGGAGCGTCCAGCGCGGCGGGGCAGCCAGTCCTTTCCAGCCTCGCAAGAGACAAACACCCATCAGCTACACCCCACCGCTCTGGGCATCCAGGGCACCAACCCCAGACACCTACAAACTTAGGGA
>NZ_JBSFNF010000063.1:0-1617 GCF_053586955.1 Nocardia sp. NPDC003726 | reverse complement strand
AGCGGGATGGGTTCGCTGCGTTCGACGCGTTCGAGCACGGTGCGTGCGCCGCCGCCGGCGCCGGGGACCACGCGGGCGGCCAGTTCGGCGACGGTGGGTGCTTCGAACAACTGCCGTACCGTCACGTCCGCGTCCAGGGCTTCGTTGATCCGCGCGACCACCCGGGTGGCCAGCAGCGAGTTACCGCCCAACGCGAAGAAGTCGTCGTCCAACCCGACCTCCGCCGCGCCCAGCAACCCCGCGAACACCTCCGCCACCGCCTGCTCCACCGGCGAACTCGGCGCACGGAACACCACCGACGACACGAACTCCGGCGCGGGCAACGCCCGGCGGTCGAGCTTCCCGTTGGGCGTCAGCGGCAACGCGTCCAGCACCATCAGCGCGTCCGGGACCATATACCCGGTCAGGAACTCGGAGACCTGCGCACGCAGCACCGACGCGTCCAGGCTTCCCCCGGAATCGGGCACGACGTAGCCGATCAACCGGTCACCCGCATGGTCGTCGGCGCGCACCAGCACGACCGCCTGGCTCACGCCGGGGCACCGCAGCAGCGCGGCTTCGATCTCGCCGAGTTCGATACGGAAACCACGCAACTGCACCTGCTGGTCACCACGACCGGCGTACTCCAGCGTGGCGTGACCGCCGAATCCGACCCAGCGGCCGATGTCACCACTGCGATACATCCGCGAGCCCGGCGCACCGAACGGATTCGCGACGAACCGTGTCGCCGCCAGCCCGGGACGGCCCAGATACCCCCGCGAGAGCTGCGCGCCCGCGACGTAGATCTCTCCGGCCACGCCGACCGGCGCCGGGTGCAACCGGTCGTCGAGCACGTACGCGTCCAGGCCGGGCAGGGCACGTCCGATCACGCTGGCCGGGTTGTCGACCATCTGCTCGTCCAACGACAGGAACGACACGTGCACGGTGGTCTCGGTGATGCCGTACATGTTCACCAGCCACGGCGCGTCCACCGGATGGCGCTCGTACCAGCGCCGTAGCTGGCGCAGATCCAGCGCCTCGCCACCGAACACGATGTAGCGCAGCGCGAACTTGCCCTGGTCCTGATGCGCCGCTCGGTCGGCCTCGGCGAGTTGGTAGAACGCCGAGGGGGTTTGGTTGAGCACGGTGACCTGCTCGCGGATCAGCAATTCGCGGAACTGCTCGGGCGAGCGGGAGGTCAGGTAGTCGACCACGACCACGCTGCCGCCGTTGGCCAGAGCGCACCACAGTTCCCAGACCGAGAAGTCGAACGCGAAGGAATGGAACAGCGTCCAGACGTCGGTTTCGTCGAACTCGAACAGCAATTGGGTGTTGGCGAACAGTTCGACCACGTTGCGGTGCGCGACGCCGACGCCCTTGGGCACGCCGGTGGACCCGGAGGTGTAGATGACATAGGCCAGGTTGTCCGGGCGCAGCGGCCGCACGCGCTCGCGGTTGCGGACGCGCGCGTCGTCGTAGCCGGTGGTCTCCTCCAGCAGGAGCACCGGGATATGGCTCGCGGGCAGGGAGTCCTGCTCGGTGGCGCTGGTCAGCACGCAGACCGGGGCGGCGTCTTCGAGCATGAACTCCAACCGCTGCACCGGATAGGTCGTATCGATCGGCAGATACGCCGCACCC
>NZ_JBSFNF010000062.1:0-1867 GCF_053586955.1 Nocardia sp. NPDC003726 | reverse complement strand
TCCTTCGTCGCGTACGCGGCGGCCGCGCACACGCGAGCCGGGCCGCGAACGGCGGATGCTCGGTCTCGCTTCGCTCGAAAGACGTGGTTGCGGTGAGCCGGGCGCGTTGGTGATCGAACGCTGGGACACAGGGCGCGCGGTTCAGAAGTCGGTTTGTTCGGCCGGGCCTCGCACTCGGTGTTCGCGAAGCTCTTGTGTTCATGTCCAAACGGCGCGCACGCGAGCCGCGGCGGATGGCTGGTCTCGCTTCGCTCGAAAGTCGTGGGTTGTGGTGCGCTGGGCGTGTCGGTGTTCGGACGCCTGGACGCAGGGCGCGGGTCGGATGGCGGGTTTGTTCGGCCGGGCCTGCAATGGGTGTTTGCGGCCCTGGCGTCGCTGCCGTTGCGCGAGCGCCGCTTGTGGCCTTGTCGCGTTGAGCGTCGGTCGCGAAACGCGGAGGACGGCGAAGGCCGGATGCTTGGTCTCGTTCGGCTCGGAAGTCGTGGTTGGGGGTGCGCTGGGCGCGTCGGGGTTCGACTGCTCCTGGGTTGCAGGGGGCGGCTCGGAAGCCGTGCGGTGGACCGGTGATCACCGGGGGAGCGGTTGGGCGTCGTGGTCTGCGGGGTGAGTGCTACCCGTGAGTAGGGGCGTCGGGCGCGGCCCGTTACGCTGCACCGCATGCCGTATCTGGAACGCCAAGGTGAAGTGTTCGTCGTCTACCTCGGGGCCGAGGGGCAGACGGACAGCGAGAACCGATTCCACCCGGATTGGATCGACGCGTTTCACGGGCTGCTCGACGAGGTCGAGAGTTCCACGGGGCCTGCCGCGCTGGTGACGACGGCGACGGGGAAGTTCTTCAGCAACGGTCTCGACACGGATTGGCTGTTCGGCAATCTGGACAAGATGCACGGCTATCTCGATCGCGTGCACTCGCTCTACACCCGCCTGCTCGCTTTCCCGCTGCCGACCGTCGCGGCGATCAACGGCCATGCCTTCGGCGCGGGCGCCATGCTGGCCACTTCGCACGACTTCCGGGTGATGCGCGCCGATCGCGGCTTCTACTGCCTGCCCGAGGTGCACCTGGGCATGCCGTTCACCATCGGGATGAACGCTCTGCTCACCGAGCGGCTGACCAACCAGGTGTGTGTGCAGGCGATGACCACCGGCCACCGCTACCCGGCCGACGAGGCGATCGCCGTGGGCATCGTGGACGGCAAGGCCGAAGCCGACGAGTTGCTCGCGACCGCCGTCCAGCGCGCGGCGACGCTGGCGAGCAACCGCAAGCCCAACCTGCCGGTGATCAAGCGCGCCCTGCACGCGAAGGCACTGGCCGGCCTCGCGGTGCCGACCACCCCGGAGAACCTGGCCTTCGCCACCAGCTGACCCGCATTCGCGGACAACGCCGGCGCCGCCGCGTCCGGCCGGCCCGATCGCCCACGCACCCGGAGGCCGGCCGCACCGCGTCTCTGGCGAAGCGTGACCGCGGTGCCGTCGGAGCTTTGCGGGCGGTCGCCGCGTGAGTGGAAGCCCAGCGAACCTCGACCCCGTCTTTCGGGCGAAGCGACCGCCCATCCTCCGTCCACGGCCGGGCTCGCGTTTGCGCGGCCGACAACTGGACGCCGTGGGAGCAAACGAGCAGCCCGCCCGAGCCGACAACCAGCCCGCCCGAGCAGCCCGCCCGAGCCGCAAACCAGCCCGCCCCACACCGCGTGCACCTGATACCGGGCTCCGGCACCAACGCGCCCAGCGCACCGCCACCACGTGTTTCGAGCGAAGCGAGACCGAGCATCCGCCGTTCGCGGCCCGGCTCGCGTGTGCGCGGCCGCCGCGTAGGCGACGAAGGAGCAAGCGGCGGTCGCGCACGTCCGGACGGGCGTCGCCGGACCGG
>NZ_JBSFNF010000061.1:0-2224 GCF_053586955.1 Nocardia sp. NPDC003726 | reverse complement strand
TGTCGGCGGAACGTGAAAACTGATCACTGCGCGGCAACTCAAAATGGACCACCTGGTCGGTGACCCTGGCTGATATCCGAGCCAGGGAGGACCGAAGGGATGCTTGCTGTGGAGGATTGGGCTGAGGTTCGTCGTTTGAGCAGGTCAGAGGGTATTCCGATCCAGGCGATCGCTCGGATGATGGGCATATCCCGCAACACTGTGAAGCGGGCCCTGGCCTCGGATCGGCCACCGAAGTACGAGCGTCCGGCGAAGGGATCGGTCGTGGACGCGTTCGAGCCGCAGATCCGGGAGCTGTTGAAGATGTATCCGACGATGCCGTCGACGGTGATCGCGGAGCGAATCGGCTGGACCCGGTCGGTCCGGACGTTGTCCGGCCGGGTCGCCGAGCTGCGTCCGGTGTATCTGCCGCCGGATCCGGCGTCGCGGACGACCTATGTTGCCGGTGAGGTCGCTCAGTGTGATTTCTGGTTCCCGCCGATCGAGTTGCCGGTCGGGTTCGGGCAGGTCCGGGGCCCGAAACAGTTACCGGTCCTGACGATGGTGGCGGGTTATTCACGCTGGTTGATGGCGATGCTGATCCCGTCGCGGCATGCCGAGGACCTGTTCGCTGGTTGGTGGGCCCATATCCACCGGCTCGGCTCGGTGCCGAGGGTTCTGGTCTGGGACGGAGAAGGCGCGATCGGCCGCTGGCGGGCCGGCCGCAGCGAACTCACGACCGAATGCCAAGCATTCCGAGGAACCCTCGGTGCGAAAGTACTCGTCTGCAAACCCGCCGATCCGGAGGCCAAAGGCATGATCGAACGGGCCCACGACTACCTGGAACGGTCGTTTCTGCCCGGGCGGTCGTTCCGCAGTCCTGCTGACTTCAACGCCCAGCTCGGCGAGTGGCTGGAGTTGGTCAACCATCGACCCCGCCGCGCGTTGGGTTGCGCGCCCGTCGATCGGATCACCGCGGACCGCCAAGCGATGCTGGCGTTGCCGCCGATCGCGCCGGAGACCGGGTGGCGGCGGTCAGCGCGGCTGCCGCGCGATCATTATGTCCGGTTGGATTCCAATGACTACTCGGTGCATCCAGCGGTGATCGGTCGCCGGATCGAGATCGTCGCAGACCTGGACCGGGTCCGGGTGTTTTCCGGTGGTCGGGTCGTCGCCGATCACGAACGGATCTGGGCATGGCATCAAACGCTATCCGACCCCGCCCATATCGAGGCGGCGAAAGCGTTGCGGCGCGGCCGGATCGGTATCGTGCGCCCGGCACCAGAACCCGAGGTCGAGCAACGCTGCCTGACCGACTACGACACCGCACTCGGTATCGAAGGCGGGGTGGCGTGATGCCCGGCCGAACCAGAACCGCCCCGAAAACCTCCACCACGACCAGGGATTTCGCTGCGGAGCTGAGCTTCCTCACCCGAGCGCTGAAGGCGCCGTCGCTGCGCGAAGCCGCGCAACGGCTGCCCGAACGCGCCCGCGCCGAGAACTGGACCCACGAGGAGTTCCTCGTCGCCTGCCTGCAACGCGAGGTCTCCGCCCGCGAATCCCACGGCGGTGAAGGACGAATCCGCTCGGCCCGGTTCCCGCACCGAAAATCCCTCGAGGAGTTCGACTTTGGTCACGCCCGCGGCCTCAAACGCGACACGATCGCGCACCTGGGCACCCTGGATTTCGTCACCGCGAAAGAGAATGTGGTGTTCCTGGGACCACCCGGAACAGGCAAAACCCACCTCGCGATCGGACTGGCGATCCGAGCCTGCCAAGCCGGACACCGAGTCGCGTTCGCCACCGCCGCCGAATGGGTGTCCCGCCTCGCCGAAGCCCACCACACCGGCCGCTTGCAGGCCGAGCTGACCAAACTCGGTCGCTACCCGCTGCTCGTGGTCGACGAGGTCGGCTACATCCCGTTCGAGAACGAGGCAGCGAACCTTTTCTTCCAGCTCGTCTCATCCCGCTACGAACGGGCCTCGCTCATCGTGACCAGCAACAAAGTCTTCGGCCGGTGGGGCGAGGTCTTCGGCGACGACGTCGTCGCCGCAGCCATGATCGACCGCCTCGTCCACCACGCCGAGGTCATCGCATTGAAAGGTGACAGCTACCGGCTCAAGGACCGCGACCTCGGCCGCGTCCCCACCGCCGGCACAACTGAAGACTGAAACCACCAACCCAACCGGCCAGGTGGTCCAGATTGAACTGCCGTCAGATGGTCCGGATTGGCGTTCCGTTGACA
>NZ_JBSFNF010000060.1:0-2780 GCF_053586955.1 Nocardia sp. NPDC003726 | reverse complement strand
AAGACGGCGGCGACGTTCGACTTGTCGGTGTGGGAGTTCTGGTCGGCCGCTGTCTGCGGCGGTCGCTTGGTGATCGCCTCCCCGGACGGTCACCGTGATCCCGCGTACCTCAACGAACTCATGGCCCAGGAATGGGTCACGACGCTGCACGTCGTTCCGTCGATGCTGGACGCCTTGGTGACCGCCGGTATGCCGGATTCGCTGTGGCGGGTGTTGGCGATCGGTGAATCCCTTCCGGGTGCTTTGGCGCAGCGGTTCTTGCGTGGTTATCCGCGGACCGAGTTGTTCAATTTGTATGGTCCGACCGAGGCGGCGGTGTCGATTACCAGCCATCGGGTAACGGTGGCTGATGAGACGTCGGTGCCGATCGGTGCGCCGGAGTGGAACAGTCGGGTGTTTGTGCTGGATGGGCGTTTGCGTCCGGTTCCGGTGGGTGTGTCGGGTGAGTTGTATTTGGCTGGTGCGCAGTTGGCGCGGGGTTACTTCGGTCGTGCGGATCTGACGGCTGATCGGTTCGTGGCGAATCCGTTCGAGCCTGGTGAGCGGATGTATCGCACGGGTGATTTGGTGGCGTGGAACAGCGCCGGGGAATTGGAGTACCGGGGTCGTACGGATTTCCAGGTGAAGATCCGTGGTTTCCGTATCGAGTTGGGTGAGATCGAGGCTGCGTTGCTGGCGCTGCCGCAGATCGCGCAGACAGCGGTGATCGCGAAGTCCGATCCCAAGACCGGTGACCGTTTGGTGGCCTATCTGGTGGCGAGTGATGCCGTGGCGGGTGTCGATGTGGCGCAGGTGAAGTCGGAGCTGACTGCTGGCCTGCCGTCGTACATGGTGCCCGCGGCGTTCGTGGTCCTGGATGCGTTGCCGTTGAATGTCAACGGCAAGCTGGATCGTAAGGCGCTTCCGGAGCCGGAGTTCGAGGTTCAGGCGTTCCGTGCTCCGTCGACTCCGATCGAGGAGATCGTGGCGACGGTGTTCGCCGAGGTGCTGGGTGTGGAGCGTGTCGGCGCGGATGACGATTTCTTCGCTTTGGGTGGTAATTCGCTGTTGGCGACGCAGGTCGCGGCGCGGATCGGCGCGGCGCTGGACACGCGCGTACCCGTCCGCACGATCTTCGAGGCCGCGACCGTAGCCGGACTCGCGGCGAAGGTCGAGCAGCACGCGGGTACCGGCGGACGTAAGGCTCTGGTGGCCGGTCCGCGTCCGGAGCGTATTCCGCTGTCGCTGGCGCAGCAGCGCATGTGGTTCCTCAACCAGTTCGATCCGGCCTCGTCGGTCTACAACATCCCGGCCGCCATCCGCCTCACCGGCGACCTGGACGTCGCGGCACTGCGGCAGGCGGTCGCGGACTTGGTGGCGCGCCACGAGATCCTGCGCACGATCTACCCGCAGACGCCGGAAGGCCCCGTGCAGCAGGTGCTCGCGGCGGACGAGGTGCCGATCGACCTCACGCCGACGCGAGTCGACGCTGCGGATTCTGTCGCCGTGGTGACCAGCGTGGTCGGCGCGGGATTCGAGGTCACCACGGAGGTGTCGTTCCGGGTCGCGCTGTTCGAGATCGCGCCCGCGAGCGCGGACGATCCCACCGAGCACGTGCTGGTCTTCGTCGCGCACCACATCAGCTCCGACGGCTGGTCGCTCGGGCCGCTCACCCGGGATCTGGTGCTGGCCTACGAGGCGCGCAGCAGAGGCGAGGCCCCGGCCATGGCCGCGCTGCCGGTGCAGTACGCCGACTACAGCCTGTGGCAGCGGGAGGTGCTCGGCTCCGAGGACGACCCGGAGAGCCTGATCGCCCAGCAGGCCGCGTACTGGCGCAACGCGCTCGCCGCCCTGCCGGACGAATTGCCATTGCCGACCGATCGGCCCCGGCCCGCCCAGGCGTCCTATCGCGGCGGCAGCTTCGCTTTCGACATCGACGCCGACCTGCACGCCGGGCTGGAAAAGCTCGCGCAGCAACACAATTCGACGTTGTTCATGGTTGTGCACGCGGCGCTGGCGGTGTTGCTGGCCCGGCTGTCGAATACACGGGATATCGCCATCGGCACCCCGGTGGCCGGCCGGGGCGAGGCCGAACTCGACGACCTCATCGGCATGTTCGTCAACACCCTGGTGCTGCGCACCGAGGTCGAGCCGGGTACGTCGTTCGAAACACTGCTGGCCGAGGTCCGCAAGACCGACGTCGCCGCGTTCGGCCATGCCGACCTGCCGTTCGAGCGGCTGGTCGAGTTGCTCGACCCGGTCCGCTCCGCGGCGCGGCATCCGCTGTTCCAGGTGATGCTGGTACTGCAGAACCTTGCGCCCGCGACGCTGGAATTGCCCGGCCTCACGGTGTCGGGCATCGATCCTGGAGTGTCGGCGGCCAAGTTCGATCTGCAGATCACCCTGGCCGAGCAGCCCGGCGCGCAGGGCCTGTCGGTGGTGATCGGTTACGCGACCGATCTGTTCGACGAATCGACGGTGCGGAACTTCGCCAGCCGCTTCCGCCGTGTCCTGGCGGCGGTCGCGGCCGATGCCACCGCCGCGGTCGGCGACATCGATGTGCTCGCGCCCGGCGAGCGCGACCAAGTCCTGAACGCATGGAACGTGCCGGGAGCCTGGGTTCCCGGTGCGACACTGCCGGATGTGATCGCCGAGCAGGCGTGGTCGCGTCCGGACGCGGTCGCGATCCGTTCCGGTGACAAGACCTTGACTTTCGGTGAGTTGCATCGGCGGGCGAATCAGGTGGCGCGGGCGTTGATCGCCGTGGGTGCGGGGCCGGAGTCGGTGGTGGCGGTGGCGGT
>NZ_JBSFNF010000059.1:0-3629 GCF_053586955.1 Nocardia sp. NPDC003726 | reverse complement strand
TACGAGGACGAGTGTTCCTCGGTGGAGCTCATGGGTGGAACGCTGGCATGTGCCGGTCTCGGACCGGATGTAGTCGACACACTGTTGGGTCCTGAAAGAACAGGCGTTCTTTCCAGGCAAAAGATACGACGAGGCTGGTTCTTCAGTCATACCGCTGGGCTTTCGGGTTCGGGCTGGTGCTGAGTCAGGGATTGGTCTTGTGTGTTGTTTGAGAACTGCACAGTGGACGCGAGCATCTTTGTTTGTAAGTGTTGAAGAGCGTTCGGTGGATGCCTTGGCACCAGGAGCCGATGAAGGACGTAGGAGGCTGCGATAAGCCTCGGGGAGCTGTCAACCGAGCTGAGATCCGAGGATTTCCGAATGGGGAAACCCGGCACGAGTGATGTCGTGTCACCCTCCGCTGAATATATAGGCGGTGGGGAGGGAACGTGGGGAAGTGAAACATCTCAGTACCCACAGGAAGAGAAAACAATTGTGATTCCGTGAGTAGTGGCGAGCGAAAGCGGATGAGGCTAAACCATGCGTGTGTGATAGCCGGCAGGTGTTGCACGTGTGGGGTAGTGGGGCTCACTTTCCTATCACTGCCGTGGTAGGCAACAGTCAGAAAAGTGCGTGTTAGTCGAAGTGGTCTGGAACGGCCTGTCGTAGAGGGTGAGAGTCCCGTAGACGAAAATGCGTGCTCTGTTGTAGTGGGTGCCCGAGTAGCAGCGGGCCCGTGAAATCTGCTGTGAATCTGCCGGGACCACCCGGTAAGCCTGAATACTCCCTGGTGACCGATAGCGGACTAGTACCGTGAGGGAAAGGTGAAAAGTACCCCGGGAGGGGAGTGAAATAGTACCTGAAACCGGACGCTTACAATCCGTCAGAGCCTTCCTTTATTGGTGGGGTGATGGCGTGCCTTTTGAAGAATGAGCCTGCGAGTCATCGGTGTGTGGCGAGGTTAACCCGTGTGGGGTAGCCGTAGCGAAAGCGAGTCCGAATAGGGCGTTTTGAGTCGCATGTCATGGACCCGAAGCGGAGTGATCTACCCATGGCCAGGGTGAAGCGACGGTAAGACGTCGTGGAGGCCCGAACCCACTTAGGTTGAAAACTGAGGGGATGAGCTGTGGGTAGGGGTGAAAGGCCAATCAAACTCCGTGATAGCTGGTTCTCCCCGAAATGCATTTAGGTGCAGCGTCACGTGTTTCACGCCGGAGGTAGAGCTACTGGATGGCCTAGGGGGCCCACAAGCTTACCGAAGTCAGCCAAACTCCGAATGCCGGTGTGTGAGAGCGTGGCAGTGAGACTGCGGGGGATAAGCTTCGTAGTCGAGAGGGAAACAGCCCAGATCGCCGGCTAAGGCCCCTAAGCGTGTACTAAGTGGAAAAGGATGTGGGGTCGCGAAGACAACCAGGAGGTTGGCTTAGAAGCAGCCACCCTTGAAAGAGTGCGTAATAGCTCACTGGTCAAGTGATCCTGCGCCGACAATGTAGCGGGGCTCAAGTACACCGCCGAAGCCGCGGCACTCCAACATGCGCCTGCTTTCGAGCCAGGTGTTGGGGTGGGTAGGGGAGCGTCGTGCAGCCGTGGAAGCAGCGGGGTGACCCAGTTGTGGAGGCTGTGCGAGTGAGAATGCAGGCATGAGTAGCGAAAGACGAGTGAGAAACTCGTCCGCCGAATGACCAAGGGTTCCTGGGCCAGGTTAATCCGCCCAGGGTGAGTCGGGACCTAAGGCGAGGCCGACAGGCGTAGTCGATGGACAACGGGTTGATATTCCCGTACCCGTGTATCCGCGCCCAATGGTGAATCATCTGTGCTAATCGTCCTGAACCGGATGGACTTCCTTCGGGGAGCCGGAAGGGGATGCACGAGACCCTGGGTGTAGTAGTCAAGCGATGGGGTGACGCAGGAAGGTAGCTGGGCCAGGTGGTGGATTACCTGGTGTAAGCCGGTAGGGCGTTGTGTAGGCAAATCCGCACAACATACAGCCTGAGAGGTGATGCGTAGCCGATTGAGGCGAATTCAGTGATCCTATGCTGCCGAGAAAAGCCTCTAGTGAGTTGGTACACGGCCCGTACCCCAAACCGACACAGGTGGTCAGGTAGAGAATACCGAGGCGATCGAGAGAACTGTGGTTAAGGAACTCGGCAAAATGCCCCCGTAACTTCGGGAGAAGGGGGACCACGTCTGGTGACGGGACTTTGCTTCCTGAGCTGGGTGTGGTCGCAGAGACCAGAGAGAAGCGACTGTTTACTAAAAACACAGGTCCGTGCGAAGTCGTAAGACGATGTATACGGACTGACGCCTGCCCGGTGCCGGAAGGTTAAGAGGACCGGTTAGCGCCCTTCGGGGTGCGAAGCTGAGAATTTAAGCCCCGGTAAACGGCGGTGGTAACTATAACCATCCTAAGGTAGCGAAATTCCTTGTCGGGTAAGTTCCGACCTGCACGAATGGCGTAACGACTTCTCTGCTGTCTCAACCACAGACTCGGCGAAATTGCATTACGAGTAAAGATGCTCGTTACGCGCGGCAGGACGAAAAGACCCCGGGACCTTCACTATAGCTTGGTATTGGTGTTCGGTACGGTTTGTGTAGGATAGGTGGGAGACTGTGAAGCGGGCACGCCAGTGTTCGTGGAGTCGTCGTTGAAATACCACTCTGGTCGTATTGGACTTCTAACCTCGGACCCTGATCGGGTTCAGGGACAGTGCCTGGTGGGTAGTTTAACTGGGGCGGTTGCCTCCCAAAATGTAACGGAGGCGCCCAAAGGTTCCCTCAGCCTGGTTGGCAATCAGGTGTCGAGTGCAAGTGCACAAGGGAGCTTGACTGTGAGACTGACGGGTCGAGCAGGGACGAAAGTCGGGACTAGTGATCCGGCACCGGCATGTGGAAGCGGTGTCGCTCAACGGATAAAAGGTACCCCGGGGATAACAGGCTGATCTTCCCCAAGAGTCCATATCGACGGGATGGTTTGGCACCTCGATGTCGGCTCGTCGCATCCTGGGGCTGGAGTAGGTCCCAAGGGTTGGGCTGTTCGCCCATTAAAGCGGCACGCGAGCTGGGTTTAGAACGTCGTGAGACAGTTCGGTCTCTATCCGCCGCGCGCGTCAGAAACTTGAGGAAGGCTGTCCCTAGTACGAGAGGACCGGGACGGACGAACCTCTGGTGTGCCAGTTGTCCTGCCAAGGGCACTGCTGGTTGGCTACGTTCGGAAGGGATAACCGCTGAAAGCATCTAAGCGGGAAGCCTGTTCCAAGATGAGGTTTCTCACCACCTTCGAGTGGTTAAGGCCCCCTATAGACCATGGGGTTGATAGGCCGGAACTGGAAGCACGGTAACGTGTGGAGGTGACCGGTACTAATCGGCCGAGGACTTACCAACAAAGGTTGCTACGCGTCCACTGTGCGGTATCTGAAACAACACACAGATACCCGGAACACACTTCGGTCCATCACCTCGGGTGGTGGGTCCACCCGGAAGGGTGGGGAGTGTGGGAGGGGTGTGGATAGTTTCATAGAGTTACGGCGGTCATAGCGGTGGGGAAACGCCCGGTCCCATTCCGAACCCGGAAGCTAAGCCTGCCAGCGCCGATGGTACTGCACTCGACAGGGTGTGGGAGAGTAGGACACCGCCGGAACATCCTTTCACGA
>NZ_JBSFNF010000058.1:0-6518 GCF_053586955.1 Nocardia sp. NPDC003726 | reverse complement strand
CGGTCCTCCCTGGCTCGGATATCAGCCAGGGTCACCGACCAGGTGGTCCATTTTGAGTTGCCGCGCAGTGATCAGTTTTCACGTTCCGCCGACAGCTGACGAATCGTGCTCGTCTTGGTTCGTCAAGCGGAGACCAGCCGAACACCTACTCAACCAGAGTCCGTGGATAAGGCCCGCTCGCGCACTCGGGCAAATCGGAGCTGAGAGACGGCAGTACTTCTCCGCTGGCCCTCAGACGGTTGGCGCGGGTCCTTTTCCGCAGCTTCGAGACAGCTCGGTCTGTACTACACCGCTTGCTCGAGGCTTCCAACGCGACGTCGATCACGCAGTGACCGGGTCGAACAAATACCTGGTGTCGGGAAGACAGCTCGCCCGACACAGGAGCTGCACCGATGCAGCTTTCTGCAATACACAACCAACTGATTGGACGAGAATGTACAAGAAGTACTTCGCAGCCCTGATCATCGGACTCAGCATTGGCGCAGCGGTCGCAGGGCCCGCGGCAGCCGACGGAACACGCCTGCGCAGTCAGGCCAGCTGGTCACGGGAAGACTGCGAAGCGCATCGTCGGGCCGACGGTACTGCGGTCGACCAGAGCAGCAGGTACGCATGCCTTTGGTACAGCAACGAGATCGGCTGGGGTTACGAGGCATACGACCGCGGGCAGCATTACTGATGAGCATTCCCTAACAGCTGTTCAACTGCACGTGCACTCCTCGGCAAACGACGAAGTTCACGATATGTGCACTCCCGCACCGGATCTTGCGCCCCGGCCTGTAATCGCCGTGCGCAAGACCTAGTGACAGGCCGCGAGGCCCTCCCCGGTAACTGCCGCTACACGGCGCGCAACGCCGCAACGGAACGGCCCCGGAGCCCGGCTGAAGTCGAGTTCCGGGGCCGTCCGGCATGCGCTCCTCGCCGTGCGCCGCGAATAAGCTGCGCGCTTCCGGCAGGCGGAAACTTGCTCGCCGGAGTGCGAGACCCGTGCGCGTCTGCGTCGTCCACGGCCTCTCCAGCTTCGCGTTGCCACGATTTGGGCCTCACACCAAGGCGCCCGGCAGTGCCCCTGCCCGGCAGCACGCGGAAGCATCGCCTAGGCACTCTCAGACAGTGGAGGCGGGCCGACCTGCTGCAGTCGGTACCCGTCGACGAAGCAACCACGGAGCTGTTCACCTCAGACGACCGCCGCCGCGCCGGCGGCATGAGCCCTACGGCCAGCGCCTATGACGTTCCTGGTCCAGTGAAACCGGACTCAGGCATCCGCGTCTGCGAGCTTGGGCCATACCAGCAATTAGTAGTCGTCCTGCCACCGGAAATGGCCTCGTGGGATCGCTCAAGGCTGAGTGGAATCTCCCCAGCGGCCAGGTGGGCCTCGACATCCTCAGCAGGGAGGGGGTGTGCGATGAGGAAGCCTTGGGCGCGGTAGCAGCCCAGTTCGAGCAATGTCCGTGCGGCCGCGGCGGTTTCGACTCCTTCTGCGACGACATCGAGTTCGAACGCCTGGCCCAGTCCGATGATGGACTCAACGATGGCGCGATTGTCGGTGCTTTGATTGAGGATTCTGACGAAGCTGCGGTCGATCTTGACGGTGTTCACGCGCAGTGACTTCAGGTGGGACAGGGTGTTGTATCCGGTGCCGAAGTCGTCGATCGCGATCTGCACATGCAGGCGGGTAAGTGCCTCCAGAGTCATCTGGGTGCGGGGCAGGTCCTGAACGGCCACGTTTTCGGTGATCTCGAAGCACACCGAGCTGCCTGGAATGCCGTACCGGAGTAGCGCAGTCTCTACCTTCTCCACGAAGTTCGCGCCGATCAGCTGCATCGGGGAGACGTTGATCCGCAATATCACGTCCGTAGCGAGCCGACGGCGGCGCCAGTCGGCGAACTGGGCGCAGGCTGTACGGATCACCCAATCACCGAGGTCACTTGCAAGGTTGGTCGCTTCTGCGATCCCGACGAACGTGTCCGGTGCCAGCAGGCCGCGGGTGGGGTGCTGCCAGCGCACCAACGCCTCCACGGCGAGCACGCGGCCCGTGCGCAGGTCGACTTCCGGCTGGTAGTACAGGACCAGTGAGTCGTCGGAGACCGCGCTCGGCAGGTTGAGTGCAACATCGTCACGAAGGTCGAACTGCATGAAAATGCTGTCGGTGAAGACAGCGACCCCATTGCCATCCTGAGTCTTTGCTGCGCGTAACGCCTGATCAGCCCGGCGCAGCACGTCTGCGGGGACCTCGCCGGGGATGCCCACGGCCACACCGACGCTGACTCCGCAGCCGATGGATTGCCCATTGACGGTGATTCCCCCGGCCAGTGCTTGCCGGAGCCCGGAGGCGACGAATTCCGCAGTACAGGCGTCCATAGGCTTCGACGGCACGACAACGAACTCGTCACCGCCGAAACGGGCGATCATGTCGCTGCGCTCCAAAGAGTCCTTCAGCCGTCCCGCGATGACACGCAGGACCTTGTCGCCGGCCGTGCGCCCGAGGTGGTTGTTGACTGTATTCAGCCTGTCCACGCCCACGCAGAGTGTTGCCACCGGTCCAGGCCGACCGGGCCGTAGCCGCTGCTCCATGTGCCTCCACAGGGCGTGATGATTGGGCAGACCGGTCAGGTCGTCGTGCATGGTGACGTGCTGCGTTGTGGTTTCGGCGTCGAGTCGTGCCTGCAGCTGTGCCAGAAGTGAGGCGATCACCGTGAGCACACCCAATTGCTGGTCACTCCAGGACCAGGCGCCATGCCTGACGAAACCCAGGAAGCCGACCGACTCACCCCGCGCGATCAGCGGCACGACGGCGGTGGTCACCTTGTGATCGAGGTAGGAGTCGGCGTGGGTGATCGTCGGCTCGGTCACGTTCTCGACCGCATGGAACGGGGAATACGGCTGATCGAAGTACACGACGTTGAGCGGATCCGGATCCGGTGCCGATCGACGCGGCCACTCGGCCACTAGCACGGTCGCACGCCGATCCCGGTCGATGCGCCGCAGGTAACCGAACTCGACATTCAGATGCTCGATCAGCCAGGCGAGGACGCGTTCCGTCGCAGGCACCATGGTGGCGTGGTCGACAGCCCTAAGTTCCGTGGCGACCTGCGTGATCAGCGAATCGAGTGCCCAGGATGAGACGGGTTGCTCCACAGGATCAGCGGATGCGGACAGTGCTGGGCCTCCCGGTCGCAGCGTCGAACTCCCCCGTCCGGAATTGTCACTCTCCCCCGTCACGAACTCTGTATCAGTGTCTTGGGGGTGCTGGTCGAGCAGCTCGCGGATTCGGGCGATCTGGTGGCGAGGAGCCCGGCGCCGTAACAGCAGAGGCTCCTGTTCCCCGAGCGACGACTGTTCGATCAGGGCTTGGGTATAGGCAGCTAGGCCTGCCGCAGTGGTGAGGTCGTGTTGGTTCATCGCTCGCTCCTCAGAGCTAGACGAGCTTCTTGGCGCACTCGATACAGGCGGCGTTCGATCGCCTTGGGGGTCAGCGCAAGGCTCGGGAAAAGGTGTGCGATCTCGGCGTGGGTGTAGCCCTCGGCGACTGCCCGGACGATGATCTGGTCAGGCGCTGTCAATGTCGCGAGATAGTTCGTGATCATCAACCGATCGGTCGCCGCCGCGATGGGATCGACATGCGGCCGGAACATTCCCCGTCCGCCTGTCTCCAGAAGCTCATTGATGTCGTCGTACTCGACGGGTACGGGCTGATTGGTGCGCCGCCACCGCAGATCTCCCTCGAGAACGCGTGGAAACTCATAGAGGCAGGCGGTGACGAAATAGGTGCGTAGCTGCGCTCCTCGACAGGGGTCCCAGCCCTTTCCCGCGCGCATGGCCTCCCGGAACTTCGTCAGCGCGCCGACCACGGTGTGGGCGATGATCTCCTGCCTGTATTCCCGGTTCACGGTCAACGCCGCCCGCTCGGTGGTGCCGATCTTCAAGCCGATCATCTTTTCGTCGAGCTTGCTGTAGATCTCCCCGCTCCAGATCCACGGATCCAGAACTTGGGTGGCGTACTCGGACAGCGCGATGATCACCGTCTTCCAGACCGGTCCTTGGACGCCCTGCGCGCGAAGCAGCTCGAATAACTTCTCCTCGGCAGCCGCCTGTGCTGCGGAGGCCTGCTCTACCGGTCCGGGAGGCTGACTCGAGGAAGCCCGATCCCCCTCGTGATCACGTTGGTGTTCTTCGGATGGGCCGAGATCACCTTGATGCCGGGGTACAGCCTGTGAGCTCGATGCACCCATATTTCCTCCTCACGCGCACGCCACTCCCCGCTAAAGCACCAGTAGCCACTTCCGGGGCACAGGTCGAGCACCGGATGTCAGGGTTATAGGACGGCACTAACTCCATCCCCCGCGCAGCCGAAAATGCCCGCGCACAACCATGTTGGGGGATCACGCACCGCCAGCCCTAATAGCTCCGGTGAGAAACACAACCGGAAAGGACTTCCTCATGCCGATCGACCAGCGCCCGCGCCGGAACACCTCCAGGTCGGCCACAATGCTCGACCTGGCGGCGCTGACGCTGATCCTCACAGCCGTTGTCGCGATCGTGGCCCTCAGCAACGCCCCCTCCGCGGTACTTGCCACAGCAGGCGCAACAACCGCACTGTGCTACCGAGCCTGGCGCGGCCGTCACACCGATCGCAGCCATTCGCAGTGAAGCTCACCTGCCCAGCTCACAGCGACGCAGTGCCCGCTGGCGTGGTGCCTAGGTGGGGTACCGACGCCGAGCCCGTCCGGCCCGACCGGGAGGGCGCCGCCAGCGGTGGCTGGAGGTTTTGCTCTGGCTGCGCACCGTGGCGAACACCACGACCGCTGGAGTTGGGATCCCGACGCGGTGGTGACATCTGGTATGCCACAGCACCAGGCCGATTTACGATATCCGGCTTAACATCGCCGCATGGCGAACCAGCCGGGGCATGAAGCCACGCCAGTACCGACGCCCTGCGGTTGCTCTGATTTACCGCGGTAAACCAGAGCGTCTGTCTGGACTGCTTACTGCCACTGTCCCGCCGCTCGACCTCCTCGCGCTCTTGCGGTGCGCAGCGGAGAGATCGGGGGGCCACCGCACGGTCCGCCGTGGAGCTTCCGACCACCTGGGCGTATTGATCATCCTGGCGAACGGGCATCCGGCGCTTCGTACAGAGACAGACGAGTACAGCACTACTCGCGCCGCTTCCATTTCTTCGAGCCAGAGTGGAACCCAGGAGCCATTCTGACAAGGAGAGAAACAATGAATTTCGAGGAAGTCATGGCGCAGGCCAGCCAGTTCCACCAGAAGCCGAACGCCCTCTATTTGCAGCAGTTGCTGGTGACGATCACCACCAATCAACGAGGTCAGAGCGGCACACCCGGCTCAGGTGTGAAAAAAGGCATGATCGCCAGCTACGCCCAGGGGGCGCTGCAGTACGTCGAAGGCCCAAGACTCCCCAAACACCTATATACGAAAATGGTGGATCGGCTTGAGACACCACCTAGCGCCAACCTGAGCTACCTTTTCGACAACCGCCAAGGCTATTGGCCCGACGAACCGGATGCCAGCGACACCGCTGAGCAGCCATTCGACTCCCACCAAGCCGATAAGATCGGCTTCTCCATCGCAGGTGATCCCAAGAACCCGAAAGCCACCTTCACCCTGCGATCCTGGGGCAACGCGTCATTCGACGTCGAACTCACCCCGCTCGGCGACATCCTCATCGGCACGGGACCAGCCATCGGCAACGCAGCCGGTACCCAGACAGCCGTCTACACCATCGCCTTCGAGGTCTTCTACCTCCGTCGGCCGCTGCCCTTTCCCTAACCACAGCCAGAATTCGCAGTAGACCGATGGAACAGGAGGAATGAGGCATGCATGTTCGACAAGCAATAGTCCTGGCGACGACAACGATAGCGATAGCAGGCTGCGCCACCTCCGTGCCAGGTCAATTGCCAGACCAGACGACAACAGCCCGACAAGGCCCTGGCGCCGGTGCCTCACCAAGCCCTGGCGCGCCAGGTTGGCCCGCACCGGGGCAGCCAGGGAAAACCGATGCCGGTCGGGCAGCAGGTGCGCCAATAAAGATCCCGGCTTTCACCGAGATGATCAGCAACCCGATCGTGAGAGTCCGGGCAATAGCGGTGCAGAGGATAGCCGACGAATGCGGAGGCTGCGTTAGCGTCGCGATAGCGCAGGGCACCGACACCGGGCTCAGCATTTGCCAGTTCTCCTCTGAGGTCCTCGGTGCCGAGAAAGATCCGACGCCCAACGAACAATCACCGAATGGGTCATTGCTCCTTACGTCGGGCTCGACTCTGACGCTGCTCACCGGAACGCTGCCCCCGCGGAAACTTCCATGCAGCGCAGAAAGCCCCGATTACGAACCACAGACGACACCTGGGGGCGGCTCACCCACCAAATCCGATGCCCCCACCAAATCCGAGGCGCCCAGTGAGCCCACTAAGACCGTGTCTTACGTGGTTGTGATTCGTTCACGTTGTGCCGGAATCCGCTGTGCTGCATGATGTTCGACTCGTGGTCGATGAGTTGTCGAA
>NZ_JBSFNF010000057.1:0-6705 GCF_053586955.1 Nocardia sp. NPDC003726 | reverse complement strand
GACACGCGCCGAATACGCCACCATCACATCCCGCACCAACGGACCCATCGACGACGCATCCGCCGCGATATGATGCACCACCACCACCAGCACATAGGTGTCGGGTGCTTCGTCGACCTGGAAGAGCACGGCCCGCAACGGCACCTCGGCCGTCACGTCGAACGGCGTCGCCGCCAGGGCGTACACACTGCTCGCCACATCGGACTCGGGCAGCACCCGCGGACCGAGGTCGACGGCGACCTGCGCGGCGGGCAACACCACCTGCACCGGGCCGTCCGGCGTCTCCGGATACACCGTGCGCAGCACCTCGTGCCGCGCCACCACGTCGTGCAGCGCCGCACCCAGCGCGGCCACATCCAACGCACCGGTCAACCGCAACGCGAACGGCAAGTTGTAAGCCGCCGAACCGATCTGCTCCGCGGCGTCATCGGACTGGTCGAAGCGGTTGAGGAACCACATCCGCCGCTGCGCCAACGACAACGGCAACCGCTCCGGACGAGCGATACTCCCCAACTCGATCCGGCGCTCACCGTGGGTATGCGACTCGAGTGCGGCCGCCAGACCCGCCACGGTCGGCGCCTCGAACAGTGTCCGGACAGCCACCCGCGCACCGACCGCCGCGCCGAGACGCGCCACGACTCGAGTGGCGACCAGCGAATTGCCCCCGAGCGCGAAGAAATCGTCATCCGCGCCCACCCGGCCCAATCCGAGCACCTCACCGAACACACCCGCCACGATCTCCTCGATCGCACTCGCGGGCGCACGGAACTGCTTTGTCTCGAAGGTGGGTTCCGGCAACGCCTTACGGTCCAGCTTCCCGCTGGAGTTCAGCGGGAACGCCTCCAGCGCCACGATCGCAGCCGGAACCATGTAGGCGGGCAAGGTCTCGCCGATCGCGGAGCGCAGCGCCTGCGCGTCGATCCGGTCGCCCGGAGCCGGGACGACGTAGGCGACGAGCTGGTCACCCAGCGACGAAGGCGACACGAGCGCGACCGCTTGGCTCACCGAAGGCTGCGCCAGCAGCGCCGCCTCGATCTCGCCCAGCTCGATCCGCTGGCCGCGGAACTTCACCTGGAAATCGGTCCGGCCGAGGTAGTCGAGTACCGCGTCGTCCGCGTCCTTGCGCCACACGACCAGGTCGCCGGTGCGGTACATCCGGTCGCCGTTGCCGAACGGATTGGCCACGAACCGGTCGGCCGTGAGGTCGGGACGCCGCACGTAACCACGGGCCAGCTGATCACCCGCGAGATACAGCTCACCCGGCACACCCACCGGCACCGGCCGCAGCCACGAGTCCAGGACGTAGACCTGGGTGTTCCACTGGGGCAGACCGATCGGCACGGATCGCTCGTCCGCCGACGCGGGCCAGTAGGTCACCGACACCGCGGCCTCGGTCGGGCCGTAGAGGTTGTGCACGGCGGCGTCGGACACCGCCTGCATGGCGGCGACGGTCTCCGGTGGCAGCGCCTCGCCGATCACGAAGACGTGTTTCAGCGTCGGGCAGCTGCCCGGTGTGGTGTGCGCGGCGAAGACCGTCAGCATGGACGGCACGAAGTCCGTCACCGTCACGCCTTGCGCGGCGATGGTTTCCGCGACGTAGGCGGGGTCGCGATGTCCGTCCGGCGTGGCGACGACGAGCTTCGCCCCCGCGCGCAACGGCATGAAGTAGCCCCACAGCGAGACGTCGAACGTCGTCGCCGTCTTCTGCAAATACACGTCGTCCCGGCTCAGCGGGTATTCCGCCAGCATCCACGCGATCTGGTTGTTGATCGCCGCGTGGGACACCGCGACGCCCTTGGGGCGGCCGGTCGAACCCGATGTGAAGATCACATACGCCGGATGCTGCGGCGACACCGGACGCAGCAGCTCATCCGCGCGAACCGGGCTGTCGTCGAAGCCGTCGAGATCCAAGGTGTCCACGGCGAGCGCCCGGACGTCCTCGGGCAGCGCCGTCGCGTCGGCACTGGTCGTCACGACGCAGAGGGGGCGAGCGGTGTCCAGGATGTGCGCGATGCGTTCGGCCGGATGATCCGGATCCAACGGCACATACGCACCACCCGCCGCCACGACCGCATACATCCCCACCACGAGATCCAACGACCGCCGAACCGCCAACCCCACCAACGACTCCGCACCCACACCCTGCGAAATCAACAACCGCGCAAGACGATTCACCCGCGCGTCGAACTCACGATAAGTCAGCTCGACGCCCTGGTAAGCGACGGCGATCCGCTCCGGATTCGCTTCCACCGCGCGGCGGTATCCGTCCAGCAGCAACTCGGAGCGGACGGGGTAGCGAGTGTCGTTCCACTCGTGCAGGACGCGATCGCGCTCGACCACGCTGAGCAGATCGATGCCGCCCAGCGCGCGATCGGGGTCGGCCGCGACCGCGCGCAGCAACCGGTTCAGGCGCGCCGCGAATTCGGCGACCGAACCCTCGTCGAACAGATCGGTGGCATAGGTGAACATGGCGGCCAGGCCCGCGTCCGGACCTTCCTGCGGCGTCACCGTCAGCTGCAGATCGAATTTGGCCACCGCGCCGTCGAGGTCCACCGCGCCGACCGACAGGCCGGGCAGCTCGAGCTGCGCTTGTTCCATGTTCTGGAAGAACAGCGCCACCTGGAACAGCGGATGGTGCGCCTGCGACCGCACCGGGTCCAGCACCTCGACCAGCCGCTCGAACGGCAACTCGGCATGCGAGAAGGCCGCGAGGTCGCGTTCCTTGGTCGCCGCGAGCAGTTCGGCGAACGAGGCCGCCGGATCCACCGCGGTCCGCAGCACCAGCGTGTTGACGAACATGCCGACCAGATCGTCGAGTTCCGCCTCGCCGCGGCCCGCGACCGGCGTGCCGATGGTGATATCGGTGGAACCGGACAACCGGGCCAGCAGCGCCGCGAACGCGGTGTGCACGACCATGAACAGCGAGGCGCCGTGCGCGTGCGCGAGCTCGTCGAGCCGGGTCCGGGTGGGTGCGTCGACGGTGAAGGTGAAGACGCCGCCGCGCCCGGAGGGCGTGGCGGGACGCGGCCGATCCGTGGGCAGGTCGAGCCGGTCCGGAATGCCCGCGAGAGCCTCACGCCAGAAGGCGATCTGCGTCGCGGCCACGGAACGAGGGTCGTTCTCCTCGCCGAGCAGCGCGCGCTGCCACAAGGTGTAGTCCGCGTATTGCACCGGCAGCGGTTCCCAGCCGGGCGCGGAGCCGTTGCTGCGCGCGACGTAGGCGGTCATCAGGTCACGCACCAGCGGCGCGATCGACGTGCCGTCGGCCGCGATGTGGTGCACCACGACGGCGAGGACGTAGTCGTCGGGACCGGTTCGCGCGAGCGAGAGCCGCAACGGCACCTCGTCGGCGACGTCGAAACCGGCGGCGGCGAAGGTGCGCAGCCAATCCGGCAGCTGCGCGGCGGGCAGGTCGTGCGGCGTCAGGTCCGGGGTCGCCTGCTCGGCGGGCAGCACCAGCTGATACCCCGTACCGTCCACCGCCGGATACACCGTCCGCAACGTCTCATGACGCCCCACCACATCAGCGACCGCCGTCTGCAACGCCGCCACATCCAACACACCCGACAACCGCACCGCGAACGGAATATTGTTCGCCGCCGAACCGGTATCGAACTGATTCAAAAACCACATCCGCCGCTGCGCCAACGACAACGGCACCCGCTCCGGACGCTCCACCGCCACCAACGCCGGACGTGCAGCGCCGGTGTCGAATTCGGCGAGCCGGGCGGCGAGCAGCGCGACCGTCGGCGCTTCGAACACGGTGCGGGCGGGTACCCGCGCGCCGACCGACGCCCCGAGCCGCGCCGCCACCTGCGTCGCGATCAGCGAGTTGCCGCCCAGCTCGAAGAAGTCGTCGTCCGCGCCGATCTCGCCGCCCGCGCTGAGCAGGTCGGCGAACACACCCGCCACCAACTGCTCCAGCGCTCCCGACGGGGCGCGGAATTCCTTGGTCTGCAATTGCGGAGCGGGCAGGGCACGACGGTCCAGCTTGCCCACCGGGGTCAGCGGGATCTCGTCCAGCACGGTGATCGAGGTGGGCACCATGTGCACCGGCAAGCTGCGCTCGGCGTGCGCGAGCAATTCGTCGGTGTCGATCGAACGTCCGCTCGCCGCGTGCACGTAAGAAGCGAGAATCGTCGCGCCGCTGTCCAGTTGGTGCCCCACGGTGACCGCGAAATCCACCGTCTCGTGCGCCGCAAGCACCGCATCGATCTCACCCAGCTCGATCCGGAAACCACGGATCTTCACCTGGAAATCGTTGCGACCCAGATACTCCAACTCGCCACTCGGCGTCCATCGCACCAGGTCACCGGTGCGATAAAGCCTGGAGTGATTCGGGTCGAACGGATTCGGGACGAATCGCACGGCGGTGAGGCCGGGGCGCGACTGGTAGCCGCGGGCCAACTGGGGTCCGCCGATGTACAACTCGCCGACCACGCCGATCGGGACCGGCACCAGGCGCTCGTCCAGCACATATTCGGTGGTCGCCTGGATGGGCGCGCCGATCGTCACCGTCTCACCCGCCACCAGCGGCGCGCTGATGTTGGTCATGATGGTGGTCTCGGTCGGGCCGTATCCGTTGTAGAACTCGCGCCGGCCGTCGGCGATCGGACGCACCCAGCGCCGCACCAGCTCCGGCGGACACGCCTCGCCACCGGCCACCACCACACGCAACTCGTCCAGCCCCGCCGGATCCACCGACGCCAGCGCGGCCGGGGTGATGAAGGCGTGCGTGACTCCCTCCCTGCGCAGCAGGGCGGCCAGCTCGTCACCGCCGTAGACCGTCGGCGCGACCACGACCATGGTCGCCGCGCCGCCGAGCGCGAGCAGCAACTCCAGCACCGACGCGTCGAACGACGGCGACGCGAAATGCAACGTCCGCGACGCGCTCGTCACCCGGTACCGATCACGCTGCTCGGCGCAGAAACCCGCCAACCCCGACTGCGTGACCACCACGCCCTTCGGCATGCCGGTCGACCCCGAGGTGTAGATGACGTAGGCCGGATGTTCGGCCCGCAACTGGCGCAGCCGATCCGCGTAGGTGACCGGTTCGGTCGGGTAGTCCTCCAACTGCCTTGCGCAGGTGTCGGAATCGATGACCAGCCATTCGATTTCGCTGGGCAGGTCCGCCACCACGTGCGCGACGGCGAGTCCGAGCACGGCGCCGGAGTCCTTCACCATGTGCTCGACCCGGTCGGCCGGATAGTTCGGATCCACCGGCACGAAACCCGCACCCGTCTTGGCCACCGCCCACACCGCGACCACCGACTCCACCGAACGCGGAATACCCACCGCGACCAGATCCTCCGGCCCCACCCCACGATCGATCAGCAGACGCGCCAAACGCGTGGATCTGGCGTCGAGTTCCGCGTAGGTGAGGTGTCCGCGTGAGCTGACCGCGTCGGCGAACACGACCGCCGTACCGGTCGGATTCGCTTCGACGGCGGTTGCCATCAGTTGCGGAAGGGTAGTGACTCTAGGTCGCCGGGTGCGCGTGGGCCGCACCCGCGCGGGCCGCGTCACGCGAGCCCCGCTTCGTCCCTGGTCCCCCATCCCTGAGCCGGCAGACTATTCCCCGACAAGCGAAACATGAAAACTCTGCACATCCTGCCTGTAAGAACACGTCCATGACACATTTCCAGCGGACACCCTGATACACCAAACCAACCGGCTGTGTGCATGGTCACACAACCGGAGGCTTGTGTCCGACCGCGAATCGCCTCACTCGCTACCGAGCAGTTCGGTGAGTTCGACGATAGCGGCCACCTCGGCCCAGGGGCCCGCCGGTACGGCGCCGACACCATTGTCCAGCACCACAGCGTGCAAATCCTCCAGTGCCGTCGGGTCGAGGGTGTCCAGCCCGGTCCGATCGGTCACGAGGTGGGTTACCCATTCGTCGGCCAGCGACTCCGTCAGCGCTCCGTCCACGTCGTCGACCAGCACCACCGACGCGCCCACCGAGCCGGCGGCGACCACCTCGATCAGCGCGGCGGGCGACTGCGGGCTGCCGTGCTGGAAGGTGCGCGATTCGAAGGTCAGTTCGGTGCGCGTGCGCAATCGCGCGGCTGCCGCGGCGAGGTCGTCGTAGCTGAGGACCTGTTGTCCGGCGAATGCCGGGTCGCTGCCGCGCAGTGGGCGAATGCGGTGGGCGTAGGTGACCGGTCGTGGTGATTCGGCGGCGATTTCGGCGATCACGGCGGGGTCGTCGAGGGCCAGCCAGTCGACCGTGGCGGTCGGGAACGCACCGCCGGCGGTCAGGCCGGTCTTGACCTCGAGTCCGTGCGGCGGCAGCGCGTCGAGCGCGTCGGCCGGGACGACGGCGGCGCCGGTCTTGAGCACGGCCCAAGTGGCGACGACGGCGTCGATGCCGCGGTCCAGCCGCACCGCGACGCCCGCGCCGGGGCCGCAACCCCGCGCGATGAGCACCCGAGCCAAACGCGACGAGCGGGCGTCGAGATCCTGGTACGACAGCGCACTCTCGCCGGAGACCACGGCCGGTCCGTCCGGGTCGTCCTCGACCGCCGCCGCCAGCGCCTGGGTCAGCGCCGTGCCCGCGGTCGCCGTGGGCGGTTCGACGCTCACCGGCTCCGCCGCGGCCGCCATCCGCTCCCGTTCGGTGTCGTCGAGGATGTCGATGTCGCCGATGGGGGTGTGGGGGTTGGTGGCGATGGTGGTGAGGATGCGTTGGAGGCGGTGGCCGAG
>NZ_JBSFNF010000056.1:0-7905 GCF_053586955.1 Nocardia sp. NPDC003726 | reverse complement strand
GACACGCGCCGAATACGCCACCATCACATCCCGCACCAACGGACCCATCGACGACGCATCCGCCGCGATATGATGCACCACCACCACCAGCACATGTTCGCGCGGCGCATCAGCGATCCGCAGCAGCCGCACCCGCACGGGCACTTCGGCGGTCACATCGAAGGGAATCGCCGCGAGCGTGTAGACCTCCCGCGCGACCTCGTCCACACCCACCGTGTGCGCCGCCACATCCAGCGTCACCTGCCCGGCCGGTAGCACCACCTGCACCGGGCCATCCACGGTTTCCGGATACATCGTGCGCAGCACCTCGTGCCGCGCCACCACGTCGTGCAGCGCCGCACCCAGCGCGGTGACATCCAATTCGCCGGTCAACCGCAAGGCGAAGGGCAGATTGTAGGCCGCCGAACCGGTCGCCGCGGCAGCGTCGTCCGCGTGGTCGAAGCGGTTGAGGAACCACATCCGCTGCTGCGCCAACGACAACGGCAACCGCTCCGGACGGGCGATGCTCCCCAACTCGACACCACGCTCGCCGTGGGTGTGCGACTCCAACGACGCCGCCAACCCCGCCACTGTCGGGGTCTCGAACAACGCCCGCACCGGCACCCGGGCATCGACCGCCGCGCCGAGACGCGCCACGACTCGAGTGGCGACCAGCGAATTGCCCCCGAGCGCGAAGAAATCGTCATCCGCGCCCACCCGGCCCAGTCCGAGCACCTCACCGAACACATCCGCCACGATCTCCTCGACCGCCGTCGAGGGCGCCCGGAATTCCCGCGCGGAGAAAGCGGGCTCGGGAAGCGCCTTGCGATCGAGCTTGCCGCTGGGGTTCAGCGGGAACGCCTCCAGCACGACGATCGCTCCCGGAACCATGTAGGCGGGCAGCGTGTCCCGGATCGCCGCGAGCAATTCGCCCTGTTCGATCGCTCGCCCGGGAGCCGGGACGACGTAGGCGACCAATTGGTCACCGAGCGACGACGGCGCGACCACGGCCACCGCCTGGCTCACCGAAGGCTGCGCCAGCAGCGCCGCCTCGATCTCGCCCAGCTCGATCCGCTGGCCGCGGAACTTCACCTGGAAATCGGTCCGGCCGAGGTAGTCCAGCCGATGCGGCAGCACATCGGTCGGGTTGCGCCAGACCACCAGATCACCGGTCCGGTACATCCGGGCACCGTTGCCGAACGGATCGGCCACGAACCGATCGGCCGTGAGGTCGGGACGCCGCACGTAACCACGGGCCAGCTGATCACCCGCGAGATACAGCTCACCCGGCACACCGGCGGGCACGGGTTGCAGACGCGCGTCGAGCACGTACACCTGGGTGTTCCATTGCGGCACACCGATCGGCACGGAACGCTCGTCCGCGGCGGTCGCGGGCCAGTAGGTCACCGACACCGCGGCCTCGGTCGGGCCGTAGAGATTGTGCACGGCGGCGTCGGACACCGCACGCACCGCGGCGACGGTCTCCGGCGGCAGCGCCTCGCCGATCACGAAGATGTCGCGCAAGGTGGGGCACGATCCGGGGGCGGTGTGCGCGGCGAAGACCGTCAGCATGGACGGCACGAAGTCCGTCACCGTCACGCCTTGCGCGGCGATGGTTTCCGCGACGTACACCGGGTCGCGGTGCCCGTCGTTGGCGGCGACGACCAACTTCGCACCCACCCGCAGCGGCAGGAAGTAGCCCCACAGCGAGACGTCGAAGGTCGTCGCCGTCTTCTGCAAGTACACGTCGTCGGCGTCGAGCGGATACGCCGCGAGCATCCAGCTGACCTGGTTCTGGATCGCGAAGTGCGAGATCGTCACGCCCTTGGGGCGGCCGGTCGAACCCGATGTGAAGATCACATACGCCGGATGCTGCGGCAACACCGGACGCAGCAGCTCATCCGCGCGAACCGGGCTGTCGTCGAACCGGTTCGGATCCAGCGCGTCCAGCAGCAGCACCGCGGTGCCTTCCGGCACGTCCACCGCGTCGGCGGAGGTGGTGAGCACGCAGACCGGCCGCGCCGTATCCAGGATGTGCGCGATGCGTTCGGCCGGATGATCCGGATCCAACGGCACATACGCCCCACCCGCCGCCACGACCGCATACATCCCCACCACGAGATCCAACGACCGACGAACCGCCAACCCCACCAACGACTCCGCACCCACACCCTGCGAAATCAACAATCGCGCAAGACGATTCACCCGCGCGTCGAACTCACGATAAGTCAGCTCCGCGCCCTCGTACACCAACGCGACCTCGTCCGCGTAGGCCTCGGCGGCGCGCCGGTAGCCGTCCAGCAGCAGCTCGGAGGGCACCGGATACCCGGTGCTGTTCCACTCGTGGAGGATGCGCTCGCGCTCGGCGGGCGCGAGCAGATCGATCGCGCCGATCGGCCGGTCCGGCTCGATGGCGGCCACGGTGAGCAGCCGATCCAGCCGCCAGGCGAACTCGGCGATCGTCCGCTCGTCGAACAGATCGGTGGCGTAGGTGAACATCGCCGTGAAACCCGTTGCCGCGCCGTCTGCGTTCGGCACCACGGTCAATTGCAGATCGAATTTCGCCACGGCGCTGTCGAATTCGAGCACGCGCGCGGACAGTCCGGGCAGATCGATCTCGGGCCTGCTCAGATTCTGGTAGAACAGCGCCACCTGGAACAGCGGGTGATGCGCCTGCGACCGCACCGGGTCCAGCACCTCGACCAGCCGCTCGAACGGCAACTCGGCATGCGAGAACGCGCCGAGATCGGTTTCCTTCGTCCGGTCCAGCAGCGCGCGGAACGACGCGCCGAGATCGATCCGGGTGCGCAGTACCAGCGTGTTGACGAACATGCCGATCAGCGGATCGAGCTCGCGCTCGCCGCGGCCCGCCACCGGCGTGCCGATGGTGATGTCCTCGGTGCCGGTGAGCCGGGCCAGCAGCAGCGCCAGCGCGGCGTGCACCACCATGAACTCCGAGGCGCCCGCGCTGTGGGCCAGTTCGGTGAGCCCTCGATGCACCGAGGCGTCCACCGCGAAGGAGTACTCCGCGCCCCGGCCGGAGGCGACGGGTGGGCGCGGGCGATCCGAGGGCAGGTCGATCCGGTCCGGGATGCCCGCGAGCGTCCTGCGCCAGTAGGCGATCTGGTCCGCCGCGATCGAGTCGGGGTCGTTCTCGTCGCCGAGCATCGCGTGCTGCCACAGTGTGTAGTCCGCGTACTGCACGGGTAGTGGCTGCCAGGACGGGCGGGCGCCGTTGCGCCGGGACAGGAACGCGCTGAGCAGATCCCGCAGGAACGGCGCGACCGAAGCGCCGTCGGCCGCGATGTGATGCACCACCACCACGACCACGTGGTCCTGGGAACCGATCTCGGCCAGCGCGATGCGCAGCGGCACTCCCGCCGCGACGTCGAAGCCGGTGGCGGCGAAGGTGCGCAGCCAATCCGGCAGCTCGTGTTCGGCCACCGGCTTGGGCGCGAGGTCGGGAACGACTTGCTCGGCGGGCAGCACCAGCTGATACCCCGTACCGTCCACCGCCGGATACACCGTCCGCAACGTCTCATGACGCCCCACCACATCAGCGACCGCCGCCTGCAACGCCGCCACATCCAACACACCCGACAACCGCACCGCGAACGGAATATTGTTCGCCGCCGAACCGGTATCGAACTGATTCAAAAACCACATCCGCCGCTGCGCCAACGACAACGGCACCCGCTCCGGACGCTCCACCGCCACCAACGCGCGCCGATCGCCCGCGCCCTTCAACGGCTCCAGCCGGGCGGCGAGCGCGGCGACGGTGGGACTCTCGAAAATCAGCCGGGCAGGCACCCGCGCGGCGATCGCGGCGCCGAGGCGGGCCGCCGCCTGCGTTGCGATCAGCGAGTTGCCGCCCAGCTCGAAGAAATCGTCGTCCGCGCCGACCGGCGCTCCCGGGCCGAGCAGTTCGGCGAACACCGCGCCGACCAGCTCTTCGAGCGGCCCGACCGGCGCGCGGAACACTTTGGTCCGCAACCGCGGCGCAGGTAGCGCCTCGCGGTCCAATTTGCCCACCGGCGTCAAAGGGATCTCGTCCAGCACCATGACGACGGTCGGCACCATGTGCGCGGGCAGGCTCTGCTCGGCGAAGGCGGCCAGCTCGGCCGCGTCGGCGTCCATCCCTGGCGAGGCATGCACGTAGGAGACGAGAATGGTCGCGCCGCTGTCCAGCTGGTGCCCCACGGTGACCGCGAAATCCACCGTCTCGTGCGCCGCAAGCACCGCATCGATCTCACCCAGCTCGATCCGGAAACCACGGATCTTCACCTGGAAATCGTTGCGACCCAGATACTCCAACTCACCCTCCGGCGTCCACCGCACCAGATCACCGGTGCGATAGAGCCGGGAACCATGGGTGTCGAAGGGGTTGGCCACGAAGCGGGACGCGGTCAGCCCGCGCCGGTCGTGGTAGCCGCGGGCCAGTGGCGCGCCGGCGATGTACAGCTCCCCGGCCACCCCGCTCGGGACCGGGACCAAGCGCTCGTCGAGCACGTATTCGGTGACGGCCCGGATCGGCGCGCCGATCGTCACCGGCTCCCCTGGCACCAGCGGCGCGCTGATGTTCGTCATGATCGTCGTCTCGGTGGGGCCGTACCCGTTGAAGAATTCGCGGGTGCGCCCACCCGACACCGGTAGCACCCAGCGCCGGACCAGCTCCGGCGGGCACGCCTCGCCACCGGCCACCACAACGCGCAACTCGTCCAGCCCCGCCGGATCCACCGACGCCAGCGCGGCGGGCGTGACGAACGCGTGAGTCACGGCCTCCCGGCGCACCAGGGAAGCGAATTCCTCACCGCCGAACACGGTGGGGGCGGCGACGACCATGGTGGCCGCGCCGCCCAGGGCGAGCAGCAACTCCAGCACCGACGCGTCGAACGACGGCGACGCGAAATGCAACGTCCGCGACGCGCTCGTCACCCGGTACCGATCACGCTGCTCGGCGCAGAAACCCGCCAACCCCGACTGCGTGACCACCACGCCCTTCGGCTTGCCGGTGGAGCCGGAGGTGTAGATGACATAAGCGGGATGCTCCGCGCGCAGCGGACGCACCCGATCGGTGTAGGTCACCGGATCGGCCGGGAACTCCTCGAGCCGCCGGGCGCAGTCCGCGGTGTCGATGGACAGCCACTCCACCCGGTCCGGTAGGTCACCGCCCAGTTCCTCGACGGTCAGCCCGAAGACCGCGCCGGAGTCGGCGACCATGTGCTCGACCCGGTCGGCCGGATAGTTCGGATCCACCGGCACGAAACCCGCACCCGTCTTGGCCACCGCCCACACCGCGACCACCGACTCCACCGAACGCGGAATACCCACCGCGACCAGATCCTCCGGCCCCACCCCACGATCGATCAGCAGACGCGCCAAACGCGTGGACCAGTCGTCCAGCTGCGCATAGCTCAGCTCGGCCAGGGTGGCGGTCGCGTCGGCGAACACCACGGCCGCGCCGCTGGGGTTGGCCTCGACGGCGGTGGCCATCAACTGCGGCAGGGTGGTGACGCGGGGACGGCGGGTCCGGGTCGGGCGCACACGCGCCGGGCGGGTCATGCGCGCACCGCTTCCGCAGTCTCGTCACACCGCTGCCCGACTGCCCGAACCATCGTGCTGCCTCACCCTGTCTATCGTCGCCACCCGCACGTCACCATGCTCCCCGCCCAGGGATCATCGAACGCGCGCATGTCGATCGTTACCGAACCACCGGCGCACGCCCCCCGTGACCGGCCACGATCCGAGGATTTCGGGCCGGGAACGGACGCGTGTGACGAGTGCCGCGGTTGATTATTCCCTGCCTTCGCGCGATTGGGGTCGCGATGTCGGCGGGGACGCTCAACGGCGACCGTCGAGCAGAGCGGCCAGCTGCGGACCGATCACCGCCAGCGCCTCCGCTGTGGCCATCCGGGCATGGGTGACCTCGACCGGCCGATCGACGACCATGCCCTGGACATACGGCCACCAGTCGGCCGCGGCGGCGCGCAACTCGTCGGCGGGGTCGGCGACCGCCGCGCTGAAGTACTGCACGGTGCCGCGGAAGACGCCGGGCCGGTGCTCGGCGATCAGCTCGGCCGAGCGGACCGCGCTGCGATAGATCCGCCGCAGCCGCTCGGGCGTCACCGCGACCAGGTCGGCCGGGATCATGGCGTGCAGGGCGGCCAGCGAGTCGTCGTCGAGCTCGTAGACATCGCCGTCCGCGGTGGCCGCCGTGCCGAGTCCGAGTTCGGCCAGTGCGCCGCGCACCGCGGCGCGGAAACCGACCACATCCGGATTCGGATGGCTGTCCATCATGGCCAGCAACTCCACCTGCTCGCCCGCGTCCTGCAGCCTGGTGGCGATGGCATGGGCGAGCACGCCGCCGAGGGACCAGCCGAGCAACCGGTACGGGCCCTGCGGCTGTACCGCCCTGATCTCCGACAGGTAGCGCTCGGCCAGCTCGTCCAGCGAGCCGGGCAGCTCGCCGTCTTCCGACAGCGCCGGCGATTGCAGGCCGAAGATCGGCTGCTCGGCGGGCATGAACTGGGCCAGACCCGCGTACGACCAGGCCAAGCCGTACATCGGATGCAGGCAGAACAGCGGGGCCGCCGAGCCGCTCGCCCGGATGGGCAGCAGCACGTCGAGCGCCGCGGTGGCGTCGGCGTCGCCGGCGTCGATGCGGGCGGCCAAGCCCGCCACCGTGGCGTCGGTGAAGAACCACTGCACCTGCACCGCCGCTCCGGTCGCTTCCCGCAGCCGTCCGGCCACCTGGGCCGCCAGCAGCGAGTTGCCGCCGAGCCCGAAGAAGTCGTCGTCCAGGCCGACGCGGTCGGCGCCGAGCAGTTCGGCGAACACCTGCGCCACGGCCTGTTCGGTGGCCGTCTGCGGCGCGCGGTAGTCGACCGTGCTGATGATCTCGGGATCGGGTAGCGCCCGGCGGTCGAGCTTCCCGTTGGGGGTCAGTGGCAGGGTGTCGAGGACGACGACGGCGTCGGGGACCATGTAGCCGGTGAGGAATCCGGCGACTTCGGCGCGGACGGCGTTGGGGTCGATCGCGGTGTGGGTGTCGGGCACGACGTAGCCGATCAATCGTTCGCCGGTGTGTTCGTCGGCGCGGACCACCGCCACGGCCTGCCCGATCCCGGCGCAGCCCAGCAGCGCGGCTTCGATCTCGCCGAGTTCGATACGGAACCCACGAAGTTGCACCTGCTGATCCCCGCGCCCGGCGTATTCCAAGGCGGCGTCGTCCCCGCGGGCGCGCCAGCGGCCGATGTCACCGCTGCGATACATCCGCGAGCCCGGCGCCCCGAACGGATTCGCGACGAACCGGGTCGCGGTCAACCCCGCCCGCCCCAGATACCCACGGGCGAGTTGCTTGCCGACGACATGGATCTCCCCGGCCACCGCGACCGGCGCCGGATGCAACCGGTCATCGAGCACATAGGCGTCCAAACCGGGGATCGCCCGCCCGATCACACTGGCCGGCTCCTCGACCTGGGCCGGGGTCAACGGCACGAACGACACGTGCACGGTGGTCTCGGTGATGCCGTACATGTTCACCAACCGGGTGCGCTCACCGTGGCGGTCATACCAGCGGCGCAGCTTCCGCAGATCCAGCGCCTCACCACCGAAGATCACATACCGCAACCCCAGCTCACCCGCACCCGTCGCGGCGGCCCGGTCGGCCTCCACCAGCTGATAGAACGCCGAGGGGGTCTGGTTGAGCACGGTGACCCCCTCGCGGATCAGCAATTCCCGGAACTGCTCGGGCGAGCGGGAGGTCAGATAGTCCACCACGACCACGCTGCCGCCGTGCGCGAGCGCGCACCACAACTCCCACACCGAGAAATCGAACGCGAAGGAATGAAACAGCGTCCACACATCGGTGTCGCCGAACCCGAACAACGGCTGGGTGTTGGCCAGCAACTCCACCACGTTGCGGTG
>NZ_JBSFNF010000055.1:4300-7967 GCF_053586955.1 Nocardia sp. NPDC003726 | reverse complement strand
GCGCGGTTGGGGGCGGGTTGGGCTTCGTAGTGACCTATGCGATTGCGAGGCTGTCGCGAGTCTCGGTCGCTCGGACGCGAGACTTCCCGGGGCCGCGAACACGCAGCGCCGCAGGCGCTGCAAAACCAACACCAACACAGCAGACCAGCCGCCCACCATTATGCGGTGGGCGGCTGTTCTGCTTTCTCGTTCGTTGGCTCGGCCCGTGCCGGTACCGACCGAATCGAGCACATCGACCGGAGGGAGGGAAGTCACTCCCCGGCTCATGCCGGGACCGCGACCTTGCGCGGACGACCGCGGGGACGCTTGCGGGCGATCACGACACCCTGGTCGAAGATCTCACCGCCCCAAACACCCCATGGCTCACGACGATCCATGGCGGCGCTCAGGCAGCCTTTGCGGATCGGGCAGGTCGCGCACAGCGCCTTGGCCTGCTCCAGCTGGACCGGGCTCTCGGCGAACCAGAGGTCCGGGTCTCCAGCACGGCAGGGCAGGACCTTGGTGATCTCCTGGGTCCGAGTAGTCGACGCCACGGTTCGGCATGTCACGTCAGTAGTGGCCTGCGGCCAACCCTGTGCGGTGAACACGTCGTTCTCCTTCAGCTCGTTTGCAGCGGTTCGTTTGTTGTGGCGAAACCGGTGCCGGTGGCTGAAGGGCCGGAGAATACTGGCCACGGTTTCGCTGTCGTGCGATCCGTGGCCAGGAGGTCGGGGAGGAGTTCCCTACCTAGGTCGACATCTGTGTCGAGTCCTGTTCACGGTCGCTGGGTGTGCGGTGCGGAGGCGTGCTGCCCGCGGGGCCGCCGGATCGAAGCCGGCTTCATCCGCGAAGACACCGACTGCTGCCTCGGCAGCCGTCGGGCGCCAGCCCACGCTGGGCTTGTCCTGGATGTGGGTACGCAGCGACGCATGCATGGCAGCGCAATTCACTCGCGTGCCGGACGTGCCGAACGCACCGATTCCGGACAGACCGATCCCCTGCAAGGCGAGGATCCCCCGGGAGGCCGCCATGGGCGCATAGACCGCAACGCCACTGGCGCCGAAGTTCATGATGTTGTCCACTGCTCTGCCTCCCTCCTGTACTCGTTGTGTGTCGGTAACTGTGCGCACCGAGATGCCCTCCCGGTGCGTGAAATACACCATAGGCAAGATCGCCGAGCGGGACAACCTATTTTCTACCTGCGGTTTTGTGATGTGGATCGAAGCCGGGACGCGACGATGGCGAGTATGTCGGCGCCGAACTGCCGTAACTTGTGCTGCCCCATGCCGGGTATCGCCGCCAAGGCAGGCTCGTTCTGGGGAAATTGTTCCGCAATGGCGGTCAGCGTGTTGATACTGAGCACTGCCCGAGCGTCGATCCTCAACTCTGCGGCCGTGTCTCTGCGCCAATCCTGCAGCGCGCCAAGCAGTTCAGCATCCAAATCCGCCGGGCAACCCGCACAGCGTCCGAGCAACGTACTGGTGGGATCGAGCAGCGAACGACCACAGACCCGGCAGGTGGGGAGCCGTTTGTGGAGGCGATCACCGGCGGCGAAGGCGATGCGCGACGCGGGCGAATCGTCCGGAACGAGGCCGTTGAGGAATCGCGAACGCCGCCTGGTGCGCCTGCCGCCTTCGTTCCTGGCCAGCGCCCAGGACAACCGCAGATGTTCGCGTGCCCTGGTGACGCCGACATAGAGCAGCCGCCGCTCCTCCTCCAGCGCCGCTTCGTCGGCGACCGAACCGTCGTCGGCGAGAACGTGCGCGATCGGCATGGTGCCGTCGGACAGGCCGACGAGGAACACCGCGTCCCACTCCAAGCCCTTGGCGGCGTGCAGGGAGGCCAGGGTGACCCCCTGCACCGTGGGTGGGTGCCTGGCCTCGGCGCGGGCGGCGAGTTCGCGCAGCAGTCCGGTGAGGTCGAGCCGCTCGTCGTGGCCGACCAGTTCCTCGGTCAGGCGCACCAACGCGACCAGCGAGGTCCAGCGTTCGCGCGCCTGGGCGCCCGCGGGCTCGGTGGTGGTCAGGCCGAGCGGGGCGAGCGCCGCGCGGACCAGCGCGACCAGGGAGCTGCCGCTGCGTGCCTGGTCGGGCAGGTCTTCGCGGGCGGCGACCTGCCGCAGCGCCTGCACGGCCTGCCTGACCTCCGCGCGCGCGAAGAAACCCTCGCCGCCGCGCACCTGGTACGGGATGCCGCGCTCGGTGAGCGCCTGCTCGTAGCTCTCCGAGTGGGCGTTGATCCGATAGAGCACGGCGATCTCCGCGGCCGGTGTGCCCGCCGCGATCAACCGGCCGATCGCCTCGGCCACCGCCGCCGCCTCGGCGGGCATGTCGTCGTATTCGGCGAACGTGGGCTCGGGTCCGTCGGCGCGTTGGCCGATCAGTTGCAGCCTGGTGCCCGCGATACGCCCGCGCGCCGCCCCGATCACCCGATTGGCCAGCGACACCACCTGCGGAGTCGAGCGATAGTCACGTTCCAGCCGGACCACGGTGGCGTCGGGGAAGCGCCGGGAGAAGTCCAGCAGATAGCTCGGCGTGGCTCCGGTGAACGAATAGATGGTCTGGTTGGCGTCGCCGACGACGGTCAGGTCGTCGCGGTCGCCGAGCCACGCGTCGAGCACGCGCTGTTGCAGCGGGGTGACGTCCTGGTATTCGTCCACCACGAAGCTGCGGTAGCGGCCGCGGAATTCGTCGGCCACCGCCGGATAGTCCTCCAGCGCGGCGGCCGTGTGCAACAGCAGGTCGTCGAAATCCAGCAGCAGCCCGTCCGGTGTCGCCTTGAGCTTCTCGTAGCCCGCGTAGACGTCCGCGACCCGCAATGCGTCGTAGGGCGTCTCGCGCCGCTGCTTCGCGACCGCCGCCGTGTAGTCCTCCGGCGCGATGAGCGAAGCCTTCGCCCACTCGATTTCGCTCAGCAGGTCGCGCACGCTGTCGGTGGCCGTGGACAGGCCGGCCCGGTGCGCGGCCTGCGCGACGATCGGGAACTTGGCATCGATCAGCCGCCACGGCACGTCGCCGACGATCTGCGGCCAGAAGTACTTCAGCTGCCGCAGCGCCGCCGCGTGGAACGTCCGCGCCTGCACCTGGGAGGCTTCGCCGCCGAGACCGAGCGCGCGCAACCGGGTGCGCAGTTCGCCCGCGGCGCGCGCGGTGAACGTCACCGCGAGCACCTGATCGGCCTTGACGTGCCCCTGCGCGATCAGATGCGCGATGCGATAGGTGATGGTCCTGGTCTTGCCGGTGCCCGCGCCCGCGAGCACGCACACCGGGCCGCGCGGCGCCCGCACGGCGGCGGCCTGCTCGGGATCGAGGTCGGCGAGGTCGAGAGCGGGCACGCGGTCCATCATGACAGCGCCCACCGACAAGCGGCCGGTCGCCATGGCGGGCGCCACGCGCCGGTGGGTCGGCCGCACAGTAGGGAAGGCGCCGGGGTGCCGAAACCGCCCAGCGCAGTCCATGCCGCAGTAGCCCGAACGGTGGTGCGGCCCGTCGGCGAAACCTTGGATGTTCCATGCGGACGCTCGAGCAGTGTTCGGTGGTGTACCCAGGCATCGTCTGCGTGGCCGCTCCGGCTCGCGAGTTGGAGGAAGTTGTCGCCGCGATCAGCGTGGCCGGCCCGCCCCATCGATTCCAGCCCAGGACCGGCCCGGCATCGGCCCGCGCGGCCGCCGACGGTGCTCGGCTGTGCA
>NZ_JBSFNF010000055.1:0-4201 GCF_053586955.1 Nocardia sp. NPDC003726 | reverse complement strand
AGACAGGGATGCCCGCGGCGCCGCCATGCGCGATCTCGTCGTTCGGACCGGGCATCACCATCGGACCGGCACCGCGCGGCCGCCGACGGTGCTCGGCTGTGCAGACAGGGATGCCCGCGGCGCCGCCATGCGCGATCTCGTCGTTCGGACCGGGCATCACCATCGGACCGGCACCGCGCGGCCGCCGACGATGCTCGACTGTGCAGACAGGGATGCCCGCGGCGCCGCCATGCGCGATCTCGTCGTTCGGACCGGGCGTCATCATCGGACCGGCGAGCCGGGCGTGCGCGGCGTTCAGCGGCCGCGTAGCTGCCGCAGGGAGCGGGCGAAGGCGCCGTCCTCGGCGCCCAGCGGCGCGAAGAACTCCGCGTCGCACGTCTCCACCGCGACGATGGCCCGGTTCACCAGCGCCACGCCCGCTTCGGTGGCGACCAGCGCCTTGGCCCGGCGATCGCTCGGGTGGTCGCGGCGTTCGATCAGGCCCTTCTGCGCCAGCGCGCGCAACACCTGGGAGGTCATCATCGGATCGGTGGCGGCGTATTCGGCCAGGTCACGCTGCCGCACCGGATCTTCGCGGCCCGTAGCCAAATAGGTGAGCGAAGCCAACAGCACGAATTGCACGTGGGTCAGGTCGAATGGCGCGAGCGCCGCCCGCTGCGCCGCCTGCCAGCGATTGGTCACCTGCCACAGCAACAGGCCGGGACTTTCCTCAGCCGCGCGAAATCGGGAACGCAGCCGCCCGTCTTGCGCCTCGCGCATCCGCCTCCCTCACTCGTCGGTCATCTCTCGCGCGATCAACGCGTAATCGTGCGGGCTGAGTTCTATCAGGCCACGGCGCAGGACCATGCCCCAGTTCGGCACGCTGGTGAGGTCGAGCTCGGCACGCAGCGTATCGATCGGGGTCTCCCGCGCTTCCGCTCGGTAGCTGACCGACCGGCGCCACGGCCGGAAGCAGCCGCCGTCCTGCGGGTCGGCCTGCCAGGCCGGGCGGTCGTCGATGGTGCCGATCGCGGTGAACGAGCGCACCGGCGCTCCGGCGCGCATGCCCTCGCGCGGCGAGTAGTACACCAATCCGTCGCCGGGCCGCATGCGTTCCACCGCCGCCCGCTTGCCGTGGTTGGCTTGGGCGATGCCCAGCCGCACGCCGCGCCGGACATGCTCCCTCGAGACCACGGCCAGCCAGTACTTCGCACTCGATCCGGTCGCGCTCATACCGCAACCCCCTCGGCGACGGCCACCAGTGCGTCCAGGTCGGGCTGCACGGATTTCGCCAGGTCGGCGCCCAGAATCTTCGTCCACAACACCCGCAGCGGCCCGTCGATCGAGACGGTCACGGTGACCGTGGTGCGGCCGTCCGCGACGGCGACCTCGTGGGCGAAGGTGAGCCGCGCGCCGAACAGCCGGGAGACGTCCACGAACTCGCGGTCGGTCAGGCGGGCGACCACGAACCGGACCTTCGGGCCGCCCTTCGGCCGCAACGTTCCGGTGGCGCCCTCGGCGAACGGTCCGTCCAAGCGCACCCACTCCGTGTCGGTGTTCCACTCCGGCCAGGTGGCCACGTCGGCCCAGCGGGCGAAGAAGGCGGTCGGCGGCGCACTGGAGATGGCGTGCGCGCTGGCGATGATCGTCATGCATTTAGTATGCGCGCATATTAAATGTCGCGCAAGGTCCCGGATTGTTCGGGTCGGAACAGTCAGCGGTCGTCCGGCGTTGCAGTGTCCGTGACTGACGCGAACCCCACCCTGACGATGTACTCGACCACCTGGTGCGGCTACTGCCGCAGGCTCAAGAAGCAGTTGGACGAGGCAGGCATCAGCTACGTCGAGATCGACATCGAGCAAGACCCCGCGTCGGCCGAGTTCGTCGGCAGCGTGAACGGGGGCAACCACGTGGTGCCCACCGTCAAGTTCGCGGATGGCTCCACCGCGACGAACCCGTCGCTGGCTGCGGTCAAGCAGGTCCTCGCCGGTCTGTCCTGAGCAGCCGTCGCGCGCGGGCCGGCTTCGGCCCGCGCGTCAGTCGATCGCGGCCCAGGATTCAATGATCGTGCGCGCGATGGAGATCGAGCCGGGCAGCAGCAGCCGTGAGCCGCCGTCCCGGTTGGACCAGTCGCCCACCGCCAACGCTTCCCGCACCTGCGCACGGGTGAACCACTCGGCCTCAGCGATCTCACCGTCGGTGAAGGTCAGCGGCTGAGCGGGGTCGGCGACCGCGGCGAAGCCGAGCATCAGTGAGCGCGGGAACGGCCACGGCTGGCTGCCCAGGTAGCTGATCTCGCGCACGTCGAGACCCACTTCCTCGCGCATCTCGCGCTCCACGCAGCGCTCCAGCGACTCTCCCGCCTCGACGAACCCGGCCAGCAGCGAGAACAGCGACTTCGGCCAGCTGCTCTGGCGGGCAAGCAGCACCCGCTCGCCGCCGTCGTGGATCAGGCAGATCACCGCAGGATCGATGCGCGGGAACTCCTCGTAACCGCTCTCGGTGATGCGCGACCAGCCCGCCTTCGCCGACGTGGTGACAGCGCCGTCCGCACCGTGGAAGCCGGCCTTGTCGTGCCAGTTCAGCAGCGCGATCGCGGTGGAGAGCAACCCGGCGGTGCGGTCGTCGACGGCGCCGCCGGCCAGCGCGCGCAGATCGGTCAGCGCCCCCTCCAGCTCCGGATCGCGCACCGCCCACAGGTGCACGCCCTCCTCCACACCGAGGAACACCGCGGCAGGACTCGGCTCGGCGGAGAACTCCACGGCCGCTTCCAGGACCAGGGCGCCCTCGTCGAAGCGCACCTGTCCGCGACGGTTGACCCGCAGAAGTTTCGCTTCCGCCCAGCCCTCCTTCAGGGCCTGGGCATCACCGCGGATGTGCTCGGCCCGGTCGATGACGGAGCGGGAGAGCAACGGAACACTGTTGAGCTGAAACGCCGGCACGGTTCGAGACTATCGCGCCCCGAGCAACAACCTGGTTCGCGCCGGGTCACTTGCCCGCTCGACGGATGTACAACAGCTTGTCGCCCGCGTCGACCGCGTCGACTTCCGGCTCGCCCACCCGGTAGAGCACCCCGTCGCGCACCACGCCCAGGACGATATCGCTGAGATGCCGCGGCGAGCCGCCGATCTCGGACGCCTCCACCTCGCGTTCGGCGACGGCGAAGCCCTCCTCCGGGGTGAGCAGGTCTTCCATCATCTCCACGACCGTGGGCGTGGTGGTCGCGATACCGAGCAACCGGCCCGCTGTCTCCGAGGACACCACCACGGAGTTCGCGCCGGACTGCCGGACCAGATGGGTGTTCTCCGCCTCCCGGATCGAAACCACGATCTTGGCGGCCTTGTTCAACTCCCTGGCGGTGAGGGTGACCAGCACGGCGGTGTCGTCCCGATTGGTCGCGACCACCACCGAGTCGGCGTTCTGCACGCCCGCCAGCCGCAACACGTCGGATTGGGTGGCCGAGCCGTGCACCGTGACCAGCCCGGCGTTGGCGGCCGCCTCCAAGGCGACCACGTCGGTGTCGACCACGACGATGTCGGCGGGCTGCACTCCGTCGCCGAGCATGGCGTCGATCGCGGTCCGCCCCTTCGTGCCGTATCCGACGACCACGGTGTGATTGCGCACGGTGTGCCTCCATCGCTGAATCTTGAAAGCCTGCCGGGAACGTTCGGTCAGCACGCCCAGCGTCGTTCCGACCAGGACGATCAGGAACAGGATGCGCAGCGGGGTGATGATGATGATGTTCGCCAGCCGCGCCTCGGGCGTCACCGGGTGGATGTCGCCGTATCCGGTGGTCGACAGCGACACCGTCGCGTAGTAGAACGCGTCCAGGAACGACAGCTCATTGCCCGAGTTGTCGTGGTAGCCCGCGCGTCCCAGGTACACCACCATCGCGGCCAGGAACAGCAGCGCCGTCGCGAACAGCACTCTTCTGGTCAGCGAAATCCATGGGCTGGTCTGCACTTCCGGGATGCGCAGCACGCCGACCAGGGCGAAATCGGGGCGACTGGCCAAGCCGAGGCCGCGCGCTCGGTCACCGAACACCGGGCACACCTGTCGTCGCGTCGGTCATACCCGGTAATCCTTGTCCCTCCGGCACACCGGGGAGCCTACTGTGTTTTATTTGCCGCGACTGCGTCGCGGCGTGTTCGCGGCCCCTTTATGGCTCGCGTGTGCGCGACCGCCGCTTGCTCCTTCGTCGCTTGCGCGGCGGCCGCGCACA
>NZ_JBSFNF010000054.1:0-10869 GCF_053586955.1 Nocardia sp. NPDC003726 | reverse complement strand
GTCCGAGTGGCCGCCGCGTCCGCGACGAAGTCGCCAGCGGCGGTCGCTCGGACGCGAGCCACAAGGGGGCCGCGAACACGCCGCGCCGAAGGCGCGGCCAAATAAACTCAGCCCATGCGTCGCTATGTGGCCGCCATCGACCAGGGCACGACTTCCAGCCGGTGCATCGTCTTCGACCGGCATGGGCGCGTCGTCGGCGTCGCCCAGCGGGAGCACGAGCAGATCTTCCCGCGACCGGGCTGGGTGGAGCACGATCCCGAAACCATCTGGCGCAATACCGAACTCGTTCTCGGTGAGGTTCTCGAGCGTGGCGGCCTCGGCGCCGATGACATCGCCGCGGTGGGCGTCACCAATCAGCGCGAGACGACCGTGGTGTGGGACCGCGAGACCGGCCGGCCGGTGTACAACGCGATCGTCTGGCAGGACACCCGCACCGACCGGCTGTGCGCCGAACTGGCCGGCGACGCGGGACCGGCCCGCTATCAGGACCGCACCGGCCTGCCGTTGTCCACCTATTTCGCCGGGCCGAAGCTGCGCTGGATCCTGGACAACGTGCCGGGCGTGCGGGAGCGCGCGGAGGCGGGCGAGCTGTGCTTCGGCACCGTCGACAGCTGGGTGCTGTGGAAGCTCACCGGCGAGCACATCACCGACGTGACCAACGCCTCCCGCACCATGCTGCTGGATCTGCGCTCGTTGCAATGGGATTCGGAGATCTGCCGGGAGTTCGGCGTGCCCGAGTCGATGCTGCCGCAGGTGCGCAGTTCCTCGGAGGTCTACGCGCCGATCGGTTCGGGACCGCTGGCCGGGGTGCCGGTGGCGGGCATCCTCGGCGACCAGCAGGCCGCCACTTTCGGCCAGGCGTGCCTGGCGCCCGGCGAGGCCAAGAACACTTACGGCACCGGCAATTTCATGTTGCTGAACACCGGAACCACGCCGGTGTTCAGTAAGCACGGCCTGCTCACGACGGTGTGTTACCGCCTCGGTGACGCGGACGCGGTATACGCCTTGGAGGGCTCCATCGCGGTCACCGGCTCGCTGGTGCAGTGGTTCCGCGACAATCTCGGCATCATCTCCTCCGCCGACGAGATCGAGCCGCTGGCCCGCAGCGTCGACGACAACGGCGGCGCCTACATCGTGCCCGCCTTCTCCGGGCTGTTCGCCCCGCGCTGGCGCCCGGACGCGCGCGGCGTGATCACCGGGCTCACCCGCTTCGTCACCAAAGCGCACCTGGCGCGGGCGGTGCTGGAATCCACCGCGTTCCAGACCCGCGAGGTGGTCGACGCGATGCGCGCCGACGCGGAGTCCCAGCGGCTCGGCCTGGAGCTGACCACGTTGAAGGTGGACGGCGGCATGGTCGCCAACGATCTGCTGATGCAGTTCCAATCCGACGTGCTCGACGTGCCCGTGGTGCGCCCGGTGGTCAACGAGACCACCGCGCTGGGTGCGGCGTACGCGGCCGGGCTGGCTGTCGGCTACTGGGCGGGCACCGACGACATCCGCGACAACTGGACCGCCGACAAGACCTGGCATCCGACCATGCCGGAGGCGGAGCGCGAAGAGCGCTTCGCCGCGTGGAACAAGGCGGTCGAGCGCACCTACGGTTGGGTGGACTGAAAACGCGCCGAGTCCGCTTCCGCTACCGAAAGCGGTGCTCCCGAATCTATGCGCCGATCGCGCGCGCCAAGCGCGCAACCGCCTCCCGCAGCGTCGTCGCGTCGGAAGTGGTGAAGCACAGACGCATCGAGCTCCGATGACCGCCCGACACCGCGAACGCCTCGCCGGGGACGTAGGCGACGCCGAGATCGATGGCATGGGGCAACAGCTGCACGGTGTCGGTCCCATCGGTGAAATCGACCCACACGAACATGCCACCGGCGGCGTCGGTGCTCACCAGCCGGTCGCCGAAGCTGGTGCGCAGTTCGTCGACCAAGACCCGCGCACGCGCGCCGTAGACCCGCCGGATCTGTTCGACCTGCCCGGTCAGCCAGTCCGCGTCGGCGAGCAGATCGGCGGCGATCTGCTGGGTCAAGGCCGAACCGCACAGGTCAGCGCCCTGCTTCAGCAACTCCACGCCCCTGCACACCGCGTTCGGCGCGGTCATCCAGCCCACCCGCAAGGTCGGGGCAAGGATCTTCGACACGCTGGACAACCGGATCACATTGGGCGAATACGTCGCGATCGGCTCCGGCGACGGCCGGTCGAACCACAGCTCACCGTAGGGATCGTCCTCGATCACCCAGAATCCGTACCGGTCGGCGAGCTCGGCCAGTTCCCGTCGACGCCGCGAACTCATGGTGACACCGCGCGGGTTGTGGAAATTGCTCACCGTGTGCACCACGGCGGGCCGCTCGCCGCGGCCGAGCAGCTCGGCCAGCGCGTCGACGCGCATCCCGTCGGCGTCCAGCGGGACCGTCACGATGCGCGATCCGGCGGCGCGGAACACCTGCAAGGCGCCGACGTAGGCAGGATCCTCCACCACGACCAGTGCGCCCGGATCGAGCAGCACCTCGGCGAGCAGCGACAACGCCTGCTGCGAGCCGTGGGTGACGAACACCTCCTCCAGCGGCACCGGCCGCCCCAGCCGCTGGGTCTCGCGCGCGGCGAGCACTTCACGCAGCGGGCCCCAGCCCGCCGACTCGGTGTACTGCAGTCGTGCGCGGTCCGCCAGCGCCGATTCCGCCGCCTCCGCGATCCGGTCCCTCGGCATCAATTGCTCGTCGGGAAGGCCACCGGCCAGGCTGATGATGTCGTCGCGCGCGGCTACCTTCAGCAGGTCCCGAATCGCCGAGCTCGTCAGGCCGTCGAGACGCCGGGCCAGTGGTGGAGTGATCGCCGACATGAAACCTCCAGGAGGACGCCACGGTACGCGTATCCTCACTGTTTCATACCGACTACCAAAATATGAAATTCTATTCTCAGTATGTGAGACCCAATCGATAGGCGAGGACACCGGTGCGATCAGTCGAGTGCGCCTACGGCAAGGCCCACCGACCCGCTGCCCGAAAGCCGAGCCCAGAGGGCATACAACATGTCCGATCGAAGTGATCTATATCACTCGATGGAACGGCCTGCGCACCGCGACCGTCCAGATTCACGTACAGATCATCCGATCGAAGGAACGAAAAGCAATGAAGCACATCGCATCCGCGCTCGCCATCGGTGCATTGACCACCGGCATCCTGGCCTTCGCCGCGCCCTCGGCGAACGCCGCCCAGCCCGGCCAGAAGTGCACTGTCCCCGGAGCGACGGCGAAGGACTACGTGGACGTGGGCAATGGGGTCCAGCGCAAAGCCGTTCTCGGCTGCGTGCGCTCCGGCGGAGGCTACGTGTGGCAGGTCACGAACTACCTGCAGCCGGGCGTCAACGACGGCTGATCGGCGTCGGCGGCCGCGGGTGCGCAGTCCCGGCGCGCACCGGTGGCCGGGCGGATCGGACTCGGCACTCGTTTCAGGCAATGCGCGCAGCCGGGATCGCGGGAAGGAACCGGCGGACGGGTCCCGACTCCACGAAGCGACTCAATCGATCAGATAGATGAGGGTCCGCCCGTCCAGATTCACGGTTGTGATCACCGGGAAGTACTGGGCCTCCGTGCCATCCGGACGGTGCTCGGTGATCTCCACGTTGAAGCGGTCGGGGGTGATCTCCGCGATCCGCAGGCAATAGCCCGTCCCCTGCGGAATGTGCTGATCAATGGTCTTCTGCAGGTCCGCGGGGGGCTCGACGTTCGCGCCCGGCGCCACGAACGTGTGCGCGCGGGTGGCGCTGCGCTCGGAATAGTAGGCGTGCTCGAAGCCCAGAATCGCGCGGATCCCACTGCTCGTATCCCCTGGGCCGTTGCCGAAGGTGACCTTGCCCTCGGTGCGGGTCGGGCAGTTCACCGACACGGTGCTGGGCCCGGCCGACGCGGCCGTACCGTTCTGGTCCTCATCGCTGCCGCTGGACACGATGATGGTCACCGTCAGCGCGATCAGCACCGCTACCGCGGCGACCGCACCGAGCACGATCCATCGCGGCGAGGGGCCCTTGCGCCGGGCCGGCGCCGGTGTGGTCGGCACACGCAACGCCAGCCGCATGGCGATCGGGTCCTCGGCCCAGGACAAACCCGATTCGGACGGCGCGGGAGGCTTCGGCACGCCGCCTTCGGCGGTCGGCTGGTTCCACCAGGATTCCTGCGGCTCACCGCTCGTCGGCTGGGAGCGCTCGGCTGCGGCGGAAGGCTGCTCGGGCGCGGCGGAGGGCGGTCCGGTGTAGACGGTGGAATCCGGCGCGCGGAACTGCGACGGCAGCGCGGGTGTCGTTTCCGGCTCGCCCGCGGGTCGCCAAGTCAGTTCCGGGTGATCGGTAGGCTGCTGCGGCACCTGCCAGCGGGGACCGGTGTCGGCCCCCGTCGGCGGGCCGAATTGCGCAACCGGCGGACCGAATTCCGAGACGGGCGGTCCGAACTCGGAAACCGGCGGCCCGAACTCCCCCAACGACGGACCGAACGCCGAACCGGACTGGTCGGATTCGTTCTCCCTCGCGTCACCCTCGGAGGTCACACCCAATCCTTTCCCAGGACACACAAGTGGGGCGGCCGTGAACGACCGCCCCACCCGCCGAAACTGTACGTGTCAGTACTGGAGTGAGCCACCCCACTGGGTGGTGACACCACCCACGTCGACGGTCTGCGGAGCGAAATCGCCCGGCTGAAGCGGAAGCTTAACCTGTGCGGCGGCATCCAGGGCAGCGGCTCCGCCCGGCTGCTCCCGGATCCAGTCCTCCACCGCGGCCTTGGCCTGGTTCAGCTGGGTGGTGTCGAACACCGTGGTGGTGTTGTTCGATGCCAAGCCCTCGCCACCGGTGTAGGTGGTCAGCTTGACGGTGTTCTTGTCGACGAACTCCACCGAGACGCCCGCTTCACCGGAACCGGTCGGCGTGCGGTAGCCGATGGTGCCGACGTAACCGGCCTCGTTGCTGAAGTGGTGGGTGTTGGCCACGTGGCCGGGCAGGATGGTGCCGCCGTCGATGTTGGCGCCGATCTCGGCGTGCGGGCCGGTCATCTCCACGACCGGCGCGGCCGGAGCCGACTCCAGCCGCGGCGCCTGCCAGCGCGGCTGTGCCTGCGGCTGCACCAGCGTGGAGCTGTCCGGCTGCCGCGCCTGGGCGTTGTCGTTCTGCGCGCCCTGCTGCGGAGCGGCCTGCTGTCCTGGCTGCGGGGCCGCCTGCTGGCCGGACTGCCCGCCCGGCTGCGGCGCCGCCTGATCAGGCACGACCGCGGGCAGCGGCTCGTCCGGCTTCTGCTGACCGGGGACCGGCAGCGGCGCGACCCGCGGCGGGGTCACGCCCGGCTGGGTCGGCTTGGCCAGCTTCGGATCCTTCTGTTCCGGCGCGGCGTGATCCGACTCCGGGGTGGTGACGCCCGGCTGGCTCGGCGTGGGCTTGCTCTCCGGCTTCTGCGCCTCCGGCTTGGATTCCGGCTTGTTCGGCTCGGCCTGGGTGGTCTCCGGGGTGCTCGGCGACTCGTTCACGCCCGGCTGCGCAGGCGCGGGCGTCGACGGAGTGGCCGGATCGTTGGGAGCCGCCCCCGCCGGCGCAGCGAAGAGAGTGGCCACGGCAGCCGCTGTGGCCAGTGGCAACGAGGTGCTCGCCATCGCTCGCTGCGCCCGACTCGGCTTACGATGTTTCACTTTTCGCAATTCCCTTCCCGGGTGCGACCGGAACGGCCGCATGCAGTTGTCCCTGGGTGAGACGCCTGATCGTCGAACGACCCGGGCCGTTCGCACGTGCCGATCTGGAAAGAACCCATCCCCCCACACCGAACTCCGCGACCGTCCAGCCGATCGCATCTCTGCCGAGAGTGAACCACATGTGCGCAGGATGGGCAACGCAGCGAATAGCCAAGGGTGGCAAGAGCGCCCGCATCCCGCGTCCGCCCCGAGTTCACCGGGCCCGGTGTCCGGGATCGGACACGGCACCCGGTGCGCCGAACCCGAGCTCAGCCCAAGTCGTCGTGCCGCATCAGCAAACGCGCCGCCTCGGTCACCGAACCGGTGAGCGACGGGTACACCGAGAAGGTCTGGGCCAGGTCGTTGACCGTCAGATTGTTCTGCACCGCAAGCGCGATCGGCAGGATCAGCTCCGAGGCGATCGGCGCGACCACGACACCGCCGATCACCACGCCGGTCGCCGGACGGCAGAAGATCTTGACGAAACCCCGTCGCAGCCCGGACATCTTGGCGCGCGGATTGGTGTTCAGCGGCAGCATCACCGTGCGCGCGGGCACCTCGCCGTTGTCGATCGCGGTCTGGCTGACGCCGACGGTCGCGATCTCCGGCCGGGTGAACACCGCGGAGGCGACGGTCTTCAGTCGGATCGGGCTGACGCCTTCGCCGAGCGCGTGGTACATCGCGATGCGCCCCTGCATCGCGGCCACCGAGGCCAGCGGCAGCAGGCCGGTGCAGTCGCCCGCGGCGTAGATGCCCGGCACCGAGGTGCGCGACACGCGGTCCACCCGCAGATAGCCGCCGCGGTCGAGTTCGATGCCGACCTTTTCCAGCCCGAGGCCGGTGGTGTTGGGTGTCGAGCCGACGGTCATCAGCGCGTGCGAGCCGGAGACGGTGCGGCCGTCGGAGAGCTTGACCACGATGCCGTCGGCGGTGCGCTCCACCGCGTCGGCACGGGCGTGCTTGACCAGTTCGACGCCGCGCTCGGCGAGCGCGTCCTCCAGCACGAGCGCGGCGTCGGCGTCCTCGCCGGGCAGCACGCGGTCGCGGCTGGAGACCAGTTTCACCCGCACGCCCATCTCGGTGTATGCCGAGACGAACTCCGCGCCCGTCACACCGGAACCGACGACGACCAGGGTCTCCGGCAGCTCATCCAGGTCGTAGAGCTGACGCCAGTTGAGGATCCGCTCACCGTCGGGCTCCGCGCCCGGCAGCACCCGCGGGCTCGCACCGGTCGCGATCAGCACCACCTCGGCCTCGATGATCTGCTGCGCGCCGTCGGCCAGTCTGGCCAGCACCCGGTGCGCGGCCAGGCCGCTGCCTCGATCGATCAGCTCGCCGTAACCTGCCAGCACCGTCACCCCGACGGTCTGCAGTTTCGAGCGGATGTCGGAGGACTGCGCCAGCGCCAGCGCCTTGACGCGCGCGTTCACCTCCGGCAATTGCACCTGCGCCTGGGCCGGGTCGAGGGTGATCCCCAGATCGCGAGCGCGGCGCAGATCGGTGCGCACGCCGGTGGAGGCGATGAAGGTCTTGGAGGGGACGCAGTCCCACAGCACGCACGCTCCGCCGATGCCGTCGGAATCGATCAGCGTCACCGACGCTCCGTGCTGGGCCGCCACCAAGGCCGCCTCATAGCCGGCCGGTCCGCCACCGATGATCGCGATGCGGGTCATTGATACCTCCGCTCCGTGCTTCGCGCCGGGATCTCCGGCACGAGGTCAACGTTATCCGGCAACCACCTCGCACCACCGACCGCGTTACCGGTGCGCAACGGTCGACCGCCGGGCGGCGCGCCGCAGGTGCGGCAATCGAACGCGGTCTGCGAAGGTTATTGGCTACCCTTTGCTGGTGCCGATCTATGCCGCCTATGGGTCCAACATGGACTCGACGCAGATGCTCGAGCGCTGTCCGCACTCCCCCATGTCCGGGACGGGCTGGTTGGAGGGCTGGCGGCTCACCTTCGCCGGTGACGACATCGGCTGGGAAGGGCCTCTCGCGACGGTCGTGGAGGATCCCGGTTCCCGGGTGTTCGTCGTGCTCTACGACGTGTCCCCGGAGGACGAGCAGCGCCTGGACCGCTGGGAGGGCTCGGACTTCGGCATCCACAAGAAGATCCGCCTGCGCGTGACCCGCAACGGCGACGGTGGCGAGCCCACGCTGGCCTGGCTCTACGTGCTGGACGCCTATGAGGGCGGCCTGCCATCGGCCCGCTACCTCGGCGTGATCGCCGACGCCGCCGAAAAGGCCGGTGCGCCAGAGGACTACGTGCACGCCCTACGCACTCGCAACAGCCGCAACGTCGGCCCGGGCAACTTCGGCTGAGCGCGCGTCACCTAGCAACGCCTGCGGTGTGGCCGTGCCCTCTCCGCCGGGCTCGACCACTGTCACGCTCCCGGCCTCGTCGAGTGCGAGGCCGTCGAGCACCGTTCGCGGCCCGGCTCGCGTCCAGGAGCGAAGCGCGGAATGCGCGCGTCTCGCCGCTCGGACGCGAGCCACCACGGGCCGCGAACACTCAGCGCCGCAGGCGCTGGAGGTCAGACAGGGCCCACGCCGAGCGCGAGATTGCTCAGCACCCGGACGCCGACCGCGAGCGCCCGCTCGTCGATGTCGAAGGTCGGCTGGTGCAGATCCAGCTGTTCGCCCTCGCCGGACCAGACGCCGAGGCGCGCCATCGCGCCCGGCACCTCCTCCAGGTACCAGGAGAAATCCTCGCCGCCGCCGGACTGCGGAGTGTCGGCCAGCGCGTCGGGGCCCAGTGCTCGAATGGCGTCCTCGAAGAGGCGGGTGGAGTGCTCGTCGTTGACCACGGGCGGCACGCCGCGCCGGTAGTTCAGCTGGTAACGCACGCCCGTCGGGGCGAGCAGGCCGTCGACGATCTCCCGCACCATCGGCTCCAGCAACGACCAGGTCGCGTGATCTCCGGTGCGGATGGTGCCGGTGAGCATGCCGGTCTGCGGGATGGCGTTCGGCGCCTTTCCCGCGCTCACCGCGCCCCACACCATCACGGTGCTGGTGCGCGGGTCGATCCGGCGGCTGAGCAGGCCGGGCAGGCCGGTGATGACCGAGCCGATCGCGTAGACCAGGTCGCTGGTCAGATGCGGACGCGAGGTGTGGCCGCCGGGCGAATCGAGCACCAGCTCGATGGTGTCGGCGGCGGAGGTGATCGCACCGACCCGGATGCCGATCCGGCCGACCTCCAGGCGCGGGTCGCAGTGCAGCGCGAAGATCCGCTCCACGCCCGTCATCGCGCCCGCGGCGACCACATCGATCGCGCCGCCCGGCATGACCTCCTCCGCGGGCTGGAAGACCAGCCGCACGCCGACCGGCAGCTGCGGCACCTCGGCCAGCGCCAGCGCCGTGCCGAGCAGGATGGTGGTGTGCGCGTCGTGGCCGCAGGCGTGCGAGACGCCGGGAACCGTCGAAGCGAAGGGCAGTCCGGTGAACTCCTGCAGCGGCAGCGCGTCCATGTCGGCGCGCAGGCCGATCCGCGGTCCTTCCGGTCCGATGTCACAGATCAGGCCGGTGCCGCCGGGCAGCACCTGTGGCGTCAGACCCGCCTTGGTCAGCCACGCCGAGACGAACTCGGTGGTGCCGAACTCGGTACGGGACAGCTCCGGATTCGCGTGGATGTGCCTGCGCCATTGGACGAGATCGACCGTGTGATCGGCCAGCCACGACTCCACCGCTTCGCGCCCTGATCCCCCGGTCTCCGACACTGCGGAGCTGCCGTGGCCCTCCGTGGCCACACGGACGCCCACCTCCGGGCCCGTCGCCGGCGCCGCAGAACGGCCGGTTGTGCTCACCGAATGTCCTCCTGTCGTTGAACTAGCCGTTGCAACAACCTGTCTCTATGGATGTCATCGCGGGCGACGGCGATTGCGGTACGCGCGAGCGCGAGCGCACCGTCGAGGACCGCACGATCCGCCGAGGCGTTGACGCTGGCCGCGGCGAAGCCTGGCTGATGTGTCACCGCACCACCGGCATCAATGCCGATGACCGGGTGGATGCCCGGAATGACATTGGTGACGTTCCCCATATCGGTGCTGCCCAGCGGCCGCTGCGCCTCGAACTCCGGAGCGAGCGGCACGCGTCCCAATCCGGCGAGCTGCTCGCGATAGACGAGCAACAACTCCGGATCCGGGGTCAGCTCGGTGTACGTCGGCGCGAGCGTCCGGATTTCGTGGGTGCAGCCGGTCGCGAGGGCGCCCGCCTCGAAACAAGCCGACGCTCGTCGCATCAGATCATCGAGGGATGCGGAGTCGACTGCGCGTAGGTAATACAGCAGTTCCGCACGTCCGGGCACGATGTTGGGAGCTACGCCACCGTCGCCGACTATACCGTGCAGTTGCTGGCCGGGCAGGAGATGTTGCCGCAGCAACCCCAGGGCGACCTGCGCGACGGTGACCGCGTCGCCCGCGTTGCGCCCCTGCTCAGGGGCCGCGCTGGCGTGCGCCTCGCGCCCGTGGAAGACCACCGACAGGTCGGCCAGAGCCAGCGAGCGGGCGCCGACGATGTCGAGCGGGCCTGGATGCACCATCATCGCCATCGCGACGTCGTCGAACACGCCGCGTTCCAGCATGAGCACCTTCCCACCGCCGCTCTCCTCGGCGGGTGTGCCGAACACCAGCACGGTGAGGTCGAGCGCGTCGGCGACCTCGGCGAGACCGAGCGCGGCGCCGACCGCGGAGGCGGCGATGATGTTGTGCCCGCAGGCGTGGCCGATCTCGGGCAGCGCGTCGTACTCGGCGCAGATGCCGACGGTCAGCGAGCCGCTGCCGTAGCGCGCACGGAAAGCCGTCGGCAGTTCCGCGACCCCGGCCTCGATCTCGAAGCCGCGCTCGGCCAGCGGAGCGATGGTCTTGGCGACGCTGCGGGTCTCCTCGAACGCCAACTCCGGTTCGTCGTGGATGGCGTGCGAGAGCGCGACCAACTCGGCGGCCGCCGCCCGGATCGCGGCGTCACCGCGCGCGACAGCGTCGACCTCGCACACGGCGTTGCCGTCGTGTTGCGTTCCCTGACGCCCGCCGCGCGGTGATGACATGCAACACAGTCTCGCACTGTGTTGGTTTTTCAGCGCCTTCGGCGCTGAGTGTTCGCGGCCCCTTTGTGGCTCGCGTGTGCGCGACCGCCGCTTGCTCCTTCGTCGCCTACGCGGCGGCCGCGC
>NZ_JBSFNF010000053.1:0-11700 GCF_053586955.1 Nocardia sp. NPDC003726 | reverse complement strand
TCATGGCTCGCGTTTGCGCGACCGCCGCTTGCTCCTTCGTCGCGTACGCGGCGGCCGCGCAAACGCGAGCCGGGCCGCGAACGGAACAGGCTCGGTCTCGCTTCGCTCGAAACCCGTAGTCGAGGTGGTGTGGTGACGTTGTCGGGAAGGCTACAGATGGACGGTTTCGCCAGGATTCCGTAGCAAAGTTGGGGTCTCGACGCGTGAAGTCGGACGGCCAGAGGTTGGCCGCACGTCGCGGGCTTCTACGACTGCCCTTGGCACCAGGACGGACACTGCGGTTGTGAGGCGAGCCCGAATGTGCTGACCTTCGATTAGTCACCGGACCTGCACGCGCCTGTTCCCGGACTGCACATGGGGTGTCAACTGCTCGGGAAGTGGAAAGCCGGTGGTGGATGGAGGCGGTAAACTCTGCGTTCGACGCTCTTTTCCGTACGTTCGTGCAGGTGAGTTCGTCCGACGCTCCGGGAGGAGATGATCGTGAGCTCGTTCCGCAGACCGCGTGAACGCAGGCGTGGCGCCAAGGGGGCTCCTCCGACCGCGCCGTATGCCTCGATCGCGGGCTGGCGGGAGCGGCCGAACACGCGGACGCGGCGCGAACGCGAGGCGGCCCGCCGGAAATCGCGACCGCCCGTACCGCGCCCCGCCCAGCCGGATCGTCCCCCACGTAGCCGGGCCGAGCGTATCCGCCGCCTGCTGCTGGCGTTGTTCATCCTCTTCGGCGTGGTGCCCGCGCTGGTGTCCGTGCTGGCGTATTGGAGCGCCGAGATCCCGGATCCGAATGCGGTGCAGACGAACCAGATCGCGACCGTGCTCGCCGCCGACGGCAGCACCGTGCTCGCGAGAATCGTCCCGCCGGACGGGAATCGGACGCCGGTGCCGTTGTCCGATGTGCCGCGCCCGGTGCGCGACGCGGTGCTGTCGGCGGAGGACCGCAATTTCTACACCAACCCCGGCTATTCGACGTCCGGCTTCCTGCGCGCCGCGCGGGACAACCTGCTCGGAAAGGACAACGCGGGCGGCGGCTCCACCATCACCCAGCAGTACGTCAAGAACGCCTTCCTCGGCTCCGAACGCACGGTCACCCGCAAGATGCGCGAGCTGATCATCGCGGCGAAGATGGCGCGGCAGTGGAGCAAAGACGACATCCTCGCCGCCTACCTCAACACCATCTACTACGGCCGCGGGTCGTACGGCATCGGCGCCGCGGCCAAGGTCTACTTCGACAAACAGGTGAATCAGCTGACCCTCGCCGAGGGCGCGGTGCTCGCGGCGCTGATCCGGACGCCATCGATCCTGGACCCGGAAACCCACCTGGCGGACCTGAAGGCGCGCTGGCGGTACGTGCTCGACGGAATGGTCGAGATGGGCGCGCTCGCGCCGGGCGATCGGGACGCGACCGTCTTTCCGCCGATCATCCCGCTCACCCAGATCCCGGACGAGAACGTGGCTCGCGGCCCTGAGGGCCTTATCCGCAACCAGGTGGTGCGCGAGCTGCGTGACTCCGGCATCAGCGAACGCGATTTGAACAAGGGCGCGCTGCAGATCACCACGACCATCGACGCCAAGGCGCAGCAGGCGGTGCTCGGCGCGGTGCGCGACCGGCTCGGCGGGCAGCCGCAGGAACTGCGCGCCGCGGTGGTGTCGATCGACCCGCGCTCCGGCGCGGTGCGCGCGTACTTCGGCGGCTACGACGGCATCGGCTTCGACTTCGCCCAGGCGCCGTTGCAGACCGGCTCGGCGTTCAAGATCTTCGCGGCGATCGCCGCGCAACAGCAGGCCATCCCCCTGACCCGCGTGCTGGACAGTTCCCCGGTGACCGACCGCGGCACCCGCATCACCAACGTGGACGGCGAGTCGTGCGGCAAGTGCACCATTGCCGAGGCGCTCAAACGCTCGCTGAACACCAGCTTCTACCGGCTGACCATGACGATGTCCGACGGCCCTCAGGCCATCGCGGACGCGGCGCACGCGGCGGGCATCCCGGAGGAGCTTCCCGGCGTCGCGGGCAAGACCCTCACCGAGGACGGCGGGAAACCGCTGAACGGGATCGTCCTGGGACAGTATTCGGTTCGCCCGATCGACATGGCCTCGGCCTATGCCACGATCGGCGCTTCGGGCGTCTACCACCAGCCGTATTTCGTCCAGCGCGTGGTGACCGGTGACGGGCGGGTGCTGCTGGATCGCGGCGAGCACAAGGTCGGCGAACAGCCGCCGTCGGGTCAGCAGCGCATCGCCAAGACGATCGCGGAGAACACCGTCGAGGCGATGCTGCCGATCGCGGCCTACTCCAACGGGCACGCGCTGAAGGACAACCGTCCCTCGGCCGCCAAGACCGGTACCACGCAGTTCGGCAGCGACCGGAACAAGGACGCGTGGATGATCGGTTTCACGCCGTCGCTGTCGACGGCGGTGTGGATCGGCACCGATCAGCCCCAACCGATCCGCACCGCGCGCGGAGCCGACATCTACGGCTCGGGCCTGCCCGCCGACATCTGGAAACAGGTCATGGACGACGCACTCGACGGCATGCCCATCGAGCAGTTCCCGGGAACGCAGGCCCCGGGCCGGCCGAATCCGAGCAAGCCGCCCTCCGGCGGTCCCTATGACATCCTGAATCCACCGCAGCCGTCATCGCATCGCGAACCGGTCGTCATCATCCCGCCCAGCCCGCAACCGCCCAGGGAGGTCGAGATTTTCCCGGGCCTGAGCATTCCGGTTCCTGGATAGCGATGATGCTGTGACCTTCCGTGGCCCGGCGGAACGCATGACATGGCAGCATCGTTTGCCAGAGTGAGAGCGAACAGCGAGTGCGTCGGAACGGGCCGACGCCGAAACCGCGAAAACGATGCGGAAGGATATGCGCCCGAGCGACGACAGCGCGGCGCGAGCGAAGGGCCCGGAGGCGGTAGCCTGCGTCACCACGGAGGGCACCGGGACCGACGCCGATTGAGGACAGACGAGACATAGGGGCTACGCCGGTGGATTTCAATGTCGTTGACCAACCCGAGACGCTGGTGGCGGGAACAGTGCTTCGCAGCCCCGCGCTCGCGGTCGAAGGACCGCGCCGCGCGAAAGTCGAAGAGGCGTGGAAGCGCAACCTGGCCCGCAAGCTGCCCGGACCGCCGACCACGGCATATGTCGACCACGCGCCGGAGATCAATTCGTACCTGACCCATATCGTCGGCTACCGCTGCCACAGCTTGGCCGACCTGGAACCCGGAGACGTGCTCGCCCGCGTGCCCGCCGGGCGTTTCGCCCGGTTCATCGCCAGTGGGGACGATCTCGGCGACACCATCGTGAGCATCTGGCGAGCGGTGTGGGACGCGGAGGCCGCGGGGCGGCTCGTACGCGCGTATACCGGCGACTGGGAACACTATCCCGACGCACGGACGGTGGAAGTTTTCGTGGCGGTGGCAGACGATCAGGGCAACGGGTAGGAACAAGACAGTGGACTTCGAGATCGTCACTCTGCCCCAGAGCATGGTCGCGGGCCTGACCGTCCCGCTGGCCGGCCGCGAGGTGACCGCGCGTGACCTCGACCTGGTGAACTTCACCTGGGATCGCTATCTGGCGCGGGAGAAGAACGTGCCGCGCGTGGCGGCCTACATCGGCCAGAACGATCACGCCGTCGCCGTGCTCGGCTACGAGATCGGCGGGATGGACCAGCTGGACCCCGGCGACGTGCTCACCATCATCCCGCAGGGCCGCTACGCCAAGTTCGTCGTCGCCGACAAGCCCTACGACCTGCTACGCACCGCCTGGGCGCAGGTGGCGAAGGCAGAGAACGCGGGAACCATCACCCGCTCCCACACCGCCGAGGTGGAGCGCTACACCGGCCCGGCGTCGGTGGAGGTCTACGTCTCGCTGGACTGACATGACAGCCGATTGTGTACACGTTCGCGTGTACGCTTTCGGTATGTCGGAGATCAGCATTCGGGAGCTTCGTGCCAACTTGGCCGCGCACATCCGCGAAGCGGAAGCCGGTGAGCAGGTGATCATCTTGCGAGACGGTGCGCCCGCCGCGGCCCTGGTACCGCTGTCCATGGTGGAGGCATTCGACGCGGCCGAGGACGAGATCCTGGCCCGCGAAGCAGAGGCGAGGCTGGCGACCGACGAGCCGACCTTCACCATGGCTGAGGTGCTCGCCGACCTCTTCGAAGACGACGCGAAGTGAAGTATCGCTTCCGATTCCTGGACTCGGCGCGCCGGGAACTCCGGGCAATCGAGCGACCGGATGCGATGCGGATCCTCACGGCCCTGACGGCGCTGGGCGACGACCCGTACGCTCCGGGTTTGGACGTGAAGAAGTTGTCCGGTCACCACGACCTGTTCCGTCTGCGCGTCGGCAGATACCGGGTCGCGTATAGGGTGGACAACGGCGTGCTGGTGATCCTCGTTGTGAAGATCGGCTGGCGCAAAGACGTCTACCGGGGGCTGTAGTCGCCGAAGCAGGTCGGCCGAGGGCTTTCGCCGTCGGCCGACCTCGTGCCGGTGCGGTGCCTACTCCGCGCCGATGATGAAGGCTTCCAGCTGGGCGCGCGCGATGTCGTCGGCGAGCTGCTGCGGCGGGGACTTCATCAGGTAGGCCGAGGCCGGGATGACCGGTCCGCCGATGCCGCGGTCCTTGGCGATCTTCGCCGCGCGCACCGCGTCGATGATGATGCCCGCGGAGTTCGGCGAGTCCCACACCTCGAGCTTGTACTCCAGGTTCAGCGGCACGTCGCCGAAGGCGCGACCCTCCAAGCGGACGTAGGCCCACTTGCGGTCGTCGAGCCAGCCCACGTGATCGGACGGGCCGATGTGCACGTCGTTGGCGCCGAGCTCCTTCTTCAGGTTGCTGGTGACGGCCTGGGTCTTGGAGATCTTCTTCGACTCCAGACGCTCGCGCTCGAGCATGTTCTTGAAGTCCATGTTGCCGCCGACGTTGAGCTGCATGGTGCGGTCGAGCTGCACGCCGCGATCCTCGAACAGCTTGGCCATCACGCGGTGGGTGATGGTGGCGCCGACCTGGCTCTTGATGTCGTCACCGACGATCGGGACACCGGCCTTGGTGAACTTCTCCGCCCAGCCCGGGTCGGAGGCGATGAACACCGGCAGCGCGTTGACGAACGCCACGCCCGCGTCGATGGCGCACTGCGCGTAGAACTTGTCGGCCTCCTCCGAGCCCACCGGCAGGTAGGACACCAGCACGTCGACCTTGTTGTCCTTCAGCACCTGCACCACGTCGACCGGCTCGGCCTCGGACAGCTCGATGGTCTGCGCGTAGTACTTGCCGATGCCGTCGAGGGTCGGCCCGCGCTGCACGACGACATCGCTCGGCGGCACGTCGGAGATCTTGATCGTGTTGTTCTCGCTGGCGAAGATCGCCTCGGCCAGGTCGAAGCCGACCTTCTTCGCGTCCACGTCGAACGCGGCGACGAACTTGACGTCGCGAACGTGGTACGGACCGAACCGCACGTGCATCAGACCGGGGACGGTCGAGGACTCGTCCGCGTCCTTGTAGTACTGCACGCCCTGGACCAGCGAGGAGGCGCAGTTGCCCACACCCACGATGGCGACGCGAACCTCTGTGGCGTTGTCAGCCTTCTTGACGTCACTCATGGCCGATATTTCCCTCTTTCTGTGGTGCCGCCTTCGTCGATTGCTCCGCCGCAATCAACTCGTTGAGCCAGCGCACTTCGCGCTCGCTTGATTCGAGTCCGAGTTGATGGAGCTGCCGGGTGTAGCGATCCAGCGACCCGCTGGCCCTCTTGATCGCCTCCCGGAGCCCCTCTCGGCGCTCCTCGACCTGACGCCGCCTGCCCTCCAGGATCCGCATCCGCGCTTCCGCGGGAGTGCGGCTGAAGAAAGCCAGATGAACGCCGAAGCCGTCGTCGGTGTAGTTCTGCGGTCCGGTGTCGGCGAGCAGCTCGCTGAACCGCTCCCGCCCGGCCGGAGTCAGCTGGTAGACCCGCCGAGCACGGCGGGTCGCCGCGCCCGCGGGTATCTCCTCGGCGATCAACCCGTCCGCCTGCATGCGGCGCAGCGTCGGGTAGAGCGATCCGTAGGAGAAGGCACGAAACGCCCCGAGCAGGCCGGTCAACCGCTTGCGCAGCTCGTACCCGTGCATGGGCGCTTCCAGGAGCAGCCCGAGGATTGCCAGCTCGAGCACCGGGCTTCACCCCCTGACTGTGTTCAGACCTAACCGATGGATGCGACTTTCCACTATATCGGAGCGATACATCTGTGCACAGTCGTCGGCCTTGTGCGGGCGACGGGCGAGGTCAGGAGGGTAGGAAGACCGCGAGCGGCTCGCCCGCGAAAGTGGCCGTCAGGTATCCGGACGAGCCGCCTTGGCCCTTGACGTAGATCTGCAGTACCGGCCCCAGGTCGACCGGGCCGTTGGAGCCGAAATTCACGATGATGTGGGTGACCGCGCCGTCCGGGGCGCGCATCGTTTGTGGCGCACCGGCCAGCAGGCCGGCGACGGCAGGCACGTCGATCGCGCCGAGGTCGAAGCTGCGCTCCCGTGCTCGGCGATCCGATGTCCGCGAGGCTCGGAAGTCACCGTTGTAGTAATAGTCGGCGGTCTCGGACGCGCTGCCGGGCTTCTGCCGGTCCACGCTGGCATGCCGTGGGTGCAATGTGACCTGGTCGGCGCTCATATCACCGAATTCGGCCCGGTACTCCGCGAGGAAGTAGGCCAGCCCGGCACCGGTGGTCAGGTCCGGAACGTCCTGCGAGAACCCGGGAAGATCGACGCCGCAACGGCTGATCCCCCCGACCATGGCACCCGCCACCAAGGCGACGACGACCACCGACAGCGGAGCCAGCCAGCGGCGCGGACGCCGCCGGTCCATCCGGACCACAGGGGCGTTCGCCAGCTCATCGGGGATCTGCAGGTCACCGATCAACGCGTCGAGCTGGCCGAAGGACTTCGCGCGCATCGCACGGGCGGTCCGCGCGGCGTGTTCGTCGGCGGTCAGCTGTCCGTCGGCCAGCGCGGCATCCAGCAGCCCGCAGACGTCGGCGCGGTCGGTATCGCGGGCACGGATGTCGCTGTATCGGGTCGTCACCATCGCCTCATCCCTTGAACGGCCACACGCGCCGCACCTCGCCCGCCGAGGTCATCACGAAATGGCCGCTCTCTTGGACGGAGTTGCTCACGTGGACCTCGATGACCGGCTGACCGGCGGGAACGCCGTACCCAGCGTACGAACTGCTGTCGTTCACGCTCACCTTGAAATGCGACACGACGCCGCCTGGAACTCGGGTGGTGGCGGGAGCATCGGCGAGGGCGCGGCCGATCGCCTCGATGTTCAGTGCGCTCAGATCGACCGATGGGGTATCGACCTTGCGCGTGGCGATGTCACGGGACTGCCGGAAACCCCCGCGGTAGTCGTACTCGATCTTCCGGTTCGGCTGACCTGGCACCGCACGGGCGAGCAAGGCGAGGTCGTCGTGCATGGTCAGCTCATCGACCTGGAGATCACCGAATTTCCGCTGGTAGTTGCGCAGAAACGTGGCGATTCCCTCGGTGGTGACCAGACTCGGCGTCGCGACCACCACCGGCTGCACCGCCCCCAGTTCCACCGGAGGGGCTTGCGCCGCGGATCGCGGCTCCGCTTCCCGGGTGACCGCGAGAAATCCGCCACAGGCGGCCAGCACCGCGGCCACGGCGACCGCCGCCCGATACCACCGACGCCGACGCGAACGCGGCGGTCGCGGCGCGGGGGCGACGCCGTGGGGCCGCTGGAGATCCGCGATCAGGTCGTCCAGATCTCCCAGCGTGCGGGCTTCCGCGGCGAGTTCGGTGAGGGCCTCGTGCTCTTCCGCCGACAACTGTCCGTCGGCGCGGGCGGCGTCGAGCAGTTCGCGCGTAGTGGCGCGATCGGCATCGCGCGCCCTGGTGTGACCGGGATAACTTCCGCCGGATCCGGAGCGGCGCAACACTTTTCGCGTGACCGACGGGCGCTGCGCGGCGAACCCGCGCGCGGCGGACGGGGCTTGCAGATCGGCGGTGAGCGCGGCCAGTTCGCCGAGCGTCTTCGCCGCCGCCGCCTGCGCGATCCGGTCGTGGTACTCGTCGGCGCCGAGCTGGCCCTCGGCGTAGGCGGCGTCCAGAAGACCGGACGCGGCGGCGCGGTCGAGATCACGCGCTCGCGTGCGCCCGGATGCTGCGGTGGACACAGACGGATCGTAGTCCGGACAGCGGCGCGACGCGCTGGATCGGCCCGTCCGGGACCGGTCAATCCGCATCAGCCCGGGGCAGCCCGATTCAGACACCGCTACTCTGGTTCTCGTGCGAATTCAGCGGCAAGTTGTCGACTACGCCCTGCGGCGCCGGTCGCTGCTGGCTGACGTCTATGCGGGCCGGGTCGATGTCGCCGAGGTGTGTGATGCGAATCCTTATCTCTTGCGTGCGGCGAAGTTCCATGGCCGGGGGAGCGAGGTCACCTGCCCCATCTGCCGGAAGGAACAGCTGACCCTCGTATCCTGGGTCTTCGGCGACGGCCTCGGGCCGGTCGCCGGATCGGCTCGCACACCCGAGGAGCTTGCGCGCCTCGCCGAGACGCGCGAAGAATTCTCGGTTCATGTCGTCGAGGTATGCCGGACCTGCAGCTGGAATCATCTGGTGCAGTCCTATGTCCTCGGTTCCGCGCCGGCACCGCCGCGCCGCCGCACCGGGACACGCGCGAACCGGCGCACCGCCGCCGAATGAAATGCCTGGGTCGTCCCCGGCGGGTGACTCGCGGAGCCGGCATGCGCCCGCCACGGTGACGACTACCGCTGATTGCCACCTGGACCGCTACGAGTTATGGAGATCTTGTCAGTGAATTCGCCCTACGAGCCCTACGGCGATGAGCCACATGGCGGTCGTCCTCCGCAGAGTTCACGTCCAAGTCCCAACCCGTACCAGAATCCCCGTCCCGGCCCGCCCCCCGGCGCCCGTCCCGGCCCGCCGCCCGGTGGCCGCCCCATCCCTGGCGAACCACGCGGCCCCCAGCCGCCGCGCCGTCCTGTTCCCCCGCCGAACGGGCGTCCTCCACAGGGTGGCCGTCCGCCCCAGCCGGGCCGCCCCCCGCAGCCGAACCGCGCGCCGGGCGGCGCTTCCGCCCCGCAGGCGACCCAGCGGATCCAGCGGCCAGGCTCGCTGAGCGATGCGGTGAACGAGCGCAACCGGCGCGGCCCCGCCACGGGCCCGCGTCCGGTCACCGGCGCGCGCCCGGCGGTGGACCGCGAAGGGCGTCGCACGCCCGGCAGCGGACCGAGCACCGGCGAACGCAGGCAGGCCGCGGGAGGCCCACCGTCGGGCCCGCCGCCGCGCCGTGGCGGCAGCGGCGGCTCCGACGGGCCAGGAAGGCGGCAGCCCGCGCAGCAGAAGAAGTTCCCCTGGCGGATCGTGCGCCGCACCCTCTACGTCTTGATCGCGCTGGCCATTCTGCTGCCCAGCGGCATCTTCCTGGCCGCGTACACCACGGTGTCGGTGCCGCAGCCGGGCGACCTGAAGACCAACCAGGTGGCGACCATCCTCGCCTCCGACGGCACCACGGTGCTCAGCAAAGTGGTTCCTCCGGAAGGCAACCGGACCGACGTCACCATCGACCAGATCCCGCCGCACGTGCGCAACGCCGTGATGGCCGCCGAGGACCGCGACTTCTACACCAACCCCGGCTTCTCGATCTCCGGCTTCGCGCGCGCGGCCAGGGACAACATCCTCGGCAAGGAGAGCGCGGGCGGTGGCTCGACGATCACCCAGCAGTACGTGAAGAACGCGCTGGTCGGTGACGAGCACTCGCTGACCCGCAAGATGCACGAGCTGGTCATCTCGGCCAAGATGGCGCGGCAGTGGAGCAAGGACGAGATCCTCGCCGCGTACCTGAACACCATCTACTTCGGTCGCGGCGCGTACGGCATCGACGCGGCGGCCAAGGCGTACTTCGGCAAGCCGGTGCAGGAGCTCACCGTCGCCGAGGGCGCGGTGCTCGCCGCCACCATCCAGCTGCCGTCCAGCCTGGACCCGGAGAAGAACCCCGAGGGCGCGCGAACCCGCTGGAACTACGTGCTCGACGGCATGGTCTCCGGCGGCAACCTGAGCGCGGCCGAGCGGCAGGGCCTGCAGTACCCGCAGGTCGTCCCCCTCGCCTCGACCAGGGACAAGGAGCAGGACTCCGGCCCCGAGGGCTTGATCAAGACCCAGGTGCTCAAGGAACTCGGCGCGGCGGGCATCAGCGAACAGCAGCTGAACACCGCAGGCCTGCAGATCACCACGACGATCGACCCGAAGGCCCAGCAGGCGGCGGTCGACGCGGTGAACAAGAACATGGACGGTGAGCCGGAGAATCTGCGCACCGCCGTGGTCTCGGTCGACCCGCGCACCGGTGCGGTTCGCGCCTACTACGGCGGCAGCGACGGCCAGGGCTACGACTTCGCGAACGCGGGTCTGATGACGGGTTCCTCGTTCAAGGTCGTCGGCCTGGCCGCGAACCTGGAGCTGGGCATCCCGCTGTCGCAGATGTACGACAGCTCGCCGCTGACCGTGAACGGCATCAAGATCTCCAACGTCGAAGGCGAACAGTGCGGCATGTGCACCATCGCCGAGGCGCTGAAGCGGTCGCTGAACACCAGCTTCTACCGGATGGAGCTGGACATGCAGAACGGCCCGCGCAAGATCGCCGATATGGCGTACAAACTGGGCATGCCGGAGACCATCCCTGGGGTCGGCAAGACGCTCACCGAAGCGGACGGCTCCGGGCCCAACAACGGCATCGTGCTCGGCCAGTACCAAGCGCGCCCGCTGGACATGGCCTCCATCTACGCGACGCTGGCCGCCTCCGGCGTCTACCACGCGCCGCACTTCGTGTCGAAGGTCGTGACCGCCGACGGCCAGGTCCTGCTCGACCGTGGCGAAGTAGCCGGTGAGCAGCGCGTCTCCGCCGCGGTGGCCGACAATGTCACCGCCGCGATGAAGCCCATCGCCGCCTATTCGCGCAACCACGGCTTGGCCGGCGGCCGGGAGTCGGCGTCCAAGACCGGAACCGCCCAGCTCGGGGATACCGGCGAGAACCGGGACGCCTGGATGGTCGGTTACACCCCGTCGCTGTCGACCGCGGTGTGGGTCGGAACCGAGCAAGGTGACCGTCTGCGCAACGCCAGTGGCGGCATGATCTATGGGTCCGGCCTGCCCTCCGACATCTGGAAGGCCACGATGGACGGGGCCCTGAAGGGCACTCCGAACGAGAACTTCCCGAAGCCGGCCCCGATCAAGGGACAGGCCGGCGTCCCGGAATGGTCGGCACCGTACACCCCGCCGTCCACCGTCGAGTCGCCGTTGCTGCCCCCGGTGGTGGTCGCGCCGACCCAGGTCGAGATCCTGCCCGGCATCACGATCCCCGTTCCCGGCGTTCAACCCGCTCCGCAGCAGCAACGGCCGCAGCAGCAGCGTCAGTCGGAATCGGGCCCGCTGCCCGGCCAGCCGGTCGCACCGACGGATGGCTCATCGCCATCGTCTACCGGTGCACCACGCCCTGGCAACCAACGCAGTGACAGTTCCGGTCAAGACGAGAACTCGAACGGAACACCGTCGACACGCAGCAGATAGTCGATGAAGAGTCGGGGGGGGGCCGGACGAGCCCCCCGCGCGCCCCGCCCCCTACCAGGACGGGCAGAGGACCACCGTAGAGGGCAGGAAAATACGCAACAGAGCGCAAGAGGGCG
>NZ_JBSFNF010000052.1:0-14087 GCF_053586955.1 Nocardia sp. NPDC003726 | reverse complement strand
ATCTTGTCGTCCACCAGGTGGTGCAGCTTCAGGATGTACATGTAACCCACCGCCACCGGGTACGGGAACGGCTCACCCGAACGACCGTCGAACAACGTGGCCTTGCCGTCGTCGTTGACCATGCGCTCACCGTCGCGGTTGGGCAGCGTCGAGGCCAGCAGACCGGTCAGCTCCTCCTCCCGCGCGCCGTCGAACACCGGGGTGGCGATGTTCGAGTCGGCCGGAGCGCCCAGCATCTCCTCCGGCAGCGCCTGCGCCCAATCGGGGCGGGAGCCGTCGCCTGCGACGTCGACCTTCCAACCGGCTTTGCCGATCCAACCCAAATGGGTTTCCAGGATCTGGCCGATGTTCATACGACGCGGCACACCGTGGGTGTTGAGGATGATGTCGACCGGGGTACCGTCCGGCAGGAACGGCATGTCCTCGGTCGGCAGGATCTTGCCGATGACACCCTTGTTGCCGTGACGACCCGCGAGCTTGTCACCGTCCTGGATCTTGCGCTTCTGCGCCACATACACCCGCACCAGCTCGTTGACACCCGGCGGCAGATCGTCGTCGTCCTCCCGGGAGAACACCCGGATACCGATCACCTTGCCGGACTCACCGTGCGGCACCTTCAACGAGGTGTCACGCACCTCACGGGCCTTCTCCCCGAAGATCGCCCGCAACAGCCGCTCTTCGGGCGTCAGCTCGGTCTCACCCTTCGGCGTGACCTTACCGACCAGGATGTCCCCGTCACGCACCTCCGCACCGATCCGCACGATGCCACGCTCGTCCAGATCCGCCAGCACCTCATCGGAGACATTCGGGATGTCCCGGGTGATCTCCTCGGCACCCAGCTTGGTGTCACGAGCATCGATCTCGTGCTCCTCGATATGAATCGAGGTGAGAACGTCCTCCTCCACCAACCGCTGCGACAGGATGATCGCGTCCTCGTAGTTGTGACCCTCCCACGGCATGATCGCCACCAGCAGGTTCTTACCCAACGCCATCTCACCGTTATCGGTGCACGGACCATCGGCCAGCACCTGACCACGCTCCACCCGCTGACCCTCATCCACAATCGGACGCTGGTTGGAACACGTGCCCTGATTCGACCGGTTGAACTTCCGCATCCGGTAGCTCTTACGCGTGCCGTCGTCGTGCATCACGGTGACATAGTCGGCGGAAACCTCCTCGACCACACCGGCCTTCTCGTTCACCACCACGTCACCCGCGTCGACCGCCGCGCGCAACTCCATACCGGTGCCGACGATCGGCGCCTCGGAACGGATCAGCGGAACCGCCTGACGCTGCATGTTCGCGCCCATGAGGGCGCGGTTGGCGTCGTCGTGCTCGAGGAACGGGATCATCGCCGTCGCGACCGACACCATCTGACGCGGCGAAACGTCCATGAAGTCGACCTCGCTGGCGGCGACGAGCTCGTTCTCCTCGTTGCCGCGGCGGCACAGGACGCGATCCTCGAGGAAGCGGCCGTCCGGGCCGACCGGCGAGTTCGCCTGGGCGCGGACGTGGCGGTCCTCTTCGTCGGCGGTCAGGTAGACCACCTCGTCGGTGACCCGGCCGTCGACGACCCTGCGGTACGGGGTCTCGATGAAACCGAACGGGTTGACCCGCGCGTACACCGACAGCGAGCCGATCAGGCCGATGTTCGGGCCTTCCGGGGTCTCGATCGGGCACATGCGGCCGTAATGCGACGGGTGGACGTCACGGACTTCCAGACCGGCGCGCTCACGGGACAGACCACCCGGGCCGAGCGCCGAGAGGCGGCGCTTGTGGGTCAGGCCCGACAGCGGGTTGTTCTGGTCCATGAACTGCGACAGCTGGGAGGTTCCGAAGAACTCCTTGATCGCGGCGACGACCGGGCGGATGTTGATCAGGGTCTGCGGCGTGATCGCCTCGACGTCCTGAGTGGTCATCCGCTCGCGGACCACGCGCTCCATGCGCGAGAGGCCGACCCGGATCTGGTTCTGGATCAGCTCGCCGACGGTGCGCAGGCGGCGGTTGCCGAAGTGGTCGATGTCGTCGACCTCCACCGGGACCTCGACGCCACCGGGGGCGGTCATGGTCTTGTCACCCGCGTGCAGACGCACCAGGTACTCGATGGTGTTGACGATGTCTTCCTTGGTCAGCACCGAACCGACGACCTGCTCGCCGAGGTGGATGCCGAGCTTCTTGTTGATCTTGTAGCGGCCCACGCGCGCCAGGTCGTAGCGCTTCTCCTTGAAGAACAGGTTCTCCAACAGGGTCTGCGCGGACTCCTTGGTCGGCGGCTCACCCGGACGCAGCTTGCGGTAGATGTCCAGCAGCGCCTCGTCCTGACCGGCGGTGTTGTCCTTCTCCAGGGTCGACATCATGATCTCGGAGAAGCCGAAGCGCTCGACGATCTCCTCGGTGGTCCACCCCAGCGCCTTCAGCAGCACGGTGACCGGCTGGCGGCGCTTGCGGTCGATGCGCACACCCACGGTGTCGCGCTTGTCCACGTCGAACTCCAGCCACGCGCCACGCGACGGAATGACCCGCACACTGTGCAGATCCTTCTCCGTGCCCTTGTCGACCGTGTGATCGAAATACACACCCGGCGAACGCACCAACTGCGACACCACGACCCGCTCGGTGCCGTTGATGATGAACGTGCCCTTGTCGGTCATCATCGGGAAATCACCCATGAAGACCGTCTGGCTCTTGATCTCACCGGTGTTGTTGTTGATGAACTCCGCCGTCACGAACAACGGAGCCGCATACGTCATGTCCTTGTCTTTGCACTCATCGATCGAGGCCTTGACCTCCTCGAAGCGCGGGTCGGAGAAGGACAGCGACATGGAGCCGGAGAAGTCCTCGATCGGGGAGAGCTCCTCGAGCACCTCCTCGAGGCCACCGACTAGGCCGACGTCGCCGCGAGCCGCCGCGCGCTCGCGCCAATCCGGCGAACCGATCAACCAGGCGAACGATTCCGTTTGTAGGTCGAGAAGCCCGGGGACCTCCAAGGGTTCACGGATCTTCGCGAAAGACACCCGCAACGGGGCTCCGGGGATTCCGGCAACTGCCTTGGTCTGGGTGGAGACTGCCAAGATGCGTCCTTCCAGCACCTCATGCGCGTCGCGTGGTGGTCCGCGACCGTCGCTCTGTCTGCTACGAATTCCGCTGGTTACTACCCGAACGAAACTCGAACAGGCAACGACGGAAGTAACACCGGAAAGGTGAACTTACGTGTGCAAATCGAGGTATGGACAGGAGGCAGCCAGCGCAACGTCCAAACCTACACCCAAGTACACGGGGGTGTCAAAGTACCACCCGTGTGATCGTCCGCATGGCTGCCGCGCCGGGCCCGAATTCGCTGGCTGCGTCCTTCGGGCGCGGTGCGCTGGAAGCCACTGTGACAGCTGCCGCTGTTGTGAATAGCGTGACGGTTCGGGCGAAACTCGTCAAGTGGCAGCCCCGCCCGGGGCCGCCGGCGAGATCGCCTGCCGCGCTGCGTCATCCCGGCCGATGTGGTAGCCGTTACTGATCGACGATGTCGCTGGCCAGCCAGCGACCGTCCACCTTCTGCATGTGCAGGACCACGGGGCCGGAGACGCTCTGCTGCGCCACGCCGTCCTTGGTCGCGCTCACCACCAGATTGACGATCAGCTCGGCGCGATCGTCGGTGAGCAATGTCACAGCAATCGGGTCTGCTTTCGCGTCGGCACTGGTCTGGGCCTGCTTGACCGCCGAAATGGTGGTATCGGCGTACTTGTCCAGATCGGCCAGCATCTTTCCGGTGAGCACCTGCTTCGCGGCGTCCCGATAGCCGTCGATCTTCTTCACGTCGTAGGCGTAGACAGCCCGCAGGGCGTTGTCGGCGGCCGCGCGCACCTCTTGGGTGGCCTCGTTGTCCACGTAGGCCCGATTCGAGGTGTCCACTCCGGGCCGTTGCGCGGCCAGCCACGCGAAACCGCCGAGCAAGAGCGCGGCGACGAGCATGGTGGCGGTGACGCCCCAGCGCGGCCTTCCGGTCGTGCCCCGCGGACGGTCCGGGCCGCGCGAGATGATCTTGCGCCACCGTGCCGCGCCGGCAGGGCTCGGTTCGGCGCCGGTGGTCTCCGACTCCGTGGCGGGACGCGAAGCGCCCGCTACGCGCGGTTTACGGGCCGGTGCGGGCCGGTCCGCGCGGGGGGCGGTGGTCCGGCTCGATTCCGCGCTCGGCCTGCGCTTGGAGGTGACCCGGTTGACCGGTCGGCGAGACGTCATGGGTGTCCTCCTACGATCCCGGCTTCGGCGCGGCGGGCGGCTGGTCGGTCGCGGGCGGCTGCGCGGCGGGTCCGCCGCTGAGCAGCACCGGCTGGCTGAGCGAGGAGATCTGCTCGGCCTTCCAGACCCCGCCGTCCTTGGCCACGTCGACGGTCCAGGTGTAGCGGTAGTCGGCGGGCGGCTTGTCCTCGCCCTTCTCGGTCACCTGCAGCACGACCAGCGCCGATGCCTTGTCCTGCTCGCCGTTGAGCGAGGTGAGCGCGGCGCCGAGCACCTTCGAGGTCATCCCGACCCCGCTCTGCTGCGCCATCTGCTCGGCCTGGTCCTTGTTCTTCGTGGCCGAGTCCAGCAGCGCGCCGGTCATCGAGGACCGCGCCAGCGCCAGCGAGCCGGGCACGTCGTCCAGGTTCATCGAGGTCATGTTGAGCGCGGCTTGGCGCGCGGCGTCCAGAGCGGTGTCCCTGGCCTCGGCGCGCGGGCCGTCGGTGAACGCCGCCCGCACCCAGCCCGCGCCGAACCACGCGGCGCCGATCAACGCCACCACCAGCAGCAGCGCCGAACCCACGAACGCCACCCGGCTGAGCACGGACGCGCCACCGGTCCGCGCGGAGTCGCCGCCGGCCCGGTCGGCCGCCTTCCGCTCGCCGGCGTCGGTCTTCGCGGTGGACTCGTCCGCCGTAGTCGTCGCGGCGTCCGGCGCGTCCGGCGCCGCCGTATCGGACCGCTTGGTCAGATCGGCGGTCATGACAGCGCCTCGCCGTCGGTCGGCTCGGTCGCGCTCCAGGGCGACATGCCCGTGGTCCGCTCGCTCCAGTCACTCACGCGAGACACCCTAACGTCATTGCTCCTGGTCACCGCTTCGGCGTGACCCCCAGCAGGGTCGACAACTGCACGGCGACCGGAGTCAGGTTCAGCTTTTCCGGATCGGTTTTGGGGTTGGAGTCCCAGGGCTGGACGATGGCCGGATCGGCGAACTCGGCTCGCTCACCACCCCGGACGGCGGTCGGATTACCGAATGGCACGAGACATTTGGCGTCCTTGTTGAACGGGAACTCGTCGCGCGTGTCGTCGAAGTCCGGGTTCTGCGCCTTCATCTGTTCGAGAATCCGATGCGTGCCCTCGTAGCCCACCGTACAGGCGGGCGGATTGTTGGTCTCGAGCACCAGGCCGAAATGGCTGGTGCCGTCGCCGGGCGCGGTGGATGAGCCGCCGATCGACAGCTGCGGGAGCATCTGCAGCAGCGGCTTGATCGCGTAGAACTTCGGCGAGATCGCCTGCAACAGCAGTCGCAGGTTGGACAGATCCTGGGTGAGCGGGCCGCCGCTCTGCTCGAGCAGCGCGCCGATCTGCTCGCCCGCGTCGGTTCCGGTGCCGATGAGCCTGCGCACGTCGGGGTCGCTGGAACGCAACTGGGCGGTGAGCTTGTCCAAGCCGTCGCTGAATTCGCGGATCGCCGCGGACTGCTCGGCCTGCGTGCCGAGGGCGACGCGGCCGTCGCGAACCAGCTGGATGGTCTGCGGCAGCGTCGCGTGGAAGGTCTCGGTGAATTTGTTCAGCGAGTCGATCAGCACTTGCAGGTCGTCGCCCTTGCCGTCGAACGCCTTGCCCAGTTCGCGCACCGTCGTGTTGAGCGCGTTCAGGTCCACCGAGCTCGCGAAGGTGTCCACGCTGGACACCAGCTCCTCCACCGACACCGGCAGGGTCGCCGAGGTGATCACGGAGTTGTCCCGCAGGTACGGGCCCGCGTCCGAATCGGGCTGCAGGTCCACGTACTGCTCACCGATCGCCGACCGGTTGGCCACCACGGCTTTCGCCGAGGCGGGGATCTTCGGCGCGCTCGCGTCGATGACGAGGTTCATCACCACGCCCTCGCCGGTGAGCTCCAGCTCACCGACCCGGCCGACCGCGACGCCGCGGTAGGTCACCTCGGCGCCCTTGTAGATGCCGCCGGTCTGCGCCGCGCGCAGCTTCACCGTGTACTGGTTGAGCCCGAACATGTGGTCGAGCCGGATGTATTTGCCGCCGACGTACACGACGCCGAGCACCGCGATGACCACGAACGCGATGAGCTGCCACCGCACCAGACGTGTCATCGCGGACCACTCCCTACGCCGAGTTGCTCGAGGATCGCCCCGACCGGACCTGGCACACCGGGCGCGGGCGGCTGCGCCATCAGCGGCGGCAGCGGCAGGATCGACACCGTCGGCCAGCCCGGACGCGGGCCGTTGCCGTTGTAGTACGGGTTGGTCGGGTTCACCGGAACGGGCGGGCCGACCGGCGGGATGTACACCGGGTCCGGTTTGCCCACACCCAAGTTGCTGAGCGTGACACCGATCTGCTGATCGACCGACAACCACGTGTTCACGCTGCCGCCGAAGGTGCTCTCCAGCGCCGAGTCGGGGAACGGGTAGGTCGGGATCAGCGGAACCGCGGACACCAGATCCGGCGCCGACCGGCCCAGTTCCTGCAGCGTCGGCCGCAGCGAGGTCAGGTCGCGGATGAGGTCGTCCTTCGCGGTGTTCAGCACGTCGAAGCCCGCTTCGCCGAGCCGGTCCAGCTGCGCGAGCAGGGCGACCAGTTGCGGACGCTGCTCTTCCAGGATCTTGATGCCCTTGGGCAGCTCGTCGAGGATCTTGCCGATCTGATCGGTCTGCTTGCTCACCCTGGCGCTGAGCACGTCGAGGCCGTCGAGCGCGCGGGTGATGTCGTCCACCTGCTGATTCAGGCCGTCGATCAGCGTGTTCGCCTGCTCGATCAGCGAGCGAACGCGGTCCTCGCGGCCGCCGATGGTCTTGTTCAGCTCGGTGACGATCGGCTGCAACTGCGCGACGCCGCCGCCGTTGAGCAGCAGCGACAACGCGCCGAGCACCTGCTCGACCTCGGTGGCGTGCCGGGTGCGGTCGACCGGGATGACCGAGCCGTCGGCCAGCCTGCTCGGCTCCGGGTCGGCGGCGGGCTTGGAGAGCTCGATGAACTTCTCGCCGAGCAGGTTCGACTGCCTGACCTCGGCCCGCGCGTTGGCGGGCAGGTTCACCGACGAGTTGACCACGGTGCGCACCGTCGCGGTCCACTGGTCCTTGCCGATGCTGATCTTCTCGACCCGGCCGACCGGCACACCCTCGACCTTCACCGCCGACTGCGGCACGAGATCGAGGACGTCGTCGAACTGGATGTCGATGTGCATCGGGTGCTCGCCCACGTCGGCGCCGCCGGGCAGCGGCACGCTGTAGATACCGTCGGAGGCGCACGAGGTGATCAGCGCACCGGTCAGGCCGAGTGCCAGCGCCGCGCCGAGACCGCGTGCGAGCGAACGGATTCGAGTGCTCATCGCGCCCCTCCCTGCGACGGCGGAAGCCGGTCCGACGGCGTGCCGGGCACCGTACCCGGCACCGGGTCGCGCTGCTGGTTCTCGCCGCTGAGGATGCCGAACGGCAGGTTCAGCGTCGGGGTCTGCACCCCGGCGGTGATCTGGTCGGTGATCTCCTTGCAGTGGTCGAGGATCGGCCGCATCTGCCTGCCGAGCGCCTCGAACTTGGGATCGCCCGGCATCAGCTTGGACAGATCGAGCATCTTGCACACCACGCCGAACGGGTCCTGCAGTTCGGGGAAGTTCGCGCGCATGTCCAGGGTGCCCGATTCGGCGTTGTGCACGTTGATCAGGTTGCTCAGCGCCACCGGCAGGACCGGAAGCAAGGCGGCCACGTCGTCGCGCTGGTCCGACAGCGTCTTGGTGAGCTGGATCAGCTTTTCGGCGTTGTCCGCGATCAGGCCCCGGTTGTCGTCGATGAAGCGGGCGACGTCGCCCAGCGCGATCGACAGCAGGTTCAGCGCCGCGCCGAGATCCTGCCGCTCGTCGGCGAGGAACGTCGACAGATCGGCCAGCTGGGTGTTGAACTGCCGGACCTGCTGGTCGTTCTGGGCCAGCATGGTGATGAAGGCCTGCAGGTTCTTCACCGTGTCGAAGATGTCGCCGCGCGCGTCCGACAGGTAGCGGACCGCCCGCGACAGCTGGGTGAGGCTGTTGGCCAGCGCCTCGCCGTTGCCCGCCAAGTTCGCCGCACCGGTGCGCACCAGGTCGTTCACCGCCCCGTCGGCGTTGGCGCCGTTCGGCCCGAGCGCGTCGGACAGTTCGGTGATGCTCTTGTACAGCTGGTCGACTTCCACCGGCGTCGCCGTGCGCTCCCGCGGAATGGTCGCGTCGCGCGCCATCTTCGGGCCGCCGGTGTACACCGGGGTGAGCTGGATGTAGCGGTCCGACACGATCGACGGCGTGATCTGGGCGGCTCGCGCGTCCGCGGGGACGTCGTACTTGCGGTCCACGCTCATCACGATCTTGACCTGATCGCCCTGCGGCTCCACCGAATCCACCGAGCCGACCGGCACGCCGAGGATGCGCACGTCCGAACCCTCGTAGATGCCGACCGAGCGGTCGAAGTAGGCGGTGATCTTGGTCGTGGACAGCCGGTCGAACAGCCACCACAGCACCACCGCCACCAGCACGGCGAGCACGACGATCAGCGCGATGCCGACCTTGGCGCCGCGGCTGGAGCCGCGCACCGCACCGACCGGATCGCTACGCCAGTTGTCCGCCACGTCAGTTACCTCCCAAAGTGCGGATCGGCTGACGGTAGCCGGGGATTTCGGGCAGCGCGGGCGGCAACACGTTGACGATCACCGCGTCGAACCAGCGCCCGGTGCCGAGCACGCTGGCGTACAGGCTGTAGAACGGCGCCGCGAGTTCCAGCGTCTTGGAGACGTTCTGCTGGTTGTCGTTGAGCAGATCGATGGCGGCGCGCAGGTTACGCAGCGCGGGACCGATCTGCTCCTCGTTGTCGTGCACGAGCGCGCTCAGCTCCGCGGAGACCGTCTTGGCGCCCGAGAGCAACTGCTTGATCGACTGCTGCCGGACGTTCAGTTCGGCGAGCAACTGCCCGCCGTTGGCGAGCAGCCGCTCGAACTCCGCGTTGCGGTCGGCGAGGATCTTGGTGGTCTGCCTGGTCGCGGCGAACAGCTTCTTCAACTCCTGATCGCGCTTGGCCAGCGTCTCCGACAGCCGGGCGACGCCGTCGATGGAGCCGCGGATCTCCGGCGGCGTCGTCTCGAAGGCCTCCGACAGCACCTGCATGCTCTTGGCCAGCTGGGCGGTGTCGATCTGATCGATCGTGCGCGCGGCATCGGTGAACGCGTCCACCACGTCGTACGGAGACACCGTGCGCGAGAGCGGGATCCGGGAGCTGGGATCGGCCGGTTTCGAGCCTCGCGGATCGAGTGCGAGGTACTTCTGGCCGAGCAGCGTCTTGATCTGGATGGACGCGGTGGTCTCGTTGCCGATCCAGGTGTCCTTGGTGCGGAAGTCCACGAGCACGCGGTCACCGTCGAGCCGCACGTCGGACACCGAACCGACCTTGACGCCCGCCACCCGGACCTCGTTGCCCTTCTTCAGGCCCGCCGCCTCGCGGAATTCCGCGGTGTACTTGGTCCCCGCGCCGATGATCGGCAGCTGATCCAGGAAGAACGCCGACATCGTCACCAGCAGCACCACGGCGATGCCGAGCGCGCCGAGGAACGCCGGGCTGCGCTTGCCGAGCAGAATGCGGTCCTCCATCAGCGGGCCTTCCCGTGGCAGCGCGGCGCGGCGTTGGTGTATATCGGCTGGTTGATCGTCGGCAGGCCCGCGGGCAGGTTGAGCTGCGGCGCGTCGACCGCGCCCGGCCCCACGACGATGTCGATGCCGCACAGATAGAACTGGAACCAGGAGCCGTAACTGGCGGCGCGGCCGAGCTTCTCCATCTTCAGCGGCAGGTTGGTCAGCGCTTCGTTCACCTCGTCCTGGCGCTCGTCGAGCGTGCCGGTCAGCTGGCTCAGACCAGCGATCGACCCTTGCAGCGTCGGGCGCACCGGGACGAGCAGGTCCGAGGTCGCCGAGGTCAGGTCGGCCAGCGAGGTCACCGAGCGGCCGATCGTGTCCCGGTCGGCGTTCAGGCCGCTGATCAGCGCCTCGGTGTTCACGATCAACTGATCGAACTGGTCGTCGCGCTGGTTGACGGTGTCGAGCACGGCGGTCAGATTGCGGGTCAGCTCACCGATCACGGCGTCCTTGTCGGCGATCTTGTTGGTCAGGTTCGCCGTGGTCGCGACCAGATCGTGGATGGTGCCCTGCTCGCCCTGGAAGACCTGGATGATCTCGAAGGAGAGCTTGTTCACGTCCTCGGCGGTCAGCGTGCGGAACAGCGGACGGAAGCCGTTGAACAGCGTGGTCAGATTGAGCGCGGGCCTGGTGCGCTCCAGCGGGATGGTGCCGCCCTCGTTGAGCTTCTTGCCCTGCTCCCCGGTCCCCTGTTCCAGCGCGATGTAGCGCTGGCCGACCAGGTTGCGGTACCTGATCGTCGCGGTGGTCGACGCGGGCAGCCAGTCCCGGTCGGTGAGCTCGAATTTCACCTCGGCCAGACGCTTGTCGACGATGGACACATCGGTCACCTTGCCGACTCGCACGCCGGCGATGCGGACCTCGTCACCGGGGTTGAGCGAGGTGACGTCGGTGAACCTGGCCTTGAACTTCGTGCCGCCGCCGCTGTAGTTGGCGATCGACAGCGCGAGCACCGTGGTCACGAACAAGGTCACCAGGACGAAGATGATCAACTTGGTCAGCGGCCCGCCGAGGCCGCGCAGTTGCTGCTTCATCGCACGCTCACCTCGCTTCCGCGGAACGCGGGCGCGCCTGCCCTGGTCACCCAGCCGGGCACCTGATCAGGGGCGACGCCGTTGGCCGCGCCGTAGATCGCGCCGAGGGACTGCCGCTCCATCGGGGAACCGGCGATCGTCGGCATCTTGCTCGCCGGGTGGACGCCGAACTGCGGCGGCTCCAGATGACCGATCTCCTGGTCACCCGGGTTGCGGCTCGGGACGGCGTAGGAGCCGTCGTTGTTCGGCCCTCCGGTGTACTGGCCGGGATCGACGCCCAACGGCATCTCGGGGATGCACCACGGCCCCCTGGTGTCCAGCCAGCGCGGTTCGTCCTGGTTGGGCAGGTACTTGCCGCGGGTGTTGGTCAGTTCGATGGTCACTCGGGAACCCGGGGTGTCGGTGCCCTTGCCGAAGATCCGGTCGATGCGCGGCTTCAGCTGCGCGAAGTTCGCCAGCGAGCAGGCGTAGTTGGGCGAGTAGTAGGCCAACTGCTCGAGCGCGGGGCGGGAGTCGGCGGCCACGTCGATGATGTTGTCGCGGTTGGCGATCAGGAACTCGGTGGTGGTGGCCGAGGTCGGCGTCAGCGTCGCGTACAGGGCGTCGATGTCGGTGCGCCGCTGCACGATCGTGGCGTTGGTGGTGCGCAGGTTGTCCAGGGCCTGGATCAGCTGCGGCGCCGCGTCGGAGTAGGTGGCCGCCACCTCGGCGAAGCTGCGCAGATCGGCCCTCAGGTCCGGAAGCACCACGTTGACCTGGCGGAAGATGTCGTCGAGCTTGTCGACGCTCTCCCCGAGCGCGGTGCCCTGCCCGGACAGCGCCTGCGACAGCGCCCCCAGCGTGGCCGCCAGGTCCTGCGGCGGGATGGCCTGCAACAAGGGCAGCACGTCGTCGAGCAGTTTGCTCAGCTCGATGGCGTTGCCGCTGACGTCTTGGTGCAGCGTCACGCCGTCGGTCAGATGCCGCGGGCTCGGGTCCTGCGGGATCACCAGATCCACATAACGCTCGCCGAACAGCGTCTTGGGCAGCAGGCGCGCGGTCGCGTTGTCGGGAATCTGCTGCGCCTTGTCCGGGTCGATGGCCAGGTTCAAGGTCACCGCGCCGCCTTCGGAGTTGCTCGAGCGCACCTCGCCGACGGTGATGCCGCGCACCTTCACATCCGCGTTGCGGGTCAGCGCGTTGCCCACGCTGTCGGTGATCAGGTCGACGTGGACCGTCTTCACGAATTGCTTGTTGTAGATCGCGATGGTCGTCCACAGGAACAGCGCGACCACGACGAAGAACGCGATCCCCAGCACTCGAGTTCGCAGCTTCGCCGTCGAGCGCCAGGTTTGGGTGCGGCTCATCCGGCCACCCGCACCGTGGTGGTGGTGCCCCAGATCGCGAGGCTGAGGAAGAAGTCGAGCACGTTCACCAGGACGATCGCGGCCCGGACCGCGCGGCCGACCGCGACGCCGACGCCAGCGGGCCCGCCGGTGGCGTGGAACCCGTAGTAGCAGTGCACCATGATGATCACGAACGCGAAGACCAGCACCTTGAGGAACGAATAGAGCACGTCCTCCGGTGGCAGGAACAAACTGAAGTAATGGTCGTAGGACCCGCTGGATTGCCCGTTGAACCAGATGCTGATCGTCCGCGACGCGATGAACGTGCCGAGCAACCCGACGATGTAGAGCGGGATCACCGCGAGGAATCCGGCGATCACGCGGCTGGTCACCAGGAACGGCACGCCGGGCACCGCCATCACCTCGAGCGCGTCGATCTCCTCGGAGATCCGCATGGCGCCCAGCTGCGCGGTGAAACCGCAACCGACCGTCGCCGAGAGCGCGAGCGCGGCGACCAGCGGCGCGATCTCACGGGTGTTGATGTAGGCGGTGAGGAAGCCGGTGAGCACCGAGCTGCCGAGCGCGTCCAGCGCCTTGAAGCCCTGCAGGCCGACGACGACGCCGACCGAGCCGGACATGAACACGATGACACCGATGGTGCCGCCGATCACCGCCAGCGCGCCGGTGCCGAAGGTGACCTCGGCCAGCAGCCGCATGACTTCCTTGCGGTAGTGCACCGCGGTTCGCGGGATCCAGGCGATGGCCCGCGTGTAGAACGACATCTGCTCGCCGGCGCGATCGATGACGTTGAGCGGCATCCGAGCGACTTCACCAACCCGGCGCAGGGACTTGGCGACCGGGGTCCGGTACGAGGTGGCCATCCGTCAGGCACCCTTGGCCGGGACGACCTGTAGGTACACCATGGTCAGGATGAGATTCACGAAGAACAGCACCATGAACGTGATCACCACGGATTGGTTCACCGCGTCACCGACTCCTTTCGGGCCCCCTTTGGGATGCAGCCCCTTGTACGCGGCGATGACGCCGGCGAGCAGACCGAATATCGCCGCCTTGATCTCACCGATCCACAGGTCGGGCAGCTGGGCGAGGGCGGAGAACGACGCCAGGTAAGCGCCGGGGGTACCGCCCTGCAACAGGACGTTGAAGAAGTACCCACCCGCGATGCCGACCACCGAAACCAGGCCGTTGAGCAGCAGCGCGACCAGCATCATGCCGAGCACGCGCGGCACCACCAGCTTGCGCACCGGATCGATGCCGAGCACTTCCATCGCGTCGATTTCCTCGCGGATGGTGCGCGAGCCGAGATCGGCGGCCACCGCCGACCCGGCCGCGCCGGCGATGATCAGGGCCGTCACGACCGGAGCCGCCTGCTGGACGGTTGCCAGCACACTGGTAGCGCCCGTGAAGGATTCCGCGCCGAGCTGTTTGATCAGCGAGCCGGTCTGCAATGCCACGACCGCGCCGAACGGAATCGCGACGAGCGCGCTGGGCAGGATCGAGACACTCGCGATGAACCACGACTGCTCGATGAACTCCCGCCACTCGAAGGGGCGGCGGAATGTCTTCCGCAAAACGTCGAGGAGCAGCGCAAAGATGTTGCCGGCCTGGGCAAACCCCGACTCCAGGGGAGTTCGCAATCGCGCCAGGGTCGAATTCACGATCGCAGATGTTACCCGTTAGTTGTGTTGCGTCGCACGGTGGTGTCGAACGCACCACCCTGATAATTAGCCAGATCGCCGCTGTTGTAGGCCATCACCTGCGTATCGTCGTTGTCGGCAAGTGATTCCCGGATCGCGACCTGCGCGGCATGCGGCAACGTGTGCATGATCT
>NZ_JBSFNF010000051.1:10149-16944 GCF_053586955.1 Nocardia sp. NPDC003726 | reverse complement strand
CGGCACAACTGAAGACTGAAACCACCAACCCAACCGGCCAGGTGGTCCAGATTGAACTGCCGTCAGATGGTCCGGATTGGCGTTCCGTTGACATCAGCAAGCAACTCTGCTGATCGAGCCTGCCGTCGGACCTGAAACCACGCTTTGCCATGGGCCCCCCTTGCTCTCGTACGGTCGGCCAGAACAGAGGCTTGCCACCTCAGATCCTGGCCACATACCTACTTGGACGCGGCAACAGTCCAATCGGTTCCACGGAGGGGCAAAGTATTTCGTTCCAGTGAGATCACGCCCGAAGATGGCGCGTGATGTCCTCGCCTCGCCACACCATGGTGTGGTGGGTGCTCGTCTCAGCGGCCGAGGGCCCTGCGCGGTGCACGACGGCATCGCTGTGTCCAGGCCTGGTCTTCCCGAAGCTGCGCCACCAGCCTCCGATGAGCTCCGGAGCCCGATGTGATGCAGGTGTGCGCACCCCGTAGTTTTCGAGCATGGAGGTTTTGCCGGTCATGCGTGGACAGCTCGATTCACGGGGCACGGACATGGGAACTGCCGTCGGTTCACAGCCCCCACCCGACCAAGTGCCGGGCGGTGACAAGACCGGCGGTCCGCGGCTTGCCGCGGCGTTGGTCGAAGGTATCGCTGCTGCTGTGGTTTCGGTTGTAGTCGCAGTGGTGGGGGTAGTGGCCGCGTCGAGTGTGCTGTGGCCGGCTTTCACCACTTCGCACGTGCTGCGAGCGTTGACCACATTCGGTCAGTTCTCGGCAATCGTCGTGCTGTGTGCGGCGGCGGCGCTGACGCGCACGCGGACCACGGCGTGGGGGCGGTGGATGGCGCGAGTGTTGTCGTGGATCGGGCTGTCGGGCTTCGTGACAATCACGATCGGCATGCCGTTGGCTGCAACGAGCCTGTACCTGTCGGGTTTGTCACCAGATCAGCAATTGCGCAGCCAGTTGATGGGGCGTTTCGCTGACAGTCCGTTGTGGCGTGACGGCACCTACACCGGGCTACCTTCGGATCAGTCCGTTGGCTGGTACTGGCTGGGTGGACGGGCAGCGGCTGTTGCCGGACTCCCAGGGTGGGAGGCGTTGAAGTTGTACGCGATCACCTCGATCGCGGCCGCAGCGGTTCTCGCGCTGGTGTGGTGGTCACGGATGGTACGCGGCGACATTGCGATCGTGCTGGCCGCGGTCACCACCGCGGTAGCTATCGCCTACGCCGCGCCGGATCCGGCGTTCACGATCTGCCTGCTGCTGTTCACGCCTGCCGTGGCCGCAGCGTGGACCGGCCTGCGAGATTCGGCGGGGAGACCCGGATCAGCGGGTTTCACGCGTCCTGCCAACAGTTCGAGGCAGGTGTGGGCACGGTTGGTGGGGGTGGCGGCCTACTTAGCATTGTGTGCGGCGTTCGATAGGGCGTCCTTTGTGATCGCTGCCGGTGCCGTGACCGCCGTAGCGCTGCTGGCGGTCGTGATCCCGAACTATCGGACCGCTGTTGCCGAAGGACAGTCGTGGCGGCGTGGCGTGCTGGGACGGTTGCTGGTAATGGCTTCCGCTGCAGCCGTTACGGCTGCAGCGGTGTGGGGCCCGTATATGTGGCAGCGCGGGGTTGCGGCACTGATCGAGATCGAGGTCCCGGCCGGGGATTGGGGCGCGACGCTGCGGGTTGTCCTGGCCGCCATCGGGGTGCTCGTGGTCATCGCCGCGATCCGCGCGATCTCGCCGATGCTGAGTAAGCCCAGGCAGTTGCACCGGGTCGTAGCTGCCGTCGGACTGCTCGCGATGCTCTCGTTCTCCCAGCAGATACCCGATGTACTCGAAATTCCGATCGGCGTGGCCTACAGCGACACCGGCGGCCAGACCGAAGGCAAGAAGGCGCGCGCAGATGGATACTGGCCATCGGCGGTGGCCGAGTACCCGCGCGTCGACGAAGCGATCACCGCCGCGACGGGCCAACTCCGTCGCGACACTGTGCTACTCACCGGCGACACGACCCTGCTCGCGATCTACCCCTACACCGGATTCCTGGCCCAAAGCGCCCGATACTCGAATCCACTGGCCGACTACAATTGCCGCGTTAGCCAAATCCAGGGTTGGACGGCGTTGCGCTCACCCGACGAACTGATCGCCGCGCTCGACCACAGTCCGCGCCCAGCCCCCGCGGTATTCGTGTTCCGCCGATCCGGGGAGCACTACCAGCTACGGTTGGCTAACGACCCACGCAGCGACAACGGCCTCACCCGCACTTATACGACACTTTTGTTCCCTGTCCCGTTGTTCGATGCCGCCAACTTCACCCACGTCGAGGTCGGCCCCTTCACCGTCCTAGTGCGCCACTGACCGTGCCGCGACGGGAGGCACCGCAGCGGTGCCCCTACCGCGGCGGCGCCGCACAAGCAACGCCCCCAGCGGATGGTTCGGATCAGTGCGGGGCCGACCTGCCGGTTCAGCCCTGATAGAGACGCTTACCGCAGTAAACCGGCTGCTTGGACCAAAGCCGCTCAAGGGCACGCCCGCCCTCGTGCTGCCGACCCAAGCGCAACCGGCAAGGTTGCGGGGCTATTCGGCGTTTAGATATCCGATCGGTCCTCCACTGGAGACCGAGATGCGGCTGGACATGATCTGTTGGACCCGGTCTCTTAGGCGGGAATCGACATCTGGTGTCACCGGTTGATTCCAGCGGGCAAGCAGATCGCCGGCGAACTTGTGACGGATCTCGGGTTCACCCAATGGATGAAAGGCGTCTTCGAGGGCTGTGATGGCGTAGACCGCGACCGGCACCGTTGCGACGGTGACCGCGAACAGCTCGTTGTCGAGTATTCGTGCTGGATCGCACCGCCACCAGCACAACGACGCGTCTGTGAGCTCGCGGTCACTGAAGTCGACGTGAAAGCCGATCCAATCGCGGTCGGGTTCACGCGCGGCGGATCGCGCGGCGGTCCTCAGCACTGTCAGCTCACCGGAAGCCACGATCAGTCGAGGGCGGCTTGCCAGCGAAGCGATCTGCTCTGCATCAATCGGTGTGGGGAGTACGCCGCAGGCGATGAGCTTTTCGCACGAGGCGCGCGAAATCTTCAAAGCCGCCGCGGCGTCGTTGATGTTCATCGAGCGCGTGGCCAGTGGTGGCCGTTGCGCAAACGTGGGCAGTGACATGTTTTGTCCCTTCTGTAGGGCTAGGCCTTTGTGGCCCTTGGCTGCCAGAGTAACTCTCAGTGCGTCGAAACGTGCTTTGATTCAACGCACTGACGTAGTGTATCCCTGGCAGGGGTCCAACGTCAAAGTCGTGAGACAAGCCGGTGATTGGGCAGGGCGCTGTGACAAGACATCGGCTGCGGGGATGCGGAGGACGCAGTGGCTTCGCGCGGATCGGCGCCGAAGGACAGCTGGGAGATACGTCAGGCCTGGATCGTTTCCTCGTCGGCGCCCGCAGCGCTCAGCCGCTCCACCCGCTGCTCGATCGACTCCTGCCCAGATCCACGCGCCTGCTGCTCGCGTTGCGCGTGCTGGTGCTGCCGTTCGCGCAGCACCAGCATTCAGTTCGCGTTGGTTTCCCCTTCCAGACGTCTGGGTAAGACGTCCCCCCTTCCATCCTGTCCCCCTGGAAGCGTCCACCTTGCCGTGGAAGTGTCCCCCCGTCCTTTTCCGGATGTGGGTGGACGGCTCGGGTCTGGAAACGGACGTAAGAGCGGATTTTGCGCGGAATGGAATGGTGCAAATGGTGTGCCAACGTATACGGGCCGGGGGTATAAGGTGGTGAGCGGTCTTGCGCTGGGATCTCCGTGAGGGCTGGAGACGACGTGCAGAGCGGCAGACTGAGGTGCCATTCGCGGCAATCTGACGCTGTCCGGCTTGGCTCCTTACCTTCTGATCCGTAGTCAGATGCTGATCATGACGGGGTGGTTGGCCGCGGCGACAGCGAGTCCGGTTCACTGTCAGGGGGCGTGGGAACATCTTCGTATGCATTCTGACCACCGGCAGACATTGACCGAGATTCGCGACGCGATCGAGGGTGAGCTGCGTCGTGGTGGTGCGTGGGACGATCTCGGGTATGCCGTAGCGCCGGGCGCGCCTGCGCACCAGACACTTAACGCTGATCAGGTACTTGTGCTGCAGGCCGATCTGAAGTTGGTGCAGGATGCCCTCGATGGCAACAACATCCCGTCGGATGAGGAACTGTCCCGGATAGCCAGTCTTTACACCCGGCTTTGATGGTCGGAAAACGACCCCGTTTCCGAACGTCACCTGCCCACGTCCCCCCGCTGGATCTGCTGGAGTCGGTTTTCGGATAGACCTGCACCGGGTTGTCAGGCCACGCGGGCATCGGTCCGCAGCACGACGACGGCGGGGCGCCCCCTTCGCGGCTGTCCGGCTGGCGGAATCGGTTCCCTTAGACCCGGAAGCTGCCCACAGTTGTCAGCTACTCGACCGACAGCGGGTGTTGATCTCCGCCGGTGGGATCCGGCGTGATGGTGCCGGTTGAAGGATTGTTGTGCGACCGTCCGGGATGTGGAAGGGATTGCGGGGCAGTGGGTGTGGCCGGGGGTGGTGTGTGAGGATCGGTGGGATTATCGGTCCGGGCGGGAGGTCGGTGTGACGGTTTCGTGGCAGGCGGTGCGGCGGGTAGCGGTGCCCACCGGGGTGACCGCGGTAGTGACGACGGGGCTGGCGGTGGCGGTGAACTATGCGACCGGCGGTGACCACGCAGCGTGGGCGTGGGTGGCCGTGGCGGTGCTGACCGTCGCCGCGTTCGGTACATCGCTGTGGTTGCAACTCGCCGCCCAGCCTCCGGCCCCAGTGCCAGAGCCTGTGGCAGGAATAGATATCGAGGATGCGAGCGCGGTCCGGGACATGCGATTCGGTCAGGTCCACGGCCCGGGACCCGGTGTGCGGGGGCGGCGGCTGCAGGCGGGGCGCGATATGACCTTCGACAACGTCGACAGCCGCGGTGATGCCTCACACCCATGAACCAGCAACAACCCACCAGCCGGTGGCGGCGGCCGTGGCGGCGAAACGTTGACCGGGCTGCTGTGGAAACGTCCCTCGATCTGGACGAGGCGACCGCCGGGCGCGACATCTCCACCCACGTCGACAACTCCCGCACCGAGTCCACGGTCAACTACTGGTACAGCACCGGATCCCCGCCTCCCGCACCAGCGGAGGCCGTGCCGGGGGCGGTGGTGGTGGGGGCGGTACCTCGCCCCGCTCGGCATTTCATCGACCGCGCCCAGGTTGGCCAGCTACGCGAGGCCTTGACCCGGGAGCAGGTAGCGGTGGTGGTGTGCGAAAGTGGTGCCGGCAAGACCCAGGTGGCGGCCGCCTATGCCCGGGAGGCCATGCACGACGAGTCCGCGGTCTTGGTGGGCTGGATCGGTGCGGAGACTCGCGACCGCACGCTGGCTGGGCTCACGGAGATAGCTGCAAAGTTGGGGGTGGCCGACCAGGAGGGGGATTCACTGGTCTCGGCGCACCGGCTGCGCGATCACCTCAACAGCGAACGAACACTGTCGGGGGTGTTGGTATTCGACAACGCCACCGACCCGGACTTCCTTAGCCAGTTTCTACCTGCCGTCGGCGGGGTGCGGGTGGTGATCACCAGCACCGACCGCGCCTTCACCGGCCTGGGCGAGCTGGTGGACGCCGCGACCGGCTTCACCCGCGCCGAGTCGATCGACTATCTGAAGGCCGCGACAGGGTTCGATGATCCGACCGGTGCCGACCTCCTCGCCGCCGAAGTGAGGGATCTGCCGCTGGCCCTGGCGGCTGCGGCGGCCACCATCACCGCCCAAGGCCTGGACTACTCCCAGTACATGAAGCTGCGGGCCGGTCAATCACTTCCTACTGCGATGCCCCGCGAGCGTGGCAACGGCAACAACCGTGCGGTGGACCAGTCGCTGGGGCTGGTGGCCGACACAGTCACAGGCGAGGGCGCGGTAGACGAGCGGGGGCGGTGGCTGGCGGCGCCTTCGACGCAGGATTATCTCGTTCGATGGCGGCATCCCCACCTGGGCATTCTGGAGTTCACGGATGAACACACAGCTCTCACGTACATCAGAGAATTCGGAGGCCCCGATGGAAAATCCTAGTGAGGGAGCCTCCAGATGGTTGCAGACTGTCACTGACAGGGGACTGGCCTTGAGTAAGAACCACCCCGACACCCTGACCTCCCGCAACAACCTCGCCTACACCTACCGGGAGGCGGGGCGGGTTGAGGAGGCGATCGAACTGTTCGAGCAGGTACTCACCGACCGGGAGCGGATCCTGGGCGACGAGCACCCCGACACTCTGATCACCCGCCACAACCTCGCTGGTGCCTACCTGGCGATGGGGCGGGGCGCCGAGGCGATCCCGCTATTCGAGCAGCTGCTCATCGGCTTTGAGCGGATCCTGGGCACCGACCACCCAAATACCCTGACCTCCCGCAACAACCTCGCCCAGGCCTACCAGGCGGCGGGGCGGGTCGGGGAGGCAATCCCGCTGCTGGAGCGGACCCTCGCCGACCGCGAGCGGATCCTGGGCGACGAACACCCCGAAACCCTGACCTCCCGCAACAACCTTGCTACCGCTTATCAGGCGGCGGGACGGACCGGGGAGGCGATCGAGCTCTCCGAGCGGGGCCTCGGCCGCCCTGATGCCTTACAGCCTGATCTCGCTGCGAGCCTGAACAACCTCGCAGTCCGGCTGGGAAGCCTCGGCCGCCACGAGGACGCCCTGACCGCCATCGAGAAGGCCGTCCAGCTCTACCGGGTGCTGGCCGAGCAGCGTCCGGACGCCTTCCTGCCTGATCTCGCTGCGAGCCTGAACA
>NZ_JBSFNF010000051.1:0-10056 GCF_053586955.1 Nocardia sp. NPDC003726 | reverse complement strand
ATGAACAACCTCGCGAACCGGCTGGGAAGCCTCGGCCGCCGCGGGGAGGCCCTGACCGCTATCGAGGAAGCCGTTGGGATTCGGCGGATGCTGGCCGAGCAGCGTCCGGACGCCTTCCTGCCTGATCTCGCTGCGAGCCTGAACAACCTCGCGATCCAACTGGGGGATCTCGGCCGCCGCGGGGAGGCCCTGACCGCTATCGAGGAAGCCGTTGGGATTCGGCGGATGCTGGCCGAGCAGCGTCCGGACGCCTTCCTGTCTGATCTCGCTGCGAGCCTGAACAACCTCGCGAACCGGCTGGGAAGCCTCGGCCGCCGCGGGGAGGCCCTGACCGCTATCGAGGAAGCCGTTGGGATTCGGCGGATGCTGGCCGCGCAGCGTCCGGACGCCTTCCTGCCTGATCTCGCTGCGAGCCTGAACAACCTCGCGATCCAACTGGGGGATCTCAGCCGCCACGAGTACGCCCTGATCACCATCGAGGAAGCCGTTGGGATTCGGCGGATGCTGGCCGCGCAGCGTCCGGACGCCTTCCTGCCTGATCTCGCTGCGAGCCTGAACACCCTCGCGATCCAACTGGGGGATCTCAGCCGCCACGAGGACGCCCTGACCGCCGCCGAGGAAGCCGTCCAGCTCTACCGGGTGCTGGCCGAGCAGCGCGCCGACGCCTACCAACCCGACCTTGCTGCGAGCCTGAACAACCTCGCGAACCGGCTGGGAAGCCTCGGCCGCCATTGGGAAGCCGTGATTGCCATCGAGGAAGCCGTTGGGATTCGGCGGATGCTGGCCGAGCAGCGTCCGGACGCCTTCCTGTCTGATCTCGCTGCGAGCCTGAACAACCTCGCGATCCAACTGGGGGATCTCGGCCGCCGCGAAGACGGGCTCGCCGCCGCTGAGGAGGCCGTCGGGATCTACCGGACGCTGGCCGACCAACATCCCGACGCCTACCAACCCAACCTCGCAAGGAGCCTGAACACCCTCGCGAACCGGCTGGGGGAGTTGGGGCGCCGCGAAGACGGGCTCGCCGCCGCTGAGGAGGCCGTCGGGATCTACCGGACGCTGGCCGCGCAGCGACCAGGGATGTATCAGTCCACTCTTGATCGAGCTCAGCGAGTAGCTGGCCTGCTTTCCGGGGACGGGACGGGGGAATCGGCGTGATCGCTTCGTACACCGGAGTCGACTCGTCGAGGCGATCCCGCTCATCAAGCGGGTCCTGGGCAGCAATCACCCCACTACCCCGCGATCCGCGCCAATCCTGCGGCGCGGAAGCGGCAGGCTCCTAGATGAATCGGGTCCGATGCTCCGCACTCTCGATGCGTCAGGTTCGGGTACACGCTTCTTGGACAACGCGATGCGCCGGAATTCCGCGCCTGTGACTCGCAGCGATGAGTGGCGGCGATTTCGCGCCGTCGGGCGTGTTCATGGTCGCTGCGGCACTCGTCGGGTTCTCTGCGCCGGCGTCTGCCAAGAGCGGCGACTGGGGACATACTCCTGGCACAGACCTCTACTCCTGCACCAATCCCTCGGTGTGCTGGCGGGGTGCCCGCACCGTGGGCGAAGGTTGGGTGCAGGTCTGGTGCTGGACCGATTCGTGGTTCCAGAGGTGGTTCAAGGTCCGGGCCTGGACCGGCAACCAGTGGGAGAAGGGGTGGGTTCCAACGGCGCGGGTAGATCAGCAGCCGTCTGTACCTGGTTGTTGATCGGTCTGCTGGTTCATCGAACTCATGGGCGGTGTCGTAGCGAACTTCTTGGGCGATGCGGGTCCGTGGTTACTCGGCGAGCGCACCGATCTCCACGGCCATCACCTGTCTAGGAACGACGACCGCACCGGGCACGGGGATGCCGGAATTCATCGGTTCTTCGGCCGCCTTTCTATGTGATGTAAATCACACATGACGCCGACCTGGACCCTTCGGAGATCTACGCTTTCTCGCTGCAGATAGGCCCGCTGTCGCGCCAATCAGCTCCCCTGCAGGTTTTTCCCACCGCAGGGCGAGTACGTGAAACCCCGGGCGTTCTGGGGGGCATTATGGGTACGATCAACCATCGAGCAGGGTTGGCTGGAGCGTTGACGAGATAGACCTCGAAACCTACATTGGTCGTCATAGCTCCCCACCGTCCTCCGGGACTGGTGGGGTTTTTTTATTCCCAAGGAGCATCGATGCAGCGCGCTGCGATCGTGATCGACTACCAGAACATGCACCTCACCGCGCGCGGCAAGTTCACTCCAGAGGGAACCCCCACCCACGAATCTTTACTGCACCCACTACGGCTTGCCGAACAGATTTTGCTCGCACGTGCGAACGCGAAAGGTGAAGGGGCGCTGCCAGCCCGGGTAGAGAAGGTCCATGCCTTCCGTGGCCTGCCGTCCAATAGGTACGACTCCACCGGGTATCGGCGATCACTGGCGCAACGTGCCGAGTGGACCCGCGACCACCGTGTGGATGTAACGTATCGTCCCCTCCGCTACCAGGATGTTCACGGAGTCCGGACTCCGCAGGAAAAGGGGGTCGATGTCCTCGTGGCATTGACTTTCGTGGAACTCGTTGCGACGGCACAGTACGACCTTGTAATCATGGCAGCTCACGACACTGACCAAGAGCCAGCATTGGAGATGGCGTTGAAGACCGACGCCGCCAAAGCCGGAAAGGTCACCGTTGAGACGGCGGGCTGGTGGCAGTGCAAGCGTATCCAGCCAAGCGGCGTCCCCCGCCCGTGGCATACCTTTCTCGCAGTCAATCACTTCCGAGCCGCACGCGATCTGAAGGACTACACCTAGCACCGGACTTTAGCAATATCCAGGTGGGGTGGCACGGCTGGCTGGTCATGCCATCCCAGGAACATAAGGTTCCCGGGCATGGCAAGGTACGTTCGCGTCAGGGACGTCGTGTAGGACAACTGGTTGGCTGTGTCACCGGAATCGGTCGCGCTGGCGCCCGGGGCCGGACTCCCACAACCTTCTGATCCGTAGTCAGCACGTGCCCGCCATTCCGGAGATCGCCCTCGCGAGGTCTCGGGCTCACGGGAGCAGTCGAAACACCATCTGCTGGTGTGCCGGTCAGGAGACGGGCTTCCACACGCCGATGCCGCGGCTGGTGAACTGGCCGTCGCTGGCAGCGATGTTGACCGTGACCTGCTGGGCGGAGGTGACAAAATTGTTGTCGATGATCGTGCCGTCGTGGGCGGCGCGTTCCCAGTATCCGTTCTCGATGAGTTTGCCGACGGGCGCACTGACTCGGTAGGTGCCCGGCCGGATGTTGTTGGGGCCGGTGCCGACGATCATCGTGCCAGACCCGTACCAGTATTCGATGTCCCCGGCAGCGACGCGACGCGCGGTTTCCTTGACCGTGTCGTCCCCGAGCATCTCAAGTCCGGCAGCGAGCATGCTGCGGTTCCATTGTGGTGCCCAGGTGGCGTATATCTCGGTCGGCGAATCCGGTGAGTCGGTCGAGGTTTCCCTACTGTTTGACCTGCTCAATGAAGCTCATGATCGCTGCGGCCGGCCGCCGCAGCGGATCGCGCTGATAGCCAGCCATTCCGGACACCGCGACGAAGGATTCTGGTGGAGTCCAGCCCTTGTCACGGGCGAGCTTGTTGAACTGATCGGCCGGGGTGTTGGCGAAGGTAGGCGTCGCGGAGGTGACAGTGACCTTCGGGGTGTAGTTTGCAGAGCGGACCTCGATGTTGGTGAGGATGGCAATCGTTGGGGGAGCGTGGAAATGGATCATCGATGACGGTCCCGCACGCCTCGCCGCGGGGTTCGGCGCGGTGTTCTACAAGGACCCCACCCGGCGCCGGGATGCGCGGCTGGTGCTGGAGGCCACCAAGCACCAGCGCGGTCCGGAGCCAGGAGTGGAAGGGGCATCGCGGCTGCAGCTGCTCATGCCCCGCGTGTCGAAGCGAACTCGGCGCGCGCGTCCGGAGCCGGTGGACAGCGCCGCGGCCGCCGCGTGATACGCAAGAAGACCACCGCGACTCGGGTCCCTTGTTGAGTAGTGACCGGCGGATAGCGCGGACAAACCGTCGGTCAGGCTCTTCCTCTCTGTCGCCGCGCGGCGCGGATCTCGTCGTCGGCGACCTTGTCGGCCAACAGCGCATACACCTGCGTCGTCTCGGTGGAGGCGTGCCCGAGGCGTTCCGCACGACTTCATGGAGACGCCGGCGTTGATCAGCTCGGTCGCGTGCGAGTGCCGCAGCTGGTGGATGTCGATGTCCACTCCGGCCGCCGCGCAGTACCGGCTCCACCGGTGGTGCGCCGCCGAGTAGGACAGCGGGCCGCCGCGGCCGTTGATGGCCGCGCGGAACATCGGCCCGGCGGTGTAGCCGCTGCGGGCGAGGTAGAGCCGGCCGGACCAGGGCGACGTAGCCGCGGTCGTCCAGCAGCACGGTACGCACCGAGCCGCCCTTGCCGTGGATGCGGACGTGCTCGTCGTCGAGGGCGAAGTCGAAGTCCTCGACGTACAGCCCGCACACCTCGCTGGCGCGGGCGCCGCAGACGTAGGCGGTCTCGAACAGTACCCGATCCCGCAGCACATCCAGCGGCACGTCCTTGCGCGGGCGCCGCACGCAGATCCCGTCGAGTACCCGGCGCACGTCGGCGGCCGGGGCCGGGCGCGGTAGCCGCTTGGGCACGGTGATGGTGTCGACGCGGTCCATCGGGTTCGCCGCCAGCCGGTCGTGCCGCACCGCCCACCGGCAGAACGCCGCGACCGCGGCTCGTTTGCGCTTGCGGGTGGCCGGGGCCTGGTCGGCGATCTCGGACAGAAACGCCCGCACCGGCTCCACCCCCATCACCGTCAGGTCGCCGTCGTAATGCTGCGCGAACGCGGTCAGGTCGCCGCGGTAGGCCCGCAGCGTGTTCGCCGGCTTGTTGGCGTTGGCCAGGTCGGTGAGGAAATCCTCGATGTGCACCGACAGCGGCGGGTAGGCGTCCAGGTCGTCGGCACCGCCGGACTCGTCGAACTCCTGGGGCATCACGCGGCCTCCGCCAGCAGGGCGCGCAGCCGTGCGCCGGTGAGACTCCGCTGGGCGCATAGGACTTCGGCGATCGCGGTGATGACGTCCCATTCCGTGGCGAGCTGCTGCTCGCACCGCGCCAGGCCCGGTGTCGGGGTGCAGGCCGAATCGTCGTGCGCAGTCGCGAATCAGGGTCAGGTCGTGGGTGGATCCGGCGTTGGCGTCGGTGCGGTTGGCCGGACTGTCCAGCCCGGCCGCGATCAGCCGGTGGTGGCTGGCGCGCTGCGCGGACGAGACGTTCGCGCAGCTCGACCTCCCCGATCCTACCGAACATTGCCCGATAACCGTAGTTATCAGGCGACAAAACCTCTCAAGAACCCGTAGCCCCACCCAACGGCTCTGAAGGTCATAAAACGGCGCTGACCAGGACAAATGTCTGTGCTGCAATGGCTTTCGATCGAATCGAACGAAAGGGAGCACAAGGAATGTGGCGCGAGATCGGGAAGACGGTTCGCAAGGCGATCGAGGACGGGGACATGACCGTGCGGTTCCTGCTGTGCGTCGTAGTGCTCACCGCTGCGGCGGTTGTGCTGCTGCTGGTCGGTGCCGCGGCTGTGTAGCCCCGGCGCCTTCGGGTGCACGGTCGGGCAAGATGTTGTCGATGAACGAGGACGCCAAGGCCGAGATCGCAAGGTTCGCCCGTGAACTCGGCCTTCTTCGTGAGGCTGTCGGTGCCCCCAGCTTCAAGCGCATGTACGAGGCGCTGCCGAAGATCGGGCGTGCGCCGGCCAGTGAGGGAACGCTGCGCAATGCCGAAAAAAGTGGCGCCTTCCCGAAATTGGCGACCGTGGTGCAGTTCGTCGAGTCCTGTCGGCTGATAGCGCGAGCCGATCGTCTCGACGTCGATCAGTCAAGATTCCGCACCCAAACATGGCAGGACAGCTGGTACACGGTCAACGCCGTGGTCAACGGTGCACACAAGGCAGAAGCCGCACTCAGCATCACGTTCGAGCCAACCGCGACCGCCGAGGTGGGACGAGCCGGTGTCGACCGGATCCTAGCGCCCGGCCAGACAAGTCAGTCGTTCGATCCGGACGCGCCGAACTGGTTGTGGGTGCCGAAGACGACGAACTCCTCCTACCTCCTGATCGGCTCCGGCCCGCCTGCGGAGTGGCAGTTGTCCGATCCCGGCATTCATGAATTCGCCGCCATGCAGAGCCAACTTGCTGCTGCCGCGCCCGGCTTGAAGGTGACCTCGCTGTACAACCCAGAGCGTTCGGCGTTCACCACCGCAGTGACGGCGGCCGCGCGGGAAGATGTCGACCTGCTGATCGTGCACCTGCTCGTCTACGGCTACCTTGGCCCGGACCTTCGTCTCTACAGTCCTTGCGCCGATTCGGCCATCGACGACCTATTGGGGTCATACGCGCCGGTGACGTCGATGATCGACGAACTGCTCGGCACGGCAGTAGCGAAGGCGCTAGTGCTGATCATCGACACCAGCCTGGCCGCGTACGCCCTGAACCGCGCACGCGCCGCCACGCTGTCGAAACCGTGTGCGGTCGTGACGGCCAGCGGCGAGAACCAAGCCCTCTCTGGCTGGCACGGACTGACCAGCGCCCTCACGGAAGCCCTGAGGTCCGGTGCAGGCAATAGTGCCTTCCCAGTACTTCCTATGTACGAGCTGACGATGGCCGCCAGAGAGGTGCTCGTCACCCGGCGCCGCACGATGCTCAACGGAGAACCACGCCAGCATTCGATGCTGCCTCCGTTGGACATCACCATCACGACCAACCACGGCGGCGACCGGATCGCCTGGGCGCAGAACCACGCTTTCCGAGCACGCGGCAGCGAGTAGATGTCCGGCATCGTCGCCTAACCCAGGACCACTCGGTCAGGTACCCTGCGCGACCCGTTTTCCGGCCATGCCGAGATTTTCATGCTCTGCAAATTCAGTCGAGACCCGCGATGTGCGAGAACCGCACGATTCTCGACACCTCTGGTGGATGGCTACGATTCTGCCGCCGGAGCTCCTCCCGGACATCGCACCGATTCTGCTCGACGCCGCGGGCCAGCCCTGCGGCAACACGTCGAACGGGTTTCTACACGTCATTGACTTTGTGCCGATCTCGCCGGGGTTTCCGAAACCGCCGGCGGCGCTACAGCGACCTCGTCGCGACGGGGCGGGACTTGGTGGGTGCCGCTGGGCTGCGGGAAGACGGTGAAGTCCTCCGGCGGGTTGGTGGTCAGGGTGATCAGCGCGATCAGCAGCATCAACCGGCGAAACCGGTCCGGGCTGCCGAAAATCCGGTCGAGAAATCCCCAGCACGACAGCGGCGATGGTGCGGTATGCGGGTTCTTTCGGGGTCGGCGGTAATGGTTCATGCTCGACATGCGGTTCTCCTGGTGAGGACCCGAGCGAGGCTGTGGCGGTTCGGATCGGAGGTCTTGGCCGCCGCGGTCTCGCGTGCTTGGGGTGAGGCTGCTGTCACCGGGGTGGCGACAGTGTTCACGGTGGGCCGCACAGGATCGGTCCGGAAACCGGCGGAGCGGACTGCGAGGACGAGATGGGTGAGGCACCGAGCCCGAAGAAGCTGGAGCAAGTCCGGTCCAAGGGCTACCCGACTCCGCTGCGGGAGTTGCTGATCCGTCTGCTCGAGCTGTCGGCCGAGGCGGACTTCCTGCATCGCGAGGCCGCGGCTCTGGTTGAGCCCGGCCGGGTCCCCAAACTGCACGTCCAGACCGGTGAGGGCGAGTGGGTGGTGAGTTCACGGCTGGTCTCGGCACAGCTCAATCCCCGCCGCGACAGCCCGCGACCGCCGAGTCCGGAGCTGGTCGAGGCGTTTCTACTTCTCTACGAGCAGCGCGGCGGCCCGGACCCGAAAGCGGTCCGCAAGCAAATCAACACCCTCTACGCCGCCGCTGACCACGCCTGCCGCGAGCACAAACGCCTGGCAGCGCCGCCGGCGCCGAGCCGGGCGGATCTGGCAGCACTCGAGCAGACGATCGCCTCGCTGCGTGAGGAGATCACCGCCCGTACCGCGGAGCTGACCCAACTCCGATCGGAGTCCGAGCGGACTCACCGCGCCGACCACGACCGGGTCGCGGCACTGGATGCCGAACTCACCCAGCTGCGCGCACATCTCGAGGAAGTCAGCGCCGAACGCGACGAACTGCGCACACGCCAGCACAAGCTCTCGGCGGAGGTGGAGCGTGCGCGTGACCAGCTGATCCGCGCCACCGCCGAATCCGATCAGCAGCAGGCCCGCATCACCGAACTCGAAACCACCGGCCCCGCACCGCAGTCCGGAGTCCGGCAAGACCCCCCGCCGGACTCCGCCGGACAGAAACAGGTGGGTCAGGTACTGGCTGGGATCGAAGCGCTGAGCCGGATCAGGCGAGAGCCCGCGGCGTTGCTGATCGTCTGGATGCTGCTGGCCACCGGACCGGTGATCGCACAGCCCTTGCGCGCCGACCACGCCCCCCCGATGAGCTGGGCGTGGGTCGTGATCGCGGTCTTGGTCTACTGGTTGCCGCTGGGTTATGTCGTGTCCCGCCAGTACTTTCCGGATCCGGGCCTGAGGTTCGTGCGCACCAGGCTGTTGTTGGGGCCCAGCGCGACCGCGCTTGTCGTGGCGACCGGTTTCGGCGCCCTCGTCGGGATATCGCACCCGCTCGCGGCGTCGGCCTACGCCGGCGTGCTCATCGTGCCGATCTTCTGGCTGCTGTTCGTCGGTGCCGGCGGGCGGCCGGAACTGCTGGGCAACCCCCTGGTGGTGCGCGCGTGTGCGGTCGTGGCGGTGGTCACGGCGCTAGTCACGATGCTGGGCACCGACAACTTCAGCGTCGACCTCATCGTGGCGGCGATCGCAACCAACCTGGCCCTGATGACTCTGCTCGCCCGGATCCTCGAACCGGACCCTGTCGAGATCCCGATCGATAAGAACACCTACCTCGACGAGTACGAGTACCTCGACGGCGTGAGTGATCGTCTCCATGACTTGGCGCACCGAAGGCTGAGCGAGAAACGCGCTTTCACAGCGATCACCCTGTTCGAGAAGATCGCCACCGGTACCGAACGCGCGAGAGGACGCCACGACCACAGCACTCGGTCTGCCTACAGCAGCCTGGCCTTCGCCTACGAAATGATCGGCCGCCACCGCGCCGCCATCAAGCTGTACAAGCAGATCCTCGCCAGCCATGAACGGGTGAACGGCACCGAACACTCCGACGCCGTGTTCGCCCGGACCAGCCTCGCTTACGCCTATGAGAGTGCGAACCGTAAGAGGAGCGCGGTGAAGCTATTCGAGCGGGCGCTGCGCGACAACGAGCGCACGCGAGATCCCGGGGATCCCTCGACCCTGGCTTCGCGCAACAGCCTGGCCGGCTTCTATAACCGTGTCGGTCGAACAGACGAAGCCCGCGCCTTGCTCGAGAAGAACCTCGCCGACTGCCAACAGTTCGTCGGCGCGGACGCCTCACTCACCAAATCCACAACGTCCATGCTGAGATCCTTGCGCGATCGTACTGAGCATCGGACACCTGCGAAAAAGCCCCCACGTCGTTCAGCTGCGAAAAAGCCCGCCCGGCGCCCACGCTGACAGAGCAGGATGTAGAAAAAGGATCGTTCGTGAGACAAAGCTGTGAGTGACGCAAAGCTGGCTTGCAGCAAGCTCGCGGTTGCTCTTGGTCGATGGGGCGGTATCGGACTGCTGTCCGGTGGCGCTCAGTTCGATGCCGACCGGGTCGGGTCGGTGTCTGCGGTGTTTGTCTCCAGCACGCGATCGAGTAGATGGTCGATGAGTTCGAGCGCGGATTGTGGGGTGGTGAAGTTCTGGAGCATGGCCTGGGCCAGTCCGCCGGTCGTCATGGTGATGAGTTCGGCGTCGCGTTCGGGGACGTTCGTGCCCGACCGGCCGGAGTTCCGGGTACGCCGGAGTTGGTCGGTGACGATCGAGACGAGGGCTTGTGGCGCGGCGAAGGTTTCTTCGGCGGTGATGCCTCGGCCGGCGATCGCCGCGGTCGCGAACACGTTGAGCACGATGACTTCTTCCCGGCGCTGCTCGTCCAAGGGCAGCAGTTCGGTCAGGACCGCGTGAATCG
>NZ_JBSFNF010000050.1:0-17976 GCF_053586955.1 Nocardia sp. NPDC003726 | reverse complement strand
CTGTGGGCACTGCTGCGCGACGGCCGCGAATTCAGCTTCGACACGCCGATACCGGTGGCCTCCGCGACTTGACACGGTCATTGAGAGTCCTTTCGCCGGGGCGGCGCGCCGTCGACGGTTCCCCGCAGCTCGAGCGGAACACAGGTAGGGTAAGTAAGGCAATCCTAATTAGCATTATCGGAGGTTCTCTTGGCACGTCCCCGCACCACCTTCACGGTGCAGCGCACCGAATGGCTCACCCCGCACCTGATTCGGGTGCATCTCGGCGGCCCCGGCTTCGCCGCGTTCCGGCCCAGCGAGTTCACCGACTCGTATGTGAAGTTCATCTTCCCGCAGGACGGCAACGAGGTGCTGCGCACCTACACCGTCCGGTCCGTCGACCCCGTGGCCGGGGAGATCGCGGTCGATTTCGTCTTCCACGGCGCGGAGGGCATCGCTGGACCGTGGGCCGCCGCGGTCCAGCCCGGAGAGACCATCGACTGCTACGGACCCGGCGGCGCCTACGCCCCGCGCCCGGATGCCGACTGGCATCTGCTGGCCGGTGACGAGGCGGCGCTGCCTGCCATCGCCGCCGCGCTCGAGGCGATGCCCGGCGAGGCCACCGGGCTGGCGTTCGTCGAAGTCGCCGGTCCGGACGACGAACTGCCGTTGAAGAAGCCGGACGGCATCGAGCTGACCTGGCTGCACCGCGGGACACGCGCCCCCGGCGAGGTGCTCGCCGAGACCGTCCGCTCCGCGTCGTGGACGCCGGGGCAGGTCCAGGTGTTCATCCACGGCGAAGCGGAGTCGGTGATGAAGAATCTGCGCCGCTACATCCGCAAGGATCGCGGCGTCACCGCGGAGTGGGCGGCGTCGATCTCCGGATATTGGCGCCGCGGCCGCACCGAGGAAGGCTTCCGGGAATGGAAGGCCGAGCTGCGAGCGGCCGAGGGGGCCGACGGCTGAGCCCTCAGCTCAGCAGTCCGACGATGGTGGCGGACAGGAAGCTGACCAGGGTGGCGCCGTAGAGCAGGCGAAGCCCGTTGCGGGCGATGACGGTGCCTTGTTTCTCGCTGAGGCTGCGGACCGCGCCGGTGACGATGGCGATGGTGGAGAAGTTCGCGAACGACACCAGATATGTGGACACGATCGCGACGGTGCGGTCCGACAGCCCGGCGTGTTGCCGGTTGAGTTCCTGCATGGCGACCACCTCGTTGGACACCAGCTTGGTGCCCATGAACCGGCCCGCTGCCGCGGCCTCCTCCCATGGGATGCCGGTCATCCAGGCCAGCGGGGCGAAGACGTGGCCCATCACGTCCTGGAACGTGGTGCCGTGGAACAGCGCGGCGAAGATCCCGTTGACCATGGCGAGCAAGGCGATGAATCCGATCAGCATGGCCGCGACGGTGAACGCCACCTTCCAGCCGACCAGGATGTACTCGGTGAGCATCTCGAAGAACGACTGCCGCTTGCGGCTGTCGGCGATCTCCTCGCCGAGCAGCCGGGCGTCGTCGGCGGCGGCGACCGCGTAGGGATTGATCAGCGAGCACACCACGAAAGCGCCGAGCATGTTCAGCACGATGGCCGCGATCACGTACTTCGGGTCGATGAGCAGCATGTAGGCGCCGAGGATGCCCGCCGACACCGTGGACATCGCCGAGGCCGCCAGGGTGTACATCCGCTGCGGCGGGATGTCGTCGAGCATGGCGCGCAGCGAGATGAACACCTCGGACTGGCCGAGGATGGCGGAGGCGACCGCGTTGAACGATTCGATCCGGCCGAAGCCGCTCACCCACGCCAGCAGCAGGCCGAGGTACTTGATGATCAACGGCAGCACCCGCAGGTGTTGCAGGATGCCGATCAGGGCGGAGACCAGCACGATCGGCATCAGGACCGCGAACAGGAACGCGGGCCCGCCGCTGCCCACGGCGGGCAGCTCGCCGAACACGAACGCGGTTCCCTGGGCCGCGTAGCCGAGGATGTGGGCGAAGGCGTCGCTGACCGCGCGGATCACGGTGGCCCCCACCCCCGTCTTCAGCAGCAGGAACCCGAACGCGATCTGCACGAGCAGCAGCAGGGCGATCCGGGGCAGCCGAGCGGCGGCGGCGCGGCGGTCGGTACTGGGCAGCCAGGCCAGCAGCAGGAAACACACCAGCCCGGCGCTTCCGATCAAATGATGCACGCGGACCTCGGCGGCCGTGGCCTACAACAGCTTGTGGGAGCACCTCTCATGTCGGTTTATGCTGCGGTGTCTCCACAGTTGAGAAGCCGCGGCCACCCGCGGGCACACCGGCAGCGTCCCGGCCGCCCGGGACGATCCCGGGCGGCCGGACATGGTCGTAGACGCCGCTTCACTGTCGCGGCGCGCGCAACGCCTCCTCCACGAACTGCGTGGTGTAGGTCGCGGACAGGTCGATGCGATCACGCACGGGCCGCACGTTCTTCGAGTACTTGCCGAGGATCTCCAATACGTTCTGCGCGCCTTCGGGTTTCATCAACCCGTCGCCGTTGAACATGCCGATGGAGTCGCGGATCGACTGGACGTAGAGGTCCTTGCCCGCGCTCGCGTACTGCGGCGGCATCTTCTCGGCGATCTCCTCCGGCGTGTGCGTATCGATCCACTGCAGCGTCTGCACGAACGCGGCGGCGAGCTTGCGCACGATGTCGGGGTGAGCCTCGATCGTCGCGCAGCTCATGTACAGCGACGTCGCCGGATACAGTCCGCCGAGCGCGGCCCTGGTGCCCGCCTCGGTGCGCAGATCCACCAGGATGCGCGCATCCCCGGAGTTCACCATCTGCGCCACCGTGGGATCGGTGGTCATGCCCGCGTCGATGCCGTCGTGGTTCATGCCCGCGATGAACGTCTGCCCCGCACCGACTTTCACCCGGGTGTAGTCGGCGGTGCCCATGCCGGCCTGGCCGGTGAGCGCCTGGGTGAGGAAGTCGGTCGATGAACCGAGCGAGGTCACGCCCAGTTTCTTGCCGCGCAGGTCGGCGACCGAGGTGATGTCCGCGTCCGCTTTCGACACCAGTTCGACCTCACCCGGCACGTCGGACATCTGCACCACCGAGCGGATGCACTGGTCCTTGGCCTGCAGATCGATGGTGTGGTCGTAGAAGCCGACCACGCCCTGCACGTCGCCGGTGAGCAGCGCGGTCTCTGCGGTGGCTCCGGACTGCTCGCCGAGCAAGGTCACATCGATGTCGTTGCGCTCGAAAAAGCCGAGCTGGCGGGTGAGCACGGCGGGCAGGTAGATCACCTTCTCCAGTCCGCCCACCATGATGGTGATCTGCGGTCGGCCGCCTGCCATGGGGATGGTGCGGGAGTCCCGGCATCCTGTGGCCGTCAGCAGTGCCGCGACCACCACGGCGACGAGCGCGAGCTGCTTGCGATACCTCATGATCAGATCCCGTGGTTCGAGGTCGTCTGCGAGGGCCGCCATTTCAGCAACCGGTTCTCCGCCGCGCCGATGCCCCACTCGGCGATCAGCGCGATCACGGTGATGATGATCATGCCCGCGTAGATGCCCGCCGAGTCGAAGGTGCCCTGCGCGTTGCTGATCAACAGTCCCAAGCCCTTGCTCGCCCCGGCGTATTCGCCCACCACCGCGCCGATCAGCGCGAAGCCGAACGCGGTGTGCAGGCTGGACAGGATCCAGGTGGTCGCGCTCGGCAGCACGATCGACACCAGCACCTGCCTGCGGCTCGCGCCGAGGATGCGGGCGTTGTCGATCACGTTGCCGTCCACTTCGCGCGCACCGGTGAACGCGTTGAAGAACACCGCGAAGAACACCAGCACCACCACGGTCGCCACCTTCGAACTCAGCCCGAGCCCGAACCAGATGATGAACAGCGACGCCAGCACGATGCGCGGCACGGCGTTGAGCGCTTTGATGAACGGCGCGAGCACCTCCGCCCAGTAGCGGCTGCGGCCGAGCAACACGCCCAGCACGACGCCGGCCACCGTGCCGATCACGAAGCCGAGCACGGCCTCCTGCACGGTGGTGTAGACCTGCAACCAGACCGAGCCGAATTGCGTTCCCTCGGTGAACCATTCGACCAAACGCGCCCAGATCAGCGACGGCTTGGAGTAGAAGAACGGGTCGATCCACACCGTGGCGGTGAGTTCCCACGCGCCCAGCCACAGCGCGACCAGCGCGGCGCGCAGGCCCCAGGTGCGGATCCTGGCGCGGCGGGCGGAGGTGCGCACCCTGGCCAGGATCTGCTCCTCGGTCTCGTTCTCCACCGCCGGCTCGTCAACGGCATCCTGGACCAGCACGTCATGCGACACGGGAGGCTCCCTTCGCCCGAGCCGCCTCGACCTGATCGCGCAGCGTCTGCCAGATCTCCTGGTAGATGTCGCGGAATTCGGCCGTCAGCCGCACGTCCTCGACGCTGCGCGGCCGGGCCAGGCCCACGGGGAAGTCACCGCAGACGGTGGCCGGGCTCGCCGTCATCACCACCACCCGGTCGGCGAGCACGATCGCCTCCTCCAGATCGTGGGTGACGAAGACGACCGCCGCGTTGGTGCCCGCCCAGACCCGCAGCAATTCGTCCTGCATGAGCTGACGGGTCTGCACGTCCAGCGCGCTGAACGGCTCGTCCATCAGCAGGATCTCCGGCTCGTTGACCAGCGTCTGCGCCAGCGCGACGCGCTTGCGCATCCCGCCGGACAGCTGATGCGGGTAGTAGCTCTCGAACCCGGCCAGCCCGACCGTGCGCACCCACCCCGCGGCTTTCGCGCGCGCCTCGGCCTTCGACGCGCCACCCAGGCGCGGGCCCAGCGCCACGTTGTCCAGCACGCTCTTCCACGGCAGCACCGCATCCTGCTGGAACATGTAGCCGATGCCATCGGGGATGCCGTCGACGTCCTTGCCGCGCACCAGCGTCCGGCCGGCCGAGGCCGGCTCCAGGCCGGACACCAGCGACAGCGTGGTGGACTTGCCGCATCCGGTCGGGCCGACGACGGCGACGAATTCGCCGGGGCGCACGGCGAGGTTCAGATTGCGCACGGCGGTGTGGATGCCGCCGCCGGTGCCGGGGAAGCGCTTGGTCGCGTTCCGCAGCTCGATGAGTGATTGCGTCATTGCTTCCTACTCCTGCGAGATCGGGTCGGGGGAAACGTACGTGGCCCCGGTCACACGCCGGAGCTTGTGCGCACAACCGCCACAAACGCGGGATCTGCGGGTTTTGCGCATTCTGCTCATGCGCCGCGCGCGGGGGTCTGCGCTTATGCTGCGGCCATGGCCACTGAGGGCGCGCGGGCCGTGCGATTGCGGACCCAGGTACTGCTGTCGCAGATCCTGGTGGTCGCGCTGACGCTCGGCGTCGCGTTCGCGGTGTTCGGCTATCTCAGTGACCGGCGGCTGCGCGACGCCTACGGCCAGCGCGCGCTGGCCGTCGCCCGCACTGTCGCCGCCGACCCGGTGGTGCGCGCCGAAGTGGCCGGGTACGCGCCGGGCGCGGTCGATCCCGGCGTGCGTCGGCAACTGGCCACCGGCCCGCTGGAGCGGGTCGCGGTGGACGCGACCCAGCGCAACGATGCCTTGTTCGTGGTCATCACCGATGACGCGGGAATTCGCCTGGCGCATCCGGACGCCGGGCGGCTCGCCGAGCACGTCAGCACCGATCCGTCGGAGGCGCTCGCGGGCCGCGAGTCGATCACCGAGGAACGCGGCACGCTCGGTGACTCCGTGCGCGCGAAGGTTCCCGTCACGGCACCCGGTTCCGACCGTGTGGTCGGGGCGGTCAGCGTCGGCATCGCCACCGACGCGGTGCACGAGCAACTGCTCGGCGATCTGCGCACCGCGGGCGGGCTGGTCGCGGTGGCGCTCGCGGTCGGCATCGCCGGATCGGTGCTGCTCGCCCGCCGGTGGCGCGGGCTCACCCTCGGGCTGGAGCCGGACGAGCTGGCCGAGCTGGTCCGCGGCCAGGCCGCGGTGCTGCACGGCATCGGCGGCGGCGTGCTGGCCGTCGACGCGGCGTGGCGCACGACCTTCGTCAGCGACGAGGCGCGCAGGTTGCTCGGCGTCGCGCCGGACATCGGATGCCCGGTGGACCGGATCGGACTCACCCCGCGGGTGCTGGAGGTCTTCCGCGACCTCGACCAGCAACCCACCTCGGCGACGATCGGCGCGAACGTCGTCATCGTCTCCGCTGGCTCGGTCAGCCGCGACGGGCGTGATCTGGGCGCGGTGCTCACGGTGCGCGACCGCACCGACGTGGAATCGCTGACCAGGCAGCTGGACGCGGTGCAATCGATGAGCACGGTGCTGCGCGCGCAGCGCCACGAATTCTCCAACAAGATGCACCTGATCAGCGGACTGCTGCACAGTGGGCACGTCGAGGAAGCGGCGCGGTCGGTGGACGAGCTGATCGGCGCGGGTCCGCTCGGTCCGGCGACGCCGGGTATCGACGCCATCCACGACACCTACCTGCAGGCCTTCCTGGCCGCCAAGGCCGCGCACGCCAGGGAGAGCGGGGTGGAACTCGTGCTCGGGCCCAACACCTGGGTCGAGGGCGATCTCGCCGATCCGGTGGACGTGACCACCGTGCTCGGCAATCTGCTGGACAACGCCATGGAAGCCGTCCGCGCCGGGGACCGGCCGGTGCGGCAGGTGGAAGTCGAATTGGTGCAGGAGGATTCGACACTGCACATCACGGTCGCCGACAGCGGCGACGGTGTCGGCCCCGATCTGGTGGACCGGCTGTTCATCGAAGGGATCTCGACCCGCGACGATCGCGGCGTCCCCGGTGGGCGCGGGGTGGGACTCGCCTTGATCCGCCAGATCGTCCGCGCCCACGGCGGCGACGTCCGCCTTTCGAGTGCGGGCGGCGGGGAACCGCCACTCGTCGGCGCGGAGTTCATCGCCCGCATCCCCGGGGTGCTCGTGGAGAGCGAGGTGTCATGGCCTCGACGACCCTGACCGTCCTGGTCGTCGACGACGACTTCCGGGTGGCGAACCTGCACGCCGGAATCGTGCAGGCCATCCCGGGTTTCACGGTGGCCGGCACCGCGAACACCCTTGCCGCCGCCCGGGACATCATCGCTACGCAGCCCATCGACCTGGCGCTGGTGGACGTCTACCTGCCGGACGGATCAGGGATCGATTTCGTCCGGGCGCTGCGCTGCGACGCCATGGTGCTCACCGCGTCGACGGAGAGCGAGTCCGTGCGCGCCGCGGTGGCGGCGGGTGCGGTGTCCTACCTGGTCAAGCCCTTCCCGCAGACCGAACTCGCCGCCCGGCTCGCCGCCTACGCCCGCTATCGGCGCATCCTCGCCGTGCCGCAGGCCGACAACGCCCGGGTCGCCGCTGCGCTGCACGCGCTGCGTCCCTCGGTCACCGCGACCCCGGCGGCAACCGTCGCCTCCCCGACCAAAGACGCAGTCCTGCAAGCGATTCTCGATGCAGACGCGCCCCTGTCGGCGGGCGAGGTCGCGAGCGCCATCGGTATCTCCCGGGCCACCGCGCAGCGCTATCTCGCCGCGCTCGTGTCCGGCGGCGCGGTGCGCATGAGCCTGCGCTACGGCAGCACCGGGCGGCCCGAACAGGAGTACTCCGCCGCACCGCCGCACTGAGCCGACGCGGTGTCTCAACGGCTGCCGAGCCGGAATCGGGCTTTCCGGGTTGCAGCGACGCGTGGGCTGGGTCGCGACGCCGTGGCCCGGCGGTCACCGGTCGCTGAATCCGCCGGTTCTGCGCCCATCCGCGCGCTCCGGCACAGGGCTCGGCCGGGTGAGGGCGCGCGGCCATGCCGTCCCGAGCCGCACCGTCCGGCAGGGTCCGATCGTCCGGCGCGGCGGCGCTCACTTCGAGCCGCGCACCGCTTCTCGCCCTGCTCAGCCGCCGCCCCATGCCCACCACATCCTCATCGGCGCGCCGGCGTCCGGGCACGAGCATCGTCTTCTGCTCGGGCGCCGCCCCGGCTCGGATGCGGGTGCCCGCCACGCTGTCGTCGGCGCGGTAGCGTCGGGACATGAGCATCGTCGAGGTCGCCGTTGTCGGCTACGGATTGGCCGGGTCGGTCTTCCACGCCCCGCTGATCGCCGCGCAGCCGCGGATGCGGGTCGCGGCCGTGGTGACCTCTTCGGCGGAGCGTGCCGAACGGGCGCGCGCCGAACACCCCGGTGTGCGGGTGGCGCCGCGCGCCGAGGAGTTGTTCGCCGCACCGGACGGCATCGATCTGGTCGTGATCGCGACACCGAACCATACGCACGCACCGCTGGCCGGGCAGGCGCTGGAGGCCGGGCTGCCGGTGGTTGTCGACAAGCCGTTCGCGGTCACGGTGGACGACGCCGAAGACCTCGTCCGGCGCGCGGAGCGGTCCGGCCTGGCGCTGTCGGTCTTCCAGAACCGTCGCTGGGACGGTGACTTCCGGACGGTGCGCGAACTCGTCGAGACCGGAAGACTCGGCCACGTGCGGCGTTTCGAGTCCCGGTTCGAACGGTGGCGTCCGGTGCCGAAGGGCGGCTGGCGGGAGGTCGGCACCGACGAGGAGGGCGCGGGCATTCTGCTCGACCTCGGCAGCCACCTGGTGGACCAAGCGGTGACCCTCTTCGGTCCGGTGGCTTCGGTGTACTGCGAGCTGGACCGGCGGCGAGAAGGGATCACCACCGACGACGACGCGTTCGTCGCGCTCACCCACACCGGCGGTGTGCGCTCCCATCTCTGGATGAGCGCCGTGGCCCCGCAACTCGGGCCGCGTTTCCGGGTGCTCGGGTCGGAAGCCGCGTATGTCACCCATGGGCTGGACCCGCAGGAGGACGCGCTCCGGTCGGGGCGTCGTCCGGAGAGCGATTCCGATTGGGGCACAGTCGATCCCGAGCGCTGGGGCGTGCTGGGCGCGGAACCGGACTTCGCCCCTCTGCCGACCGCACCCGGCGCATATCCCGAGTTCTACTCCGCGATGGCCGCCGCGCTGCTCGACGGCGGGCCCGTGCCCGTCGACCCGCGCGACGCCGTCACCACTCTGCGCCTGCTGACGAAAGCCCGCGAGTCGGCGGCCAGGGGTGTGACCGTCACCGCCTGACCGCCACTGGCTACCTGCGCCGCGACTCGATAACGTCGGTCCCTGGGCCGGCCGCTCCCGGCCGCCCGCCGGAGAGGAGAACCGAGTGGGTGCAACGGTTTTCGCGGTGCTGCTGCCGCTGGCGCTGGCCTTGGTGATGTTCGGGCTCGGATTGACCTTGACGACCGAGGATTTCGCGCGCGTGCTGCGGTACCCGAAAGCGGCGGTGATCGCGCTGGTGTGCCAGATGATCCTGCTTCCCGCGGTATGCCTGGGCCTGATCCGCCTGTTCGGGCTGGACGGCGCGCTCGCGGCGGGCATGCTGCTGCTGGCGGCCTCACCGGGCGGAGCGTCGGCCAACCTGTTCAGTCACGTCGCCGGAGGCAATGTGGCGTTGAACATCACGCTCACCGCGATCAATTCGGTGCTCGCGGTGTTCACCCTGCCGGTGGTGGTGGCGCTGTCCTACGCCTTGTTCCTGGACGGCACGGGTTCGGTGGGACTTCGACCGGACAAATTCGCGCAGGTCTTCGCCATCGTGCTGGTGCCCGTCGCGATCGGCATGGTGGTGCACCGGCGGTTCCAGCAGTGGTCGCGGCGGATGCGCGGTGCGGTCAAGATCCTGTCCGTCGTGGTTCTCGCGCTGGTGATCGCGGCCGGGGTGGGCTCCGATCCGGACATCCTGACCGAGCACATCGGCGAGCTGTCGGCGATCTGCCTGTGCTTCGCCGTGATCAGTCTGGCCGTCGGCTACTTCCTGCCCCGGCTGTTGCGTGTGGAAGCCGATCAGGCGATCGCTTCGGCGATGGAGATCGGCGTGCACAACGCGGCGCTCGCGATCGCCGTCGCCGCTTCGGTCTTGGACAACGAGACCATGGCCGTTCCCGGCGCGGTGTACGGGGTTCTGATGAACATCCCGGCGGCGATCGCCGCGTATCTGCTGGCCAGGCGGGCGCGCCGCGAGCAGTCCGCGCCCGCGCCGAGCATGGCGGGTTGACGGAGACGGTCCGAGCGGACACGGACGGGCCCGGTGAGTAGCCTCTCGGAGGGTCGATGCCACGCGAAGGGAGTCAGCTGCGCGATGCAACCGCTCGGCACGAACGATCCGGCCCGGATCGGGGATTACCGCCTGCTCGGCGTGCTCGGCGCGGGCGGCATGGGCCGGGTCTACCTCGGCCGCAACTCGGGCGGGCGCACCGTCGCGGTGAAGGTCATCCGCCCGGACATGATCGACGCCGAATTCCGTCAGCGCTTCCGGCGCGAGGTGGCCGCGGCCCGCCGGGTCGACGGGCACTTCACCGCACCGGTGCTCGACGCGGACGTCGACGCCGATCCACCCTGGCTGGCCACCGGTTATGTGGCCGGATTCCCGCTGGCCGACGCGGTCGAGCGGTACGGGCCGTTCACGGAGAATGCCCTGCTCGTGCTGGCGCACGGGCTGGTCGAGGCGTTGACCGCCGTCCATGGAGCCGGTGTGGTGCACCGCGACCTCAAACCGTCCAATGTCCTGCTGGCCCTCGACGGCCCCAAGGTGATCGATTTCGGCATCGCCCGCGCCGTCGACGACAGCAGGCTCACCACCACCGGAAAGGTCATCGGCTCACCGGGGTTCATGTGTCCGGAGCAGGTGACCGGCGACCCGATCGGCCCGCCCGCCGATGTCTTCGCACTCGGCGGCGTCCTGGTGTTCGCGGCGACCGGCCACGGCCCGTTCGGCGTCGGCGAGGCGGTGCACATGCTGTGGCGGGTGGTGTACGAGCAGCCGCGGCTCGGCGACGTGCCGGAACGGCTGCGCCCGCTGGTGGCCGCCTGCCTGGCCAAAGACGCCGCGGCGCGCCCGACTCCGGAACAACTGCTGTCCCAGCTCACCGCGCTGGGCATCCCCGACCGCGGCGGCTGGCTGCCCGGCCCGGTGCTCGAGGAGGTCGGCCGCCGTGCGGTCGAGTTGCTGAATCTGGACTCCGGGCCACTCGACCACCAGCGGTTCTTCGTGCCCGCTGATCCAGCGCGCACGGCCGACACCATGGTCGGCCCCGCACCACCTACCGACGCGCGGTACCCGCGAGGCGATCCAGGACGATCGGCGTCCACGCCGCACTCCCTCCCGCCGCGAACGCCTCCCGCGTTCGCGAGACCTCCGACGCCTGCACCCGCGCACCAGGTTTCGCCCGCGTTCGGTCCGGTCCCCGCCGCGCCACCCGCACGCCGCCCCGGCCGCGTTCTGCTCATAGCCGGAGCGTTCGTCGTCTGCCTCGCCGTCGCGATCGCCGCGTTCGTGGTCGGCGCTCAGCTACGGAACCAGAACGCGAACGAATCGGCCGACCAGATCACGCGAACCACCGGCAGCTCCTCCGCGGCCACCGCCACCGAGGCCGTCGACGCGGAACCGACCGGCAGCGGTCCTTCCGGCAGCAGTGTTCCGGAGGCTTTCGTCGGAGAATGGAAAGGCGTGGCCCGCGACCCCTTGTTGTCCTTCGACATCGTGCTGACCATTCGTGACGGCGCGGTGGGCCAAGAAGTCGCGCAGTCGTCGAACACCGGCAAATTGAGCGGTGAGCGCTGCGAACGCACGGAGACGCTCACCGCCGCGGGCGAGAGCCAGTTGTCGTTCGTCGCGCGGCTCTCCGGCGGCTCCCCGGCCTGCTTCGACAATGGTTCCACCTCGACGGTCACCCTGCAGCCGGACGGTTCCCTGTCGTACCGGACCTCCGGCGTCATCGGCAACATCGAAGGCGTCCTGCGCAAGAGCTGACGGCGTGAGGACCGGGCGCCGTGCGCGGGAACGTACGCCCGAGCGCCGCGGTCCGCGGGCGGTTAAGGTGCGGCGGTGGACAGAGCGGAATTCTTCGAGCGCGGCGCTTCCATCGCCGATCGTCTGACGACGACGCAAGCGCAGCCGCCGTGGTGGCTGGTGGCGGCGGCCGCGGTGGCGGCGCTCGTGCTGGTGGGTTACACCCCCGTCTGGCGGTTGACCCGCAATATCGTCACCATCGCGCACGAAGGCGGGCACGCCTTGGTCGCCCTGCTGACCGGCCGCAAGCTCAACAGCATCCGGTTGCATTCGGACACTTCGGGGCTCACCGTGTCGAGCGGCAAACCCTACGGCCTCGGAATGATTCTCACCACCATGGCCGGTTACCCGGCGCCGCCGCTGCTCGGTCTCGGATTCGCCGCGCTGCTGGGCGCGAGCCGGATCACGCTGCTGCTCTGGACCGCCATCGTGCTGCTCGCCGCGCTGCTGATCAAGATCAGGAATGTCTACGGCGCCATCACCGTGCTCGGTCTCGGAGCGGTGGTCTTCGTGGTCTCCTGGTTCGGCACCGACACGCTGCAAGCGGGTTTCGCGTATCTGGGCGCCTGGTTCCTGCTGTTCGCCGGGGCGCGTCCGGTCATCGAGCTGCAACGAAGCCGTTCCCGGCAGCAACGCGCCCGCTACCACGAGGTCGACTCCGACGCCGATCAGCTCGCCCGGCTCACCCGCCTGCCCGGCCTGCTGTGGGTCTTCGTGTTCGGCGCGATCGCCGTCGGTTCGCTCGCGGTCGGGGCGTGGCTGCTCGTCTCCGCCATCGCCGAAGTCTGCCTGCCTGGCGCGCCTTCGGGGTCCTGCTTCGCGGCGCGCTGACCGCCGCGCTGCGCCACCCGGTCGGCTCGACTAGGCTTCGATTCCGCCCAGTGCCGACGCCTCACCTGCGGCGGCGGCGCATTCGCCGAGCTCACCCCTTCGGCCGTCCGACGCCGGATCGCGATTCACGACCCCCAGGGAGCCAGCATGGTGAACATTCCCGCGCGCGCACCGAGCACCGCTGCGCGGCGGCTTCTTCCGGCACTGGTCTCGGCCGTCACGGTGCTGCTCGGCACGATCACGCTCGGTCCGACCGCCTACGCCGCACCTTTCGGCACGGCCTGCGGCACACCCTTGACGCGGGCGGAGACAGCCGAGATCGCGCAGCTGTCCGCGGCCGGGCCGCAGGCCGGTACCTCGTTGTGGCAGTTGGAGCAAGCCATCGACCGGCACCGCCGGATCACCGATATCCTCGTCCGCCACCACGATTCACGCGGTGTGTTCGCCCTCGGGCTCGACGCGGTGGAACAAGCGGCCGTCCTGCCGCTGCAGCGCGACCCCGCGTCGTTCGACGACCCGGAATGGGCGCACCGGATCAGTCTCGAGCTGCTGTCGCGGTTCCTGCGCGCGCTGCACGCCGAATTCACCGGCGCACCCGCCGAACCGCAGTGGGCGCACTACTTCGACCTGACCCGCCGCTGCGAGCTGTCCCCCGCGCGCGTGGCGATGGCCGGTTACGACGCGCATTTGACCGTCGATCTGGCCTACTCCGTCGCGGCCATCGGAAGCTCGGCCGCGAACGCGCAGGACTACTTCCGTATCGTCGACTCGATCGCCCAGCAAGGAGCGCTGATCGTAGCCGCGACCAGATCCGTCTACGGCGGTGACCTCGGGCCGCTGTGGCGCTTCTATTTCGTCGGCGAGGGCTTGGACGCGGTGCTCGGGCAAGGCGTGGCGACCGGCCCTCTGCTCCGGCTGGCCGACGCGGGCGCCAATGTCGTCATCTTCGGCAACGGACTGGCCCTGCAGGACCCGGCCGCGGCGCCCGCCGTCACCGCCGAGATCGACGCCCTGTGGCGCGGCCTGGATCTCGGTTTCGAAGTCCTGTCCGGCCTCGGCGGGCTCTGACCGGCGCACCGTCACGCCAGCGCCGCGACGGCGGCACGCACGACGTCCTCGGGCGGTCGGGTCGCGTCGACGGCGCTCCCGCGCTCGTCGGCATCGAGCCGCTCCAGGGTGGCCAGCTGGGAATCCAGCAGGTTCGGTGGCATGAAGTGCCCGCGGCGTGCGGCCAGGCGGCGTTCGAGTTCCTGGCGGGGCGCGTCCAGATGCAGGAAGAAGACGCCGGGTGCGCGGCCGCGCAACCGGTCGCGATACGCCCGTTTCAGGGCGGAACAGGTCACGACGCCTCCGCGACCGGATCGCTCGGCCATCCAGGCGGCCAAGGCGTCGAGCCACGGTGCGCGGTCGGCATCGTCCAGCAGCGTGCCCGCCGCCATCTTCGCGATGTTCGCGGGCGGGTGGAAAGCGTCGCCTTCGGCGTACTCGACCCCCAGCACTTCGGCCAGGCGGGCGCCGACCGTCGTCTTCCCCGATCCCGACACCCCCATCACGACGATCACCGGTAGATCACGCACTCGGACCCTTCTCCCTCCGATGGCGGACTCTCCCGCGCACACGGGCTTGTCATCGGCAACAACCTAGCCGCCGAGCACTTCGTCGGCCCGTGCAGTGACCCTGCGCGCCACCGCCGATACATTTCGAGAACAGCGGGAGGACCTCGCCCTGGAATGCCAGCTCACCCGGCCGGGGCCGGGGCGCGACCGGCTCGCCGCCCTGCTCGACCCGTTGGAGGGCCACCCCGAACTGTTCGACACCTTGCGCGAGCACATCCGCAACGACTTCAACCGCCTGCGCACCTCACGGACGATGTATCCGCACCCGAACACCGTCGACCATCGGCTCGAGCGCATCGGCCGCCTCACCGGCTCGGACACCGCCGTTGCGCACGCGCTCTACCGACTGCGCGCCGCGCTCATCGCACGGACTTACACGCAGTCCGCACCCGCGCCGGACCGCCCCGCGCGGTGAACACGTTTCAGGCGCGCCGCCGCACCGGGTCGGCCCCGTTCCGGCTGCTCCGGCCCCCGGCCGAGCAGCCGAGGCGCGCCACTGACGCGACCGCTAGGGTCATCGACATGGAACTACGCATCTTCACCGAGCCGCAGCAGGGTGCGAGCTACGACACCTTGCTCACCGTCGCCAAGGCCACCGAGGACTTGGGCTTCGACGCGTTCTTCCGCTCCGACCACTACCTGAGCATGGGTGGCGCCGACGGGCTGCCCGGCCCCACCGACGCCTGGATCACCCTCGCCGGTCTGGCGAGGGAGACCGAGCGCATCCGGCTGGGCACCCTGGTCACCGCCGCCACCTTCCGGCTGCCGGGCCCGCTGGCGATCCAGGTGGCGCAGGTGGACCAGATGTCCGGCGGCCGAGTCGAATTCGGCCTCGGCAGCGGCTGGTTCGCCGAGGAGCACGCCGCGTACGGCATCCCGTTCCCCGCCGACAAATTCTCCCGGCTGGAAGAGCAGCTGGCCGTCATCACCGGGCTCTGGGCGACCAAACCCGGCGACACCTTCAGCTACGACGGCAAGCATTACCAGCTCACCGACTCCCCCGCCCTGCCCAAACCGGTGCAGGACCCGATCCCGGTGGTGATCGGCGGGCATGGCGCCACCCGCACCCCGCGGCTGGCCGCCCAGTACGCCAGCGAGTTCAACATGCCGTTCTCCTCCATCGAGGACAGCACCCGGCAGTTCGACCGGGTGCGCGCGGCCGCGGAGGCCTACGGCCGCGCCGCCGGCGACCTGGTGTACTCCAACGCGCTGGTGGCCTGCGTGGGAGCGAACGACGCCGAGGTGGCGCGCCGAGCCGAGGCGATCGGCCGCGAGGTGGACGAGTTGAAGGCCAACGGCCTGGCCGGCTCGCCCGCCGAGGTGGTGGACAAGATCGGCCGGTACGCCGAGATCGGCACCACCCGCATCTACCTGCAGGTGCTGGACCTGACCGATCTCGACCATCTCGAGCTGATCTCCGCGCAGGTGCAGTCGCAGTTGTGAGGTAGCGCTCAGCCCAGCGGACGGTTGGTCGGCACCACGACGAAGCTCGGCGCCGACGGGTCGAGTTCCAGGTGCTGCGGTTTCAGCTCGGTGTTGTTCAGCATCGGCCGGAAGGCCAGCGCCTTCGGCGAGTTGCCCGCGAACACGTCGATCCGCAGCCGGTGGCCCGGTTGCAGCGCCGCCTGGGTGGGAATCACCGCGATGTCCAGCGCCACCGGCTCACCGGGAACGACCGGCTGCACACTGTCGAGGGTGATCGGATTGAACGGTTCGGTCAGGTCGCCGGTCGGTGTGCGGCTGCTCTTCTGCTCGTCGACGGCGCGCAGTGAGGCGGTCAGCTGCCCGGTGGACAGCACCTTCGAACTCCCATCCGGCGCGACGTCGTTCATGGTGACGCTCCAGTAGCCGTCGGTGGCGTCGTGCACCGTGTTCAGGTGCACGTTCACCGGCCCCGAGATCACGGTCGGCTCGGTCATCGGGGCGCTGGTGAAGGCCAGCGCGTTGCGCTCGGCGATGCGCGAGTCCTTCGCGCACACGTCCAGCACCGCGGCCATCCCGGCCGAGCCCTGCGCGGTGTCGCGGGAACATGCCGAGGCGAGGCCGGGCCCCACCGTCAGGGTCCGCCGTTCGGCGGGAGCGCTCATCGTCAACGATCCGTCGTGGACGGCCTTCCCCGCGGTGCCGCTCGGGTCGGCCGACAGATACACACGGCGATGGTTGAGGTCCTTCTGCGGGAACTGGCCGAGGGAGATCCAGCCGCCGCCTTGTTCCCACACGGTGATCGGCCCGAAATCGCCCAAGCCGTGGTCGATGTCCTTCAGCCACTTGTCGAACCACACGCGCTGCAGCACGTCCAACCGCGGCGGCGCACCCGGAACGCCGGTGCCCGCACCGGGATTCGCGTGATAGGTATCGCCGACGACCAGTTGCTTCTGTCCCGCGGGCAGCGGAATCGCGTTGTACAGCTTGGTCGCGCTGTTGGCGAAGATGTCGTGCCAGCCGCCGTAGACGAAGGTGGGCACCGTGATGCGCTCCGGATGCCCCTCGATGCCGCGCCGGAAGTAGCTGTTCTCGTCCAGCGCGTCGGCCAGCGCGGGCGGCACGTGGTCGAGCGAGGGCGTCAGCAACGCCTGGGCCAGCAGATCCACATTGCTGGCCGGATCGGACATCCGTTCCCGCAACCACTCCCAGTCGAAGGTGCCCTTCAACATCGACTGCACGTCGGGAATCAGCTTCAGCTGGTTGACCGTGCTGAGCCACATCGGAAGGAACGTCGTCCCCACGCCGCCGCCGGGTGCGACGACATCGCGCATGAGGTCGCTGCCCGGTTCCACCGGGAAGATCGCCCGCAACGGCGCGGGCGCGTTCTCGGCGGCGCGCAGCTGGTTGATGCCCGAGTACGAGCCGCCGCTCATCCCGACCCGGCCATTGGACCAGGGCTGCGCCGCCGCCCACTCGATCACCTCGCGGGTGTCGAGCTGTTCCCGCTCGCCGAGGGTGTCCCACGATCCCTGGGAGAAGCCGGTGCCGCGCACGTCGGCGATGACCTGGGTGTATCCGGCGCGGATCAGATCGCGATCCAGCCCGAGCACCGTCTGCACGGTGCCGCCGTCCACCGCGTGCAGCAGATCGCCGAAACCACTGACCGGCGTGCGGGACAGATTCACGCGATTGACCAGCCGCACGGTCAACGGCTGCAAGCCGGGCACCGCGAGCGCCGTGTCGATCAGGGTGGTCATGAGCTTGGTGTAGGGCGTGAGGTTCACGATGGTCGGCAGCGGCTGCCGCTCCACCTCGCCCCCGTGTTTCACCGGCCGGTAGATGTTCGCCTTCAGCACTACACCGTCGCTCATGCGGATCGGCACATCCCAGTCGATGTGGATGTCGGCATACGGCTGGGGTCCGTCGTGCAGCGCGGTCCACGCCACGCTGTGGGCGTCGGCCGACGGCTCCGCGGCCGCCGGGACGGCCGCGCATCCCACGGCCGCGGCCACCGCGACCGCGGCCACCGTCCGGATCGCCCTGCTCATCGTTCGTCTCACGCCACGCCGCGCTGCCATCTCGCTCCCTCGACCGGTGTGCGGACCGACCATCGATCACCCGATTGGGCGACAACGTAGCAACCTGCTGGCGAATAACGCGGGACGTGCGGTCGGGCCGGATTGTCGCGGACGAACAGACGGTGAACGCGACGCCGCCACGGACGAGGCGGCTTAGACCGTGTCTTACGTGGTTGTGATTCGTTCACGTTGTGCCGGAATCCGCTGTGCTGCATGATGTTCGACTCGTGGTCGATGAGTTGTCGAA
>NZ_JBSFNF010000049.1:0-21233 GCF_053586955.1 Nocardia sp. NPDC003726 | reverse complement strand
AACCCCGCCCGGCTCGCGTCCGAGCGGCCGCCGCGTCCGCGACGCAGTCGCCAGCGGTGGTCGCTCGGACGCGAGCCACAAAGGGGCCGCGAACACCCAGCGCCGCAGGCGCTGGAAAAACCAACACAGCCCGGCTCGCGTCCGAGTGGCCGCCGCGTCCGCGACGAAGTCGCAAGCGGTGGTCGCTCGGGCGCGAGCCATAAGAGGGCCGCGAACACCCAGCGCCGCAGGCGCTGGAAAAACTACCGAGCGTGCTTTTCGATCAGGTCGCCGACCCGGGGCAGCGCCTCGATGACGTTCTTCTTCGCCGAAGAACGCATCGAGGAGTAGACCTTCTGCAGGGCAGGGCGGCTGGAGGCCTCGGCGCGAGCGTCGGTGACGGCGAGCAACGCCTCGGCGACCTCGTCGGACTTGGCGACGAGCAGGTCGGCGAACTTGCCGGTGCCCGACGCCGTGTACTCCTGCCAGAACGGCTCCAGCTGCGCGACCAGCTTGGGCGCCAACGACTCCAGCGCATCGGGCACGATGGACGGGCTGATCTTCTTGACCGCCGCGTAGCCACCCTTCACAGCCAGGCCGGACGCACCACCCTTGTCCGACACCTCGGCGTCGAGAACCTCGACGGCATCGGCAAGGAAAGCCGGGCGCTTCGCGTCGTCGAGCAGGGATTCAGACAGTGCTGCAACCACTTTCAGGTTCCTCCGGATCGGTATCGATGAACGAGCGAGGGCAACTATACGTGCCCGCGCCAGCATTCACCCGGCTACGGCTGCCACGGTAGCAACTCGACCATCAGACCTTCGCAGTCTGCGAGGAGATCGCCCTGCTCATCGAGCAATTCGGCGGTGATGAAAGTTTTTCGCCCTTCGATACGGTCGACCCTTCCGCGAACCGTCAGTTGCGTCTCCAGCGGAGTGATCTTGCGGTAGTTGACGTGAAGGTACGCGGTGCGGCTGATCGGCCGTCCGGCGTAATGCACGATCATGCCGAGCAGATCGTCGAACAGCAGCGGCAGCACGCCGCCGTGCGCGGCCCCGTTTCCGCCGAGATGGAAGCGGCGGAACACACCGGTCATCTCGATGCCGTCCGGGCCCGCCGAGACCACCTGCCACGGCAGCAGCAGAAGGCTTCCCCGCCCCGGCAATTCGACGGCGCGGCCCGCCGGGCCTTGCAATTCGGGCGCGCGGTAGGGCTCGAGCAGGTCGATCAGCTCACGAGCTTTGGCTTGCGCGGCCCCGAAGATCTCCTCCGGCGCGTCCACCGACACCGCGAGATCCTGCAACGTCCGCATGGCGTCTACGAATCCGCCGAAGTTCGGCCCGACCTTCGCGGCCGTGACCTTCGGGAACCCGCCGTGCTTCTCGTACCGGGATCGGTCCACCGCGCTCCGGTCGATAACCGGTTTCACTTGCTCGCTCATACCTGCACGGTAACGCGTGGTTTTACACCGTCAAATCGAGATCCCGGCGACCCGGCGAGACCAGCCGGGGTTCGGGGCCGCTCCATCGCGCCGCCCGCGTGCGAGACCGACGGCCCGCCCACCTCGCTCCGGCGCCGCTCACAGCCCCGACCACGACTTTCGAGCCCAGCGAGACCTAGCATTGCCCGGTGACGTTCAATCCGAAGCTGTGGCGCCCCGTTCCGGGATTCGAGAACCTGACCGACATCACCTATCACCGGCACATCGAGCAGGGCACCGTGCGTGTCGCGTTCGACCGGCCGGAGGTGCGCAACGCGTTCCGCCCGCACACGGTCGACGAACTCTACCGGGCGCTCGATCACGCGCGGATGACCTCGGACGTCGGCGCGGTGCTGCTCACCGGCAACGGCCCCAGCCCCAAGGACGGCGGCTGGGCCTTCTGCTCCGGCGGTGACCAGCGCATCCGCGGCCGTAGCGGATACCAGTACGCCAGCGGCGAGACGGCCGATACGGTCGACCAGGCCCGCGCCGGCCGCCTGCACATCCTCGAGGTGCAGCGGTTGATCCGCTTCATGCCGAAGGTGGTGATCGCGCTGGTGAACGGATGGGCCGCGGGCGGCGGGCACAGCCTGCACGTGGTCTGCGATCTCACCTTGGCCAGCCGCGAACACGCCCGGTTCAAGCAGACCGACGCCGACGTGGGCAGCTTCGACGGCGGCTACGGCAGCGCGTATCTGGCCAAGATGGTCGGCCAGAAGTTCGCCCGCGAGATCTTCTTCCTCGGCCGTCCCTACACCGCCGAGGAGATGCACCAGATGGGCGCGGTGAACAAGGTCGTCGACCACGCCGAACTGGAGGACGTCGCGCTGGAGTGGACCGCCGACATCAACGGCAAGTCTCCGCAGGCCCAGCGCATGCTGAAGTACGCGTTCAATTTGCTGGACGATGGTCTTGTGGGCCAGCAACTTTTCGCCGGCGAGGCGACGAGGATGGCCTACATGACCGACGAAGCCGTCGAAGGCCGCGACGCGTTCCTGCAGAAGCGCAAGCCGGACTGGACCCCCTACCCCTGGTACTTCTGATGGACATCCTCAGCAGCCGCATCATCCTTCGGCCCGCCGACTACGAGGCCACGCTCGCGTTCTATCGGGACGGGCTGGAACTGGCCATCGCGCGGGAGTATCCGGGCGGAACGGTGTTCTTCGCTGGACAGTCGCTGATCGAGGTGGCATCGCACGGCGGGTCGGGCCAGCCGTCGTCGTTCGACGGCGCGATCTGGCTTCAGGTGCGCGATGTGTCCGACGCGGCGGCGGAGCTGGCGCTCAAGGGCATCCCGATCGATCGGGCCCCGGTCGAGGAGCCGTGGGGTTTGCACGAGATGTGGGTGCGCGATCCCGACGGTGTGCCGATCGTTCTGGTCGAGGTCCCGCCGACCCATCCGATCCGGCGGGATACCCGCTGGCAGGAGTCCTAGCAACGGTTCCGTTCGGTAGTACGGCGGGCCGCACCGAGTTGCCAACGCGTCGAGCTGCGAGGACGATAACGCTCGGATGGCCACCCGACCGCCGACGTCCGGGCCGGCTGTGTCCGTGTCCCATCCGACGAGTGAATCGCAGTATCGATGCCTGTCGTACTTCAGCCCCGATCCCACCGGGTGGCCGCGCCACGGTCGCGCCACTCCGGCATACCGACCCGTTCCGCACGCGGCGGCGCGGGCATGACACGATCCCTATCGTGAGGGAGTGCAGCGAGCGAGCCATGGGGACTGCGGCTCTGGGCAGCACCGAGCCGGGCGAGCGGCGAGGCATGGCATGACCAAGAAACTGCGTACCTTGCCGATGCCGACCGGCTCCGGTCTCGGCGACGTCATGCCGCACCTGCGGGAGGCGCTGGAAGGTAGCGGGGCGGCCTGGCTCCCCATTCCCACCAGCGATCGGCGCGAGGCGAGACGCCTGAGCGACGCCTTGTCGCCGGGTGAGCCGATCGACGAGGACATCGCTCTGGTGGTGACCACCTCCGGCACCACAGGTGTGCCGAAGGGCGCGATGCTCAGCTCGGCGGCCCTCCGCGCGAGCGGCACCGCGACCCATGACCGGCTCGGCGGCCCCGGCAACTGGTTGCTGGCCCTTCCGACCCATCACATCGCCGGGATCCAGGTGCTGTTGCGCAGCATCCTGGCGGGAACCGAACCCACCGTGCTGGACGTGTCCGGCGGATTCCTGCCAGAGGCCCTCGCGGGCGCCATCTCGGGTATGCGCGGGGAGCGGCGCTACACCGCCCTGGTCCCGACCCAGTTGATCAAAGCCTTGGAGTCGCCTGTCGCCACCACCGCTCTGGCCGAGCTCGACGGCGTGCTGGTGGGCGGCGCGGCCACTCCCCTGCCGGTCTACGAGCGCGCGCGAGCGGCGGGAATCACCGTGGTGCGTACCTACGGCATGAGCGAGACCTGCGGCGGCTGCGTCTACGACGGCGTGCCGCTGGAGGGCACGAAAGTCCGGATCGAAGACGGCAGGGTGGTGCTGGGCGGCGCGATGATCGCCTCGGGCTACCGCAATCAGCCCGACCATCCCGCCTTCGCCGAGCCGGGCTGGTTCCGCACCGAGGACGCGGGCACCTTCGACAACGGCGTCCTGAGCATCACCGGGCGGCTGGACGAGGCGATCACCACCGGAGGCCTGCTGGTGATCCCGCAGGTGGTCGAGGCCGTGCTGATCAACCACCCGACCATCAGCGAAGTGGTCGTCCTCGGCCTGCCCGACGAACGGCTCGGCCAGCACGTCGCCGTCGCGGTGATCCCCGCCCCCGGCGCCACGCCCAGCCTGTCCGAGCTACGCGAGTACGTCGCCGCCGAACTGGACTCCATCGCCGCCCCCCGCGAACTGGCGATCCTCGACGAGTTCCCGCTGCGCGGCCCCGGCAAGCCCGACCGCGCCAAGCTCCGCGAATACCTGCTGGCCGACTCGAACCGCTAACGGATCACCGGGCAGCGGCCACCACCGGCCTCCCCGCGGCGACGCCGCCTGCCTCCTGAGCGCCGGTGGTCAACGACCCCCGACGCAAGCCACGAGAGGGCCGCGACGCAGCCGCGGCCGATGTGACAGCGCTGCGCAAGAGCGGTGCAAGTGCGGGCATCCACAGTTGTCCACATGACTTCTTTCGCACCAACTTCAGCGCTCGCCGTCGAGGCGGACGGCCTGGTCAAGGTGTTCGGGGAACAGCGGGCCGTCGACGGCGTGAGCCTGGCGGTGCCGCAGGGCTCGGTGTACGGCGTGCTCGGACCGAACGGCGCAGGCAAGACCACGACCATCCGGATGCTCGCGACCCTGTTGCGACCGGACGGCGGCACCGGACGCATCTTCGGCCACGACGTGGTCGCCGAGCCGACGGCCGTCCGCTCGCTCATCGGCGTCACGGGGCAGTACGCCTCGGTCGACGAGGACCTGAGCGCCACCGAGAACCTGATCGTCTTCTCTCGCCTGCTCGGCCTCGGCCGGGTAGAGGCCAGGCGCAAGGCGGCCGAACTGCTGGAGGAATTCGATCTCACCGAGGCGGCGGACAAGCCGCTGCGGCATTTCTCCGGCGGCATGCGGCGCAGGCTCGACCTGGCGGCCAGTCTCATCGCGACGCCGCCGCTGCTGTTCCTCGACGAACCGACGACCGGCCTCGACCCGCGCACCCGCGCCCAGATGTGGGACACCATCCGCCGCCTCGTCCGCGAGGGCGCGACGGTGCTGCTCACCACGCAATACCTGGACGAGGCCGACCAGCTGGCCGACCGGATCGCGGTGATCGACCACGGCAAGGTGATCGCCGACGGCACGGCCGACGAACTGAAGGCTTCCGTGGGCGGTTCGTCGCTGCATCTGACTCTGGTCGATCGCGGCCAGCTCGACGAAGCCCGTCGCATCATCGGCGATTTCCTCGGCGCGGAAGCGCAGATCACGCCGGAGGCGGGGCGACTCACCGCGCCGCTGACCGACGCGGGCGTCACCGCTGATCTGCTGATCCGCCTGCGGGAGTGGGAAATCGGCGTGGACGAGATCACCGTGACCAAGCCCAGCCTGGACGAGGTCTTCCTCACCATCACCGGCCACCCCGCCGACGACACCACCGACGATTCCGCGAAAAGCGCGGCATGAGCGTCCGGACCACAGGCGTCAGCCTGTGTGACCACCCCGGAGCCGGCCGAGAAGGAGCACGACCATGACCACCATCACCGCGACCGAAACGCGCCGAACGGCGCCGACGAACATTCCCGAAGTGAGCAACCGCGTCCCGCTGGTCCAGGCGGCGGCGAACTCGTTCACCATGGCCTACCGCGGCCTGCTGAAGATCAAGCACAAGCCCGAGCAGCTGTTCGACGTGACGATCCAGCCGATCCTGTTCACCGCCTTGTTCGCCTACATCTTCGGCGGCGCCATCGGCGGCAGCGTGCAGGACTACCTGCCGGTCCTGATCCCCGGCATCCTGGTGCAGACCGTGGTGCTCACCTCGGTCGTCACCGGCACCCAGTTGCGCGAGGACATGGACAAGGGCGTCTTCGACCGGTTCAAGTCCCTGCCGATCGCCCGCATCTCGGCGCTGGCCGGCGCCCTGCTGGCGGATATGGTGCGCTACGCCCTCGCCACCGTGCTCACCATCGTCGTCGGCATCGCCATCGGTTATCGCCCTGATGGCGGTGTGCTCGGGGTCGTCGCGGCGGGTCTGGTCATCGTCTTCTGCTCGTTCGCGATCAGCTGGATCTGGGCGCTGGTCGGGGTCACCGGCAAGAGCGCGGCGGGCGTGCAGGGCATCTCGATGATGATCATGTTCCCGCTGACCTTCATGTCCGGCGCCTTCGCGCTGGTGAGCACGATGCCGGGCTGGATGCAGGGCCTCAACCACGTGAACCCGGTGTACTACATGGTGAACGCGTGCCGAGGGTTGATGAACGGCGCCGCCTTCGGCAGCGATCTGGCGTGGTCGTTGCTCGGCTCGCTGGTCGTCATCGCGATCTTCGCGCCGCTCACGGTCCGGGCGTACATGCGCCGGGCGTGAGTTTTCCGGCAGGAGCGGGCCGGGTGACCTTGTCACCCGGCCCGCTTTCGTATCCCCGCGAGAGTCAGTGCGCGTCGGCCAGGCTTGCGAGCATCCGCATGATGCGATCCGCGGACTCGGTGCGGCGCAGGTGGCCGAGGCGGCGGCGGGCTTCGTCGACCCGCTCCGCGCCGAGTTTCGCGATCGCCGCGTCCAGGTGCCGTTGCCACCGCATCGAGGGGTAGTCCTGTCGGCACAAGACGTTCGGAGCCAGGATCAGCATGTCCAGACCCACGGGGGCCGCACGATCGACGGCGATGAGGTAGGAGCCGATCGCACAGGCGACGGCGCCGATCTGCGGCAGGTCCCGGTACTGCGACATCATCGGTACGGCGATCTCGGCCAGCTGCGCGGACAGGCCCGCGCTCCGGTCGGCGGCGCCGTGCAGCACCCGCGCGTCCAGCGCCGCCGCGGCCAGCATCAGGGCGCCGGGCCCCGGATTGAGGAAGTTGTTGTCCGGCCAGCCGAACAGCTCCAGCGCGCGCTCGTAGCGAGCGAACCCGCCTGCGATATCCCCCTCCGCGAGCGCGACTTCCGCCGAACTCTGCATCACGGTGGACAGCAGCCGATTCTGCCCGAAGGACGCGTTGTCCAGGTCCGGCGTGCCGAACACGATGGCGAGGTCCCGCCGGGCCTGCTCGAGTTCGCCCGCGCCGACCAGCGCGCCCACCAGATAGCTGTGGATTTCCACGGTGTCCTCGTAGGCGCCGAGCCGTTGCAGCACTTCGAGCGCGCGGCGGTAGTAGGTCACCGCTTCGGCGTACTGGGCGACCTGCCCGCAGACCTGGCCGAGGTGCCTGGACACCATGGCCACGCTCCAGACGTTGTCGCGCCCGAGGACGTGCAACGCCTTGTCCGCGTCGAGGGTGGAGCCGCGCACGTCACCGAGGTTCTCGCGGATGTTGGCCCGCAACAGCAGCGCCGAGGCCCTGGTCTCGGGATCGGGCGAGCGCACCGCCTCGGCGAGCAGCCTGCTGAGCCCGCGCCCGTCGGCTCTGGTGAGCACGACACGGCCGACGAAGCGAATGGTCTCGCTGACCTCCGAGCAGGAGCGCAGCAATCGGCGCACGCGCTGACGCAGCCGCGCGAGTTCCCTGGTGCCGCCGTCGGTGTAGGCGAGATGCAGGAGGGTCATCTGATAGGTGACGAGCACGAGGTCCGGACGTGGCCCGTCCTGGCCGAAGTCGGCCACCTCCAATTCGATGACCCGCTCGGCCCACGCGATCACTTCCGAATGCGATCCGCGAATCAACCACAGCGTGCCGACGACCGGAAACACCGTGTATGCCGTTGCCGCGTCGCGTCGTTCGATGGCGCAGCGCAGCGCGGCGAGCAAGTTGTCCAGCTCCGCCGCGAGGGCCAGCGCGAGGTGGAACTGATCGCCGGTCATGTACCGGCCCGCCACGTCGTCGGCGTAGTCCTTGGCCCACCGCATCATCCGGGTGTCGACCGTTTCCGGCTCCCCCGCCGTGGCGGTCAGCTGCTCTTCACCGTATTCCCGCACCGTCTCCAGCATCCGGTACCGGGTGCCGAGCGTCTCGTCGTCCAGCACGGTGAGCAGCGATTGGTTGACCAGGCCGTCGACGGCCGCGGCGACGTCGGTCACGTCGGCTCCGCCCGCGACCGCCTCGGCCGCCGACAGCGTGAAACCGGCCGGGAACCGGCACAACCGGCGCAGTGTCGCCTGCTGTTCGGTGTCGAGCAGATTCCAGCTCCAGTCGATCACCGCGTGCAGCGTGCGGTGGCGTTCGGGCGAACTGCGGTCGCCGTGGCGCAGCAGCGCGAACCGATCGGCCAGCCGCTCGTTGATCTCCTCGACGCTCATCACGCGCACCCGGGCCGCGGCCAGCTCGATGGCCAGCGGCAGCCCGTCGAGGGTGTGGCACAGCTGGGCGACCACGTCCGGATCCAGCCGGACGCCGGGCCGCACCGCCCTCGCCCGCGCGGCGAACAGCTCGGTGGCGGGTGAGCCGGCCGGATGGATGGTCAGCGGCGGCAGGGGATACACCGTCTCGGCCGTGATGGTCAGCGGCGAACGGCTCGTGGTGAGCACGGTCAGCCGGGGCGCGGCGCCGATCAGATCGGCGACCACCACGGCGACGGCGTCGATCAGGTGCTCACAGTTGTCCAGGATCAGCAGCATCGCGCGGGCCGACACCGCGTCGTGCAGCCGTCTGCGCAGATCGACGGGCTGCCCGGATCGCAGCGTCGCGGTGTCGAAGGTGACCTCGCTGAGCCCGAGCACCGCGGCGATCGCCGCCTCGATCTCGACCCTGGCGTCGTCGCCGTCGGCCCGCACCGAGGCCAGCTCGACCAGCGCGACCGGACAGGTGGCCGCCGCCTGCCAGCCGATCTCGTTGGCGACCCTGGTCTTGCCCGCACCGCCGGGACCGAGCACGGTCACCACCCGGGCATCGCGGAGCAGTTCGGTCAACGCGGTGATATCGGCGGCCCGGCCGAGCAGCGCGTTGGGCGCGGCGCGCAGGCCGATGGCGGCGAGGTGCGGTGTCTGCGGTACGTCCTGCGCCCGGAGACCGTCGTCGGTCGCCGAGTTGCCCGAGCGCTGCGCGGCGCGCCCCACCCGCTCCCCGCGCAGGATCGCGGTGTGGATCTCCGTCAGCGCCGGTCCCGGGTCGGTGCCGAGTTCCTCGGCCAACCGGGAGCGGAAAGCGGCGAACGATTCCACCGCCTCGTTGGGCCGTCCGGCCGCGGCCAGCAGGCGCATCAGGGTTTGCTGCGCGGGCTCGTCCAGCGGTTCGGCGGCGGCGCGCAGCCGGGCGAGGCCCAGAGCGCCGTCGATGTCGCCGCCGTCCTCGCGTGCGGTGAGTTCGAGTTCGTCGAGTTCGGCCAGACGCCGTCCGGCCGCGGCCCGCAGCTCGTCGGAGAGATCGCCCGGCGGCAGATCGGCGCCAGGATCCCCGCGCCACAGCGCCCGCGCTTCCGCGATCCGGGCCAGGCATCCCGGGAGGTCGCCCGCCGCGTGCAGTTCGCGCGCCCGCGCCACCCGCTCGCCCACCGAGGACAAGTCGACCTGGTCGGCGCCGAGGGTCAACCGGTAGCCGGCCGGACCGATCTCCAGCGCGCCCTCCGGCAGCGCCGACCGCAGCCGGGAGACCTGCGTGTGCAGCGCGTTCATCGGCGAACGCGGCGGCTGTTCGCCCCAGACCTCCTCGATCAGGGCCTGCGCGCCTCGGCTGCGGCCTGGCCGCAGGGCCAGGGCGGTGAGCAGGAGCCGGGAGCGTGCACCCGGCAAGGGCGTCAGCAGGCCGTCCCGGCGCAGCGCGACCTCGCCCAGCAGGGCCACCACGACCGATTCGCCTGCGGGCGTCGTCACTGCTCGACTGTGGCCGTGCGGGCCGCTGTGCTCCGGAAACATCCCGCGGTCATCGTAGGCGAGCGGGCCGGAGAAGCTCGACACGAATTCTTTGCCGCCACTGCGAGCGGTCGGTCGCATAGTGTGACCCCCATGGCTGAGTTCGAGGTGGTCCGATCGGCCGTGATCACGGCCGACCCCGCGCGCGTGCACGGGCTGATCAACGATTTCCGCAAGTGGGTCGAGTGGTCGCCGTGGGAGGACCTCGACCCGCAACTGCAGCGCAGCTATTCCGGCGCGGAATCCGGGGTCGGCGCGCGTTACGCCTGGAGCGGCAACCGCAAGGCCGGAGCGGGCAGCATGGAGATCGTCGGCAGCGCCGACCGGGAGATCGGCGTGCGGCTGGAGTTCTTGAAGCCGATGAAGGCCACCAACATGGTGACCTTCACGCTGGATCCGGTCGAGACCGGCACCGAGGTGACCTGGCGGATGACCGGGCAGCAGACCGGTCTGATGAGTGTCATCGGCAGGTTCATTCCGATGGACAAGTTCGTCGGCCGGGATTTCGAAAAGGGACTCGCACGGATGCAGGAGGCGGTGATGGCCGGAACGGCCTGATCGCGGCGGCCATGCGTGGGCTGACGACGGACTCCGTCCGGCTGCGCCGATTATGCGTACCTCCGCCTTCGCTGCGGCCATGCGCGTAGCTGACGACGAACTCCGTCCGGCTGCGCCGATTATGCTGCGAACATGGCTACTGCAGCGCAATGGATCGAGGGCGCGCGACCACGTACCCTGCCGAACGCGATCGCCCCGGTGCTCGCCGGCACCGGCGCCGCCGCGTCGATCGATGGCGCGGTGTGGTGGAAAGCGATTCTCGCGCTGCTCGTTTCGCTGGCGCTGATCATCGGCGTGAACTACGCCAACGACTACTCCGACGGTGTCCGCGGCACCGATGACGTCCGGGTCGGCCCGCTGCGCCTGGTCGGGCAGAAGCTGGCCTCGCCCACGGCGGTGAAGACGGCCGCGATCGTCAGCTTGGTCGTCGGAGCCGTCTTCGGCTTGGCGCTGGTGTTGACCAGCGCTTGGTGGCTGCTGCTGATCGGCGCGGCCTGCCTGGCGGGCGCCTGGTACTACACCGGCGGGAGCAAGCCCTATGGCTACAGCGGATTCGGCGAGGTCGCGGTCTTCGTCTTCTTCGGTTTGATCGCCGTGCTCGGCACCCAATTCGTGCAGGCGGGCCGGATCGACTGGGTCGGCGCGCTGCTCGCGATCGGGGTAGGCGCGTTCTCCAGCGCCGTGCTCGTCGCGAACAACCTGCGCGACATCCCCACCGACACCGATTCCGGGAAAGTCACGCTCGCGGTGAAACTCGGCGACCCACGCACCCGCACGCTGCACCTGGTGCTGCTCACCGTGCCGTTCCTCGCGACGTTGGCGCTGGCCGCCCGCACGCCGTTGGCGCTGGCCGGACTGCTCGCGATTCCGCTCGCCGTGCGCGCCAACGCGCCGGTGCGCGGCGGCAAAGGCGGTCTGGAACTGATTCCCGCGCTGCGTGATTCCGGCTTGGCGCTGCTGGCCTGGTCGGCGATCACGGCGCTGGCGGTCGGGCTGGGTTAGCGCGCCCGGCCGCGCGGATCGAGCCGACCACGTGGGCCCGCTCACGCGAAGCGCGACGAAGCGTCGCGCGTTCGCGCCCGCGCGGACTAATCCTCGTCCGGGACCAGGATGCCGAGCACCCAGTTCACGATCGAGACGATGATGCCGCCGAACACCGCGGCCCAGAAACCCTCCACGCGCAGGCCGTAATCGGTGAACGCTTCGGTGATCTCGGCGGTCAGCCACAGCATGAGCGCGTTGATCAGCAGCAGGAACAGGCCGAGCGTCACGATCACCAGCGGTAGCGACAACAGCTTCACGATCGGCTTGACCAGGGCGTTCACCACCGTGAAAACCGCGGCCACGGCGAGAACAACCCCGATCTTGGCGCCGTTGCCGCCCTCGGGGGCGAGAATGTCGATCTTGTCGACCCAGAAGGCCGCCAGCCAGATGGCCACCGCGTTGATGATCAACCGAATCACGAGCTGCATGGCCCAATGCTAGGCGTCGGACGCGGACATGCGCCGCCGAAGAACTCGAACTACAGCGGCGCATGTCCGCCCGCTCAAGCCGCACGGTCGAGCAGGGCGTGCACCTTGGGCCGCAATTCGCCGATCGCGGCGGAACCGCCGAACAGGCGCTCCGTCGTCTGGTTCGGGGCGCGCAGTATGCCGAGCAGCATGTGCCCCGACTCGATGGTTTTGTCCTTGCGGCCCAACGCCTCACGCAGGGCGAGCTCGAGCACCTTCTTCGCGTCCTTCGTGAACGGAATGTGCCCGTAGTACCCGCCGCGGCTCCAAGGGAACGGGCCGCGGCGCGGGTCCGGCGCGGCCCGGTCGAGCGCGTCTTCGCCGAAATGCGCTTCCAGCGACTCACGGACGGCGTCCAGATCGATGCCGATGGAGCGCAAGGCCTCGGCGTCCTCGGGGCCGAGGGGTATCCCGTTGCCCTGTTCGGCCAGCGCGCGGCGCACGCCGTCGCGCGTGAGCCCCGCTTCGGCGAGCAACGTCGTCAACTCCGGCTCGGCCTGCGCGAGCACGCCGAGCAATACGTGCTCCACCTCGATATTCGACGCGTGGAGTTCGCGCGCGTCCTCTTGGGCGACGACGATCGCCGTGCGCGCAGACCTGCTGAACCGCTCGAACATCAGCGGATCCTGCCTTTCCGGTTGTACTTCTGGTGCACTGCCTGCTTGCTGACCTCGAGCGCCTCCGCGATCGCCTGCCACGACCAGCCCTGAGCACGGGCGTTGGCCACCTGGATCGCCTCGAGACGTTCGAGCAGCCTGCGTAGCGCGAGCACCGCGCGCAGCCCGACCTTGGGATCAGGGCTGCCCGCGGCCGCCGCGAGTGTGGTTGCTTCCGTCATGTCGTCAATTTTGATTGACGATCGCGCGCGATGTCAACAAAAATTGACGAACCAGGACGCGACAGAGCCCCGTTCCGCTTTTAGGCGAACGACGAACCCCTACCCGGGGCGTGAACCGATCAGGCGTCCCAGATTCCGGTCGCCACGAACTTCTCCAACACGGCGGTGGGCTCCGCGAGCTCCAGACCCTGGGACGCCACCCACCCGTCGTCGAAATACGTTCCGGCGTAGCGATCCCCGCCGTCACACAGCAGGGTGACCACGCTGCCGCCGCGGCCATCGGACAGCATCTCGGCGATCAACGCGAAAACGCCCCACAGGTTGGTACCGGTCGATCCGCCGACCCGGCGGCCGAGCCGCGCGCTCGCGAACCGCGCCGCCGCGATGGACGCCGCGTCGGGCACCTCGAACATGCGGTCCACGATCTGACCGACGAACGAGGGCTCCACCCGCGGGCGGCCGATGCCTTCGATCCGGGAGGGCATCCCGGTCTGATAGCCCGCGTCCCCCGTCTCGTAGCCGCCGTAGAAGGCGGAGTTCTCCGGATCGACCACGGCCAGCTTGGTCGCGTGCCTGCGGTACCGGATGTAGCGGCCGATGGTGGCACTGGTCCCGCCCGTGCCCGCGCCGACCACGATCCACTCCGGCACCGGATTGGTCTCCAGCGCCATCTGCTGGAAGATCGATTCGGCGATGTTGTTGTTGCCGCGCCAGTCGGTCGCGCGCTCGGCGTGGGTGAACTGGTCCATGTAGTGCCCGCCGCATTCGGCCGCGAGCCGCGCCGCCTCGGTGTACATGTCCGGCGGACGGCGCACGAAATGACAGCGACCGCCCTGCGCCTCGATCAGCGCGATCTTCTGCGGGGAGGTGCTCGCGGGCATCACCGCGACGAAGTCCAAGCCGAGCAGCTTCGCGAAATAGGCCTCGCTGACCGCCGTCGAACCCGACGACGCCTCCACCACGGTCGTCCCCTCGGTGACCCAGCCGTTGCAGATCGCGTACAGGAACAGCGAGCGGGCCAGGCGGTGCTTGAGGCTGCCGGTGATGTGGGTGGACTCGTCCTTCAGGTAGAGCTGGATGTTCCACTCGGCGGGCAGCGGGTAGCGCAGCAAGTGGGTGTCCGCGCTGCGCTGGGTGTCGGCGTCGATCAGCCGCACCGCGTTGTCGACCCACTCGCGCGGCGCGGTGTGATCGCAGGACTTCACGCGGACGTCCCCGACTCCGGCCCAGCGGGCGGCTCCTCGCCGCGCAGCCGCGCCCGTAGCTCGGCCTTGTCCCGGCGCCTGCGCTCGTCGACCAGGGCGATGTCCTCGTTCACCTTGGTTCGCAGCCGCTTGAACAGCACCAGCGACAGCGGCATCGCGATGATGAGCGCGAACAAGGCGGCGACCACGATGGGGATGTCCACTGACACCAGCCGTGCGGCGAGCACGATCAGCGCGGCGAGCACTACCACGAGACCCAACCTGGCGACGGTGTAAAGGGCCAAATTGCAGGCCAGACGACGACCAGCGCCAGCCGTTTGCTGTCCGGAAGCACCTTTTGGTGGATTCGCGTCACGCACATCCCTCAGCCTATGCGAAGCTGTTGCCCGCCCCCGGTGCACGCCCAACAGCCGGGGGTGGGGCGCGCATCCGATTTGTCTATTACCTCCCCTTTACCAACTGTAGGTGGTTCGAGTACCTAGGGGTTTCAGTGCGACGATGGCGCCATCTGATGAGGGAACTGTCGAGAACGGAGAGGTTTGCTATGACTGCGATCACCGTCGGCGGCCAGGACACCCTGCTGACTCCGGGCCAGGTTGCTGCCCTGTTCCACGTCGACCCCAAGACCGTGACGCGCTGGGCTCACGCCGGGCGCCTCGGGTCGCTGCGCACACCGGGCGGACATCGCCGGTTTCGCGAATCGGAAGTACTCCAGCTGCTCAAGTCGCTGACCACCGAGGCGACCGCAGCACGCTGATCGCAGGGCGCGCGGACCTGTCGTGCTCGGGTCCGCGCTCGCCCGCAGACCATTTTCGCGTCTGCGGTGTGCTGGAGTCACGTCCGCGGCTACCCTCGTAACCAGGAGGTGAGCGACGTGACGTACCTGTTGGCACTCATCGCGGTGGTGGCAATAGCGGTGTTGTGCTGGAAGGCGTTCGGCCCCGAGCGGACTGGACCCACTGCCCCGCAGACGCGTTCACCACAGCGCAAGCGCGTCATCGGACCCGACGACGACCCGGAGTTCCTCTGGCGACTATCCCGCCAGCACCGTGACGGCGAGTCCGGTTCCGCCGAGCGCTGAGCTTCGCATCATCCGCGCGATAGCACGCGTCCAGCGGTATTCGGCGTTCGCGCGTTCTTTCTCGCTCTGCCGTGGGTCGAACCTTCAACGCCACGGCGATCGACAACCCGGTCCGGGGGCGGCAGGCGCGCTGCGGTGCGCCTGCCGCCCCCGATCCGCGGTATCGATCAGGGCTCGCCGTTGACGACCGCCATCAGCGCGTCCATGAACGGCTGCCCGCCCTGGATGGCCCCGCCCGCGATCGCGCCGACGACCAGGCCGATCGGGCCGGTGATGATGCTGAAGAAGCCGAGGCCGATCAAGGCCCCGAGCAGTCCGCCGAGCAGCGCGCCGCCGACCACGCCGACCACGTTCTGGTTCAATTCGGCGATGAGCCGGTTCATCGAGCTGATCGGCTGCATCTCGCCGATCTCCTTGGCGCCTGCCACTGGGGTGAGCGCCAGACGCCGTCCGCCGTCGCTGATTTCGTGCGCGACCGACAGCTTGCTGCCGGAAACCTGGAAGGTCAGCGGCACTTCGGCCACCACGGCTCCGGTGTCGGAGGTCAACTCGATCTTGGTGCCGTCGCCGGCCACCGCGAAGGCGCCGTGTTCGACGGCGGTGGTGATGGCTCCGGTCTCGCGGGAGACCGTGGTGTGGTAGTCGACGCCCTGCTCTACACCGGTTGTCGTGATCTCACGCTCCGGTTCCACGGGTTGCGCGTTCGCGGCCCCCGCTGTGATGCCCACTGCGGCAACCGCACCGAGCGCAATGGCGGCAATAGTGCCGAACTTCATTCTGGAATTCCTTCTCACCGAGACACCGGCTCCGGAGGCCGGATGGCGTGTGACTGTACAGCGCCCGTGACTTGTTTCCAGACTTGACGACCGGCACACATGATCCAGCGGTTCGTTATCCGATTGTGATCACTCGGGCCGCCGATGGCGGCACCCAGGTGAATTCCCATGGCGGATCACTGCTCCCGGGAAGGAAAACTCGACGCGGACGTGCCGCGTAGTGTAAGCATGGCGTGGTCTTCGATACGCAAGATTCACAACTTCGGGTCGCTAGGTGGGTTCGAAGGGTTTACAGCTCTGGAGGACATGACGTGTCGCGCCAACGTGTCCGCGCCGGTATCACCCTGGCCGCCTTCATGGTCGGGACCGGGGTGGCGGCCACTCTCGTGGTCGTCGCCGCGCTGTCGATGTCCGGTCCGGCCGACGAGCCGGCCAAGGCCGCCGCCCAAGCCACTGCCGCCTCGACCGCATCGACGCCCCCGCCGACCACCGAAGAGCCGCTGCCGACCACCACGGAGGCATTGCCCACCACGTCGGCGCTGCGCGGCGCGTCGAACAAGAGCGCGACGAGCATGCAGGTGAACATCGGCGATTGCGTGCAGCTCGGCGGCGCGGGCGCGATCGACAAAACTGCTTGTGGCAGCTCGAATTCGGTCTACAAGGTGATCGAGAAGGCGCCGGCTGGCGCCACATGCCCCACCGACGCCGACCACACCTACAACGAGACCTTGCACGGGGCGACACAGGCCGCGCTGTGCCTGGACATCGACTGGGTCGTCGGCGGTTGCATGGAATTGACCCCCGGCAGCCCCAAGCGCCTCGACTGCGCCGCCCACACCCCGGGCGCGGTCCGGGTGATCGACATCAAGCAGAACACCGTGGACGTCAACGCCTGCGGCTCGGCCGACAGCGGAATCGTTTATCAGCAGCGACATTTCGTCGTCTGCGTGGCCCGCCTGTAGGGCTCCGTACGCGCGTACCACACGCCGCGAGCGCACGACACGGCCGCCTACACGGGCTTATTAACAGACATGCGAAGTCTTGTGTCCCTTAAGGCGCCGAGGCTCGAAACGTTATTCGTTCTGCCGGTGAATATTTCGGCATGTTGCCGCGAAACTATGCCACGATCCGAAGTCGTTCCCGCTTATTTCGAGCTCCACAATCTGAAACGTCCGCATTCAATTCTTTTGGCGCAGACGTGCCAATAAAAACCCCATAATTCCGCGAAATAGTTGCCCCTCAGGCCGCGTCGTTCAACGACAGCCCCATCAGCACCGCGTCCCACACCTCGCCGCTGCGCCGCCGGTAGTGCGAGCGCAACACGCCCTCGACCTCGAACCCGGCTCGGTCGTTGAGCGCCTGACGAGTATCGGTAGCTCCCGTAGCCTCGGGACATGAGCACAGATCTCGGGGAACGCTTGCGGTCTGTTCGCAAGCGGAGCGGTCTGACCCAACGTGAACTCGCCCAGAGTTCAGGAGTATCACTATCTCTGATTCGCAAGATCGAACAGGGCGAGCGCGACGACACTCGCATTCAGACGCTTCGACGGCTGGCCGTGGCGATGGGCTGCCCGCTCTCGGCGCTACTCGGCCCCACCCCTGGCCGACCCGAGACCGAGGGCGGTGAACTCTGGCTTCCTACCCGGCGGGCTCTCGTGTCGATCGCGGACGGACACGCGGCCGAAACTCCCGCCGAGCGGAGCATGATCGAATCACTGGTCGCGGCCGTGAAGCTCTACCACGACAACGAATACGAGCAGTTGAGTCGGCTACTTCCCCACCTGATCCTCGACGGACGCGCCGCGACGCCGCTCATGCGCTCCCGGATTCTGCAATTGGTCGGGTCGGTGCTGGTCCAGACTCGGCAACTCCAGTCCGCGAGGACCGCACTCGAACAGTCGCTGAGGGACGCGGAGTCGACCGGGAACGTACTCGACGCCGCGTCGGCAGTGATCACTCTGTGCTGGCTGCTACTCGTGGAACGACAGTTCGAGCAGGTCCGCACCTTGGCGGTGTCGTGGGCGGACCGTATCGAACCGCGCCTGTCGGTTGCCACAACACGTGAACTGTCGACGTGGGGGTGGTTGCTGTTGCGCGGCTCAGCCGCGGCAATACGAGACAACCGACCGGACGAAGCAGACGACATGATGCGCCTGGCGAACGCGGCAGCCGCAGCGGTCAACCGAGACTCAGGGAGTTATCACCAATACTGGACGACGTTCGGGCCAGCCACGGTCGCCATGAAGCGAGTTGAGAATGCGATCGTGGACGACCGTCCCGACCTCGCGTTGCGGCTGGCCCGAGACGTACCACCGGGGCTGCGCCCGACCTCCGACAACCGCAACAGACATCTGCTCGACGTCGCCGCGGCACACATCGAACTCCGAAGTTATGACACCGCGTTCGACGTGCTGGTTCAGCTTTCCCGTGAGGCCCGACCGTGGCTGATCGAACAGCGGTCCGCTAAGGATTTGCTGGGCCGGATCATCTCCAGACGACGCACCCTGACTCCTGAGATGCGAGATCTCGCAGATCTCCTGCGACTGGAGTACTGAGATTTCCACTCCGAATGGCACTTTCGCTGGATCGTTTGCCGAGAGTGCCATTGTTGGACAGCCTCTCCGCCTGTGACGCTTTCCCCGGCCCCGACGCCGGGGTGAGCCGGCCGCCTTCGTCATCTCGGCCGCGCCAGGACAGACGTGAACGCTGGCTGGTGCTATGCCCTCGGCGTCGGGTGCTTTCCAATCGGATTGCAGGGAGGCGCAGGGGATGGATGCGAGCAGTCGGCAGGGGTTGTATTCGGCGGGGACGGCCGAATTCCGGCGGATCGCGGTGTATTTGAAAGACGAGTCGATACCGTTGCGCGGCGCGCTGGCACGCGCGGAAGGCGCACTGGCTATCGGGCTGCGGTGCGTGGCTGTCGCAGGTGCCGACGCGGTCGGTGATCAGGCCACGATCGCGATGCTGGCCCGTCGCCACGGGTACACGCCGGCTGCCACGTACGTGGTTGCGCCGGGCACTGCGCCGCTGGTCGCGGCAGCGAACGTGCTCGAGATGGTGCACGTGGCCCGCGCGGGTGCGGTGATCGTCCCTGGGATGGCGCACCTGGGCGGATCGGTCCCGGCGGAGTTCACGCGGGTGTGCAGCGTGATCATGCCGGGGCACGTGATGCTCGGCCGCGCGCTGTACGCGACGCCGCCGGTGTCCGGGGACGCTGAGGCGCAGGGATGAGCGCGGCGGGCATGGGCGGTTTCGATCTGACCACACCGAACGGGCGGTGCGCGTTCTACCGGCTGGTCTGCCAGCTCCCGGCCGAGGTAGACCCCGTCGCCCTAGGCCGCATCGTGGTGCGGGCGGGTTCGATGGTCTGGGGTGTGTCGGTACCCGAGCCGTTGGGCCGGGCAGTGACGGACCGCTTACGAAGCGGCGGACACGGTCTCGGCCCGATCATCACGCACCCGCATTCCCTGACCTGGACCTTTCTGGTACGACCTGATCTGCCGGACGAACCCCGAATCTTCGCGAGCCTGTTCCGCGATCGCGTGAAGGTGATCCGCGACGGCGGCTTGATCGCACTCCCGTCCCCGGCCGACAGCAACACCACATATCGCGCATGGCTCGAGCCACCCCGCGACACCTACCGCCCCTCAGGACGTCTGGTGGTGGAAACGGTACGCGCGTGCCTGCTCGCACGAGCGGTCAGGACGAGCCGATGAACCGACACGGGGAACCGATCGAACCCCAACCGAATCCGCCGGTCTCATGACCGGTCCCGCCCAATCACCGCACCCGGAGGAACCCGACGTACACCTGTCGGTCTACCTGTACGACCAACGAATGGACTTCGCCGCATGCCTGACCGCCGCACTGATTTTCGTCCAGGACTGGAACGCCCGCCACCGCCCCGGCGCGGTAACCGTCCTCCCCGGCAACCCCACCGGCCTCCCCCGCCTCCCCAACGAACGGCTCTACCTCGAATGTTGATCAGGCCGCCCGTGCCCCCACTCCGATCCACCGATTCGGCAGTGTCATGCACAGGCGCCGTTCTGCTATGTAGGCGGCCCGCCGACGGTTACGCGACCCCTAATATCGGGCCCTCGCAGGCGGCCTGGCAGCGTCCGCCACACCCGTGACGGTGAGGCCGAGCCGCCGCAATTCCTCGATCGCTACCTCTGGTCGGTCTCGCACGGCAGCCGCTGTTTGCCTGCGCCGCCACTCTTCTCGGCCCTCAGCCACTTCGGCCTCCCATCCGTCCCGCCCCGCCACGCGACAGTCGCGGATGAGAAACTCGATGAAGTCCTCGACACATGGGCGAAAGCGGTCCCCGCCGGTAGGAACATGGATTGACTGAATCGCAGCAGGTGTCGGATGGCCAGTCTGTGACAACAGATAAGTGAAGAGCCCACTCTCAGCGTGCACGTGGACGTGCGAACACGGCACCGTATGAGCGTCGCGAACGTACTCGATCCGCGCGATCGGCTTCTTGCCACGCTTTTCCAAGAGCTGGAATGTGGACTTGTGCACAGCGAGATGACGCCCAGACCGGTCGAACGTCAGCTCGAATCCGAGTTTGACGTGACCTATTGCAGGACTGCCCAGCTCAGCATGGATACTCTGCTGATACGCGAATGCATAGCGGCCGCCTTTCGGCGAGGCCTCCACCGTCAGCTGATCCGAGCTAGGGCTGCCTTCCAGGCACATCAGAGCCCTTGTCGAGACATCCAGGGCGAACCGCTTGGCCTGCTCCTCGAGACCGGTGTCCTTGCTCACGCATCCTCGAGAAGGAACTCGATGGACCGCAGCTCATCCCACGCCGCCAATTCCTCTGGCGTCAGGGTGTATTGAGCCGCGAGCTCCCCGATCTCCTCTCGCGTCATCCCGACGCGGCGCAAGACCTCGCGGTGTCGTTGACGAAGTTCCTCAGACGTGCTGTGTTCGACCGTAACGGTCATCGGCGACTTACCCTCCCTGCTTCGTCGACCATCTCCGTTCATTATGCACGCACCTCGCTCTCTGATCGGGGATCGAGGCAATCTGGTTCTACCAGCGGCGACCGACAGGTTGGATGACGTCGAACCTCCTGGCTTCAGGTGGCATCTCAGGGTCTCAGTCGGCCAGTCACCGAAACGCATGGAGCCGACCCCGATCGTGTCATTCGCACCGAGAGGGTTGCGGTAGCGCGGTGCCTACGGCGATTCGAAACCTACAGCGGATTCGGTACGGCGCGGTGCAGGGGGTGACGGGACCCCGTTGATCGGTCCACCGTGAGTGTGAGTCGGTTATCGGTGGATGCAGGCAGCAGCGTAGCCCGCGGGGGTTTGATAGCCCAGGGCTGAGTGCCTGCGGTGGTGGTTGTAGTCGTCCTTCCAGTCGCTGATCACGACGCGGGCTTGGG
>NZ_JBSFNF010000048.1:0-26678 GCF_053586955.1 Nocardia sp. NPDC003726 | reverse complement strand
ATACGCTGGGAACCGAAAGACTTGGTCACACTCTCGGTCCTGACCTCGACGCCCACGCCAACCTCCACAATTCTCAGCGAGCTGCCCCACCGGCGAACCGCGAGCTCGGTCATCACGGTCGTCACGTGTGGGTTCGGTCACTGTAACTCATGGGACAGATCGGGCACACCCCAACCTGACTCCGTAGTAACTCCGCAATCCTTTCGGTATCGGCGATAGCGGCGAGATTGCCAGAAAACGCAAAACGGGCGGTCCCCATAAGGGACCGCCCGTTCGGCGTGTTCGGTCGTGAATTACTTGACCGAGACCTTGGCGCCGGCCTCTTCCAGCTTCGCCTTGGCGGCCTCGGCGGCCTCCTTGGCGACCTTCTCCAGGATCGGCTTCGGAGCGCTCTCGACGAGGTCCTTGGCTTCCTTCAGGCCCAGGCCGGAGACGATCTCGCGGACCACCTTGATGACCTGGATCTTCTTGTCGCCCGCGCCCTCGAGCACGACGTCGAACTCGTCCTGCTCCTCGGCGGCCTCGGCCGGAGCGGCGGCACCGCCGACGGCGGCGACGGCGACCGGAGCGGCCGCGGTGACCTCGAACTTCTCCTCGAACTTCTTCACGAAGTCCGACAGCTCGAGCAGGGTCATGTTGCCGAAGGTCTCGAGCAGTTCGTCAACGTTGGCCATTGTTGTGTTCCTTTCGGTAGTTGATGTCTATGCGGGCAGGTCGTGCCGCACGGGTCTTACTCGGCGGCCGATCCGCCTTCTTCGGCCTGCTTCTTCTCCTGCAGCGCGGCGGCCAGGCGGGCCACCTGCGAGGCGGGAGCGTTGAACAGACCGGCGGCCTTGGTGAGGTTGCCCTTGAGCGCGCCCGCCAGCTTGGCCAGCAGCACCTCGCGGGTCTCCAGGTCGGCGATCCGCTCGACCTCGGCCACGGACAGCGGAGCGCCGTCCATGTAGCCGCCCTTGATGATGAGCGCCTTGTTGTCCTTCGCGAAGGTCTTCAGGGCCTTGGCCGCGTTGACCGGCTCACCCGTGATGAAGGTGATCGCGGTCGGCCCGACGAACAGCTCGTCAAGACCTTCCACGCCCGCCTCGGCGGCGGCACGCTTGACCAGGGTGTTCTTGGCGACGGAGTACGTGGCTTCGGCGCCGAGCGCGCGCCGCAGCTCGGTGAGCTTGCCGACCGACAGGCCACGGTATTCCGTGACGACGGTGGCCGTCGAGCTCTTGAACTGCTCCGCGATCTCCTCGACCGCGGTGACCTTCTCGGGTTTCGCCATACTTCGCCTCCTCTCTGATTGGTCGGTTCGTATACGCGAACTACCGATCAGGGGCCGGCGACAAAACAAACGCCCCGAACGCAGAGCGTTCCGGGGCGCAACAGGAAAACCGATCCGGCGCACACCCGGATCAATTCCCAGCCTCGGCTCTCCCTGCGTGGGCCGCCGGCAATGTCGCCGGACCTTCGACCGAACCCATGCGGGATCGGCGACCAACGGTCTTCGGTAGAACGGATTGGGTAGCGATCGAACTCGTCGATAACTGAACTCCAATGTACCCGGACGGGCTTCCATCTGCCAAAACGGGGTCAGGCCGCCTGCCGGACCGAAACCGTCCGGCCGCCGAATCGTTGTGTGCCGACGTGTATTCCACTACGCCGCTCGACGGGAGACCCCGCCGGTGACGGTTCTCACGACGTCGCGCTCTCGGCATGCCGGACCAGCTCGCGCAGCACGTTCACGGCGCCGGACCGGAATTCTGTGCCTGCGATCAATCCGTCCGGACCGACGTCCTCGCGCAGCACCGGCAGCCGCAGACAGGCATCGGAAACGATGTCGGCTCCGACATAGCCGAGCACGCTGCGCAGCGTCGCGGTCGCGCCGTCACCGCGCCCTGGGACGGCGACGGTGATCCAGGCGACCGGTTTGTCATGCAGATCCCCCGCGCCGACGGTCCAGTCCAGCAAGTTCTTCAGGCTGCCCGGCAGCGTGCCCGCGTATTCGGGCGTGCAGAACAGCACGGCGTGGGCGCGCGAAAGGTGTTCGCGCAGAGCGGCAACCGAGGGATGCGCGGTGCCGTCGTCGTCCGGGTTGAAGGCGGGCAAGTCCGCCAAGCCGTCGTACCAGACGGCCTCGACACCCGCCGGGGCGACGGCCGAGACGGTGCGCAGCGCGGCGGAATTGGTGGAGGCGGCGCGAGTGCTGCCCGAGATCAACAGAACGACGGTCACATCGAACCCAACCGCGCCACAGGTCGGATTAGTCCGCGAACGCGCGACGGCGGGAACGCAGTACGCGTTCCCGCCGTCGTGGTTCGGCTCAGCCGCTGTTTACGCGTCCTCTTCGAGGAGGTTGCGGGTGCGGTTCGGGTCCACCGGGATGCCCGGTCCGGTGTTCGTCGAGACCGTCACCTTCTTGACGTAGCGGCCCTTGGCGGTCGACGGCTTGGCGCGCAGGATCTCGTCCAGCGCGGCGCCGTAGTTCTCCACCAGCTTGCTGTCGTCGAAGGACGCCTTGCCGATGACGAAGTGCAGGTTGGCCTGCTTGTCGACGCGGAAGTTGATCTTGCCGCCCTTGATGTCGTTGACGGCCTTGGTCACGTCGGTGGTGACCGTGCCCGTCTTCGGGTTCGGCATCAGGCCGCGCGGGCCGAGAACGCGCGCGATCCGGCCGACCTTGGCCATCTGGTCCGGGGTGGCGATCGCGGCGTCGAAGTCCAGCCAGCCGCCCTGGATCCGCTCGATCAGGTCCTCGGCGCCGACGGCGTCGGCACCGGCGGCCTCGGCCTCGGCGGCCTTCTCGCCAGCGGCGAAGACGATGACGCGGGCGGTCTTACCGGTGCCGTGCGGCAGGTTGACCGTGCCGCGGACCATCTGGTCCGCCTTGCGGGGATCCACACCGAGACGCACGGCGACCTCGACGGTCGCGTCGGTCTTGGTGGTTGCGGTCTCCTTCGCCAGGCGCGCGGCGGCCAGCGGGGAGTAGAGCTTCGTGCGATCGACCTTCTCGGCCGCGGCGAGGTACGCCTTGCTTCGTTTTGCCATGATTCTCTGTCCTTGTCGGTAGTCAGACGTGGTTATCGGGCCTGGCCGGCCCTCCCACCAGGGAGCGATTCCGCTCAGCCTTCGATGGTGATGCCCATCGAACGCGCGGTGCCCGCGATGATCTTGGCCGCCTGATCGAGGTCGTTGGCGTTCAGATCTTCCTGCTTGGTCTTGGCGATCTCGCGCACCTGGTCCATGGTCACCTTGGCGACCTTGTTGCGGTGCGGCTCCGCCGAGCCCTTCTGCACACCCGCGGCCTTCAGCAGCAGCTTGGCGGCGGGCGGGGTCTTCAGCTTGAAGTCGAACGACCGGTCCTCGTACACCGAGATCTCGACCGGGATGACGTTGCCACGCTGCGACTCGGTCGCGGCGTTGTACGCCTTGCAGAACTCCATGATGTTGACGCCGTGCTGACCGAGCGCGGGGCCGACCGGAGGGGCCGGGTTCGCCTGGCCGGCCTGGATCTGAAGCTTGATGATCCCGGCGAGCTTCTTCTTCTTGGGGGGCATCTTTCTTTCCTAGGTGTTGGTGTCCCTTGCTCTTTGCAAGTCTGTGCGTCGACCCGCGGCGCGGGCGCGTCATCCCGTCGTGGACGGAACGGATCTAGATCTTCGCCACCTGGGTGAACGCCAGCTCGACCGGGGTCTCGCGGCCGAAGATCGACACGAGCACCTTGAGCTTCTGCTGCTCGGCGTTGACCTCGGAAATGCTGGCGGGCAGCGTCGCGAACGGGCCGTCCATGACGGTCACCGACTCGCCGACCTCGAAGTCGACCTCGATGACCGGCTTCGGCGCGACCTCGCCGCCCGCGGTCTCCTGGGTGGCCGCCGCGGCCGCCGCGGCGGGCTTCTTCTGCTGCTGCGCGGCCGGGACGAGGAACTTCACCACGTCGTCGATGGACAGCGGCGACGGGCGCGAGGTGGCGCCGACGAAGCCGGTGACGCCGGGAGTGTTGCGCACCGCGCCCCACGACTCGTCGTTGAGTTCCATGCGGACCAGGATGTAGCCGGGCAGCACCTTGCGGTTGACGTGCTTGCGCTGGCCGTTCTTGATCTCGGTGACCTCTTCGGTGGGCACCTCGACCTGGAAGATGTAGTCCTCCAGGTCCAGGTTCTGCACGCGGGTCTCGAGGTTGGCCTTCACCTTGTTCTCGTAGCCGGCGTAGGAGTGGATGACGTACCACTCGCCGGGGGCGCGCCGCAGCGCTGCCTTCATCTCGGCGACCGGATCGGCGGGCTCGGCATCGACGGCGGCGGCAGGGGCGGACTCAGCGGGCTCCGATTCCTCGACCGCGGGCTCGTCGGTCGCGAACTCCTCGACGGAGTCGGTGGGCTCGGCCACCGCGTCGTCGGCCGGGAACTTGTCGTGTGTGTCGTTCTCCGGGGTGCTCACTGGGGCACTCGCTTCCTGTGTCGTCACGTACATCCTCTGCGTGCCGGGCCGGGCGCGCGGCGACATCACTGCCGCCCGTGTCCGCCCCGGGCTCGGCTACCGGCGTCGGCGTCGTTCAGCTAGCCGAACAGCCAGTTGACACCCTTGATGAACGCCAGATCCAACCCGCTGATGAACGCGACCATGAAAATCACGAACACCAGAACAACGCTCGTATAGGTGACCATCTGCTTCCGGTTGGGCCAGATCACCTTGCGCAGTTCCGCGATGACCTCACGCAGGAACTTGATCAAACGCTTGAACGGATTACCCGACTTCTTGCGTTCGGCCCGATCGGTCGCCTTGGTTGCCTTCCGCGACGGACGGTCGAGCGTGGCGAGAGCGCCCGTATCGACCTGCGAGGACCCAGCGCGAGTCCGCCGCGCGGATCGCTTTCCGCTCGGCCGTGTCGCTGCGGCGGTGTCATCGCCGTCGTCGGCGGCATGTGCGCCGCGGCGAATGTCCCGCTCGTCGCTCACGCCTTCTCCTCGCTGCGCTCGGTGCCGCCGTGCGCGATGCGCGCTGTGCCAATGGCTCGCTCGCTACGCTCGCTCACGTCGATCCTCTCTCGTCGCTGGCATCCAGGGCAGGGGCGACAGGACTTGAACCTGCAACCTGCGGTTTTGGAGACCGCTGCTCTGCCAGTTGAGCTACGCCCCTTTGGTCGGACGATGTTGGCTGTCCAACCACTGTTCCGATATTCAGTTGTGTCCTGGTGTCACACAACACGCGCGCCGCTCCGGCAGTTGCCGGCCCCGTGGGCGATCCGCGCGGACCGCCTGGAACCAGCCCCTCAGAGCAGCGCGCAGCGGCTGGCGACCCCAGAAACCTGAGTGTACGTTACCGTGCGCGCCATTAGCCAATCCGGGTCGCTGTCCCTGGTCAGGCCAGCTGCACCGTCGCGGTGGCGCGGCCGAAGATCTTCTTCCCCGCCGACTTGGCGACAATGGCCACGACCGCGGTCCTGGTCTCCGGATCGACCGACTTCACCTTACCGGTGTACTCGATTTCGGCGGCCTCGTCGGAGCCGACGTAGACCGGGCTGGTGAAGCGGACGTTGTATTCCTTGACCGCGCCGGGATCGCCGAGCCACGAGGTGACGAAACCGCCGCCGAGTCCCATGGTCAGCATGCCGTGCGCGACCACGTTGTCCAGACCGACCAGCTTCACGACCTCGTCGCTCCAGTGGATCGGGTTGGCGTCGCCGGAGACGCCCGCGTAGTTCACCAGATCGCCGCGGGTGAGCCGGACGATGCGCGTCGGCAGCTCGTCGCCCACCGCGACGTCCTCGAACCGGAGGGCGTGCTTCGTGCGCACGCCCTGCGCGGGCGGCACGACAGCGGCGGGCGCCTGGCTGACCGCGAGCGAACGCGGGCGGTGCCCCGGCGCGTCCTCGCCGATGCCGTGCATGAGCACGTTGCGGACGGCGGCGTTGAGGTTCGGGTCGATGTCGCCGCCGCTGCGGCCGACGAGGGTGGTGTAGGTGGTGAGCACCAACTCGTCGTTCTGCGCGGTGACGATGTTCTTGGTCACGATGATGTCGCCGCCGAAGGCCTGCCGGAACGAGTGCAGGTGGACATCGCAGGTGAGCTGGTCGCCGACCTTGATCGGGCGATGGAATTCCAGAATCTGATCGGTCTGCATGATCTGGCTGAGGTCGTAACCGGTGACGACCTCTTCGAACAATTTGCGCTGAGCGAGAATGCCGACCAGGGAGATGAAGGTGACCGGCGCGAGCAGGTTGTCGTACCCGTACTCCTGCGCCGCGTCCTCGTCCCAGTGCACCGGGTGGTAGTCCTGCACGGCGCGGGCGTATTCACGCACCTTCTCGCGGCCGACCTCGTAGTAGTCGTCGACGCGGTAGTGGTGTCCGACCATCGCCGCTGCGTTCGTCGCGGGGTCGAGCGCCTCGCCCGTCTGGACCGCTTCGTCTGTACCGGTGTTGATTGTCACGGGAGGACTGTACCTATCTGACCCCGTCACCCGGAGTCTGCGGAGCGCTCACCACCGCACCCACACCGTGAAAATGCGTCAGGGCCGGACAGTTGTCCGGCCCTCGCGGTGCCACGGCCCGAGATACCGGGATGCAACTCCCGGCGCTACACCACGCGGTAGGTCACGCGTGGATGACTAGCGGGATTCCCGATGCGCCCGGTGCGTGCCGCAGTTCGGGCAGAACTTCTTCAGCTCCAGCCGGTCCGGGTCGTTGCGCCGGTTCTTCTTGGTGATGTAGTTGCGATGCTTGCACTGCTCGCAGGCCAAGGTGATCTTTGGCCGGACATCGGTGGACTTCGCGGCCACGATATGCCTTCTTTCCGGTACCTGATGGGCTTGTATCGGTTGTGGTAGCGATGGCCGGACTTGAACCGGCGACACAACGATTATGAGTCGTTTGCTCTACCGACTGAGCTACACCGCCACGGCGTCGCATTGCCATGGTGCCGAGCCCGCACTACGGGAGCGATGCCGAGTCGGTCACCACCGGCAATCCGGCGAGCCCCCTAACGGAATCGAACCGTTGACCTTTTCCTTACCATGGAAACGCTCTGCCGACTGAGCTAAGGGGGCATGACTACTTCCGCACCGAGCCCCAAACACTCGACCTCAGCGCGGTGAAGTCTTGAACGAGGTTACACACTCGACGCTCCCACTACCAAACCGCGTGGTCAGAAGGGCATTTTCCCACGCACGAACGCGGCGAGCCGCCATTCCTGGCCCACCGGGAAGCGTCCACCACTCACGATCGCGCCGCCTGCGCGACACCGATCCGACGAGCAATCCGCGAAGCCTCCCGCCGAACCACACCGCACGGCGACCCCGGAACCGCGAGGCCACCGCTCGACAAATACCTGATCGAATCGCCTACCCGAAGTGACCGAAATCTCCACGACACATCTGTCGATCGACGAACAAAGCAACCGATGAGAACGACCGAAAAGGCATCCAACCGGCCGCCATGCGCGGACGCGATGCCCACCCACGAATGACGGTAAGCGATCAGCGCACCCAGACAACGGCACGCATGAGACCAATACGCCCACGCCGCACTTGGAACGCGCGCCGTACGAACGAAAGATCCGCGCCCACCGCAACCACTGGAAGGGGGGTCCGGGGGGCGAAGCCCCGCCGGGCGGGGCGTGGGGGTTGCACCCCCACAAGACATTACGAAGCGAGCCCTGTACGCGCTTTCTGCGTACAGGGCTCGCCTGGTGAGCGGAGTGGCAGGTGTAGGATTCGAACCTACGTAGGCTTTCACCGACAGATTTACAGTCTGCTCCCATTGGCCGCTCGGGCAACCTGCCGTTCGCGCTTTCTCGGCGCGCTGAGCAGAATACATCGAACCCGCACCCTGAATGCAAACCGGCTGGCTATCGGCCCTGCGACGCGACTACCCTCGGGTCTCCGGGTAGAACTGACGGTGGCTGGAAGCGTCCGGGCTCAGCTCACCCGTCGGACCGTCAGAACAGGAGCGCAGCGTGGCTGATTCGTCTTTCGATGTTGTGAGCAAGGTCGACCGGCAGGAGGTCGACAACGCCCTGCATCAGGCGGAGAAGGAGCTCAACACCCGCTACGACTTCCGCGGCACCGGCGCGTCGATCGAATGGTCCGGCGAGGACAAGATCGTGCTCACCGCGGAGGCGGAGGAGCGGGTCAAGGCCGCGCTGGAGGTGTTCAAGGAGAAGCTGATCCGCCGCGACATCTCGCTGAAGGCGTTCGACGCGGGTGAGCCGGTCTCCTCCGGCAAGGTGTACAAGATCACCGGTTCGCTGGTGCAGGGCATCGACTCCGAGCACGCGAAGAAGATCTCCAAGAAGATCAGGGACGAGGGCCCCAAGGGCGTGAAGGCGCAGATCCAGGGCGACGAGCTGCGGGTGAGCAGCAAAAAACGCGACGATCTTCAGGCCGTCATCGCCCTGCTGAAGGGCGAGGATTTCGGGATCGCGCTGCAGTTCGTCAACTACCGCTGAACGCTCACCGCGGCGCATGTCGACCGAGGAGCGGGCCGGACTCGGTGTGGACGCGGGCATCCGGACGTTGTTGCTGCTGATGCCCCGCGTGGTGGGCCGGGCCAAGAAGCTGGGCGTCCCGAAGGAGCTGGAGTCGTTCTCGCTGGCGCCGCGGCACCTGTCGCTGCTGGCCAACCTGGTGTTCGACGGGCCGACCACGGTGACGGATCTGGCCGCGCGGCTGGAGGTCGCGCCGACGACGGTGAGCTTGATGGTCGCCGAACTCAGCAAGCAAGGCGTGCTCGAGCGCGGCGCGGACCCGGCCGACCGGCGACGCACCATCGTCGCCATCGCGCCGGCACATGAGATATCCGTGCACAAGTGGCTGGGGCGCAGTGCCCGTGCCTGGCGCGCGGTGCTCGAACCGCTCACGCCCCAGCAGCGGGAGTTGTTCGTCGATACGTTCCGCGCCTTCGAAGCCCAGCTGGCCGCCGACGACTGAGACCGCGGGACTCAGTACCGGCGCGGTCCGCCCGCCATCTCCTCCAGCCGGGCGACGCGTTCGTTCATCGGCGGGTGCGTGGAGAACCAGCGGGCCACCCGCTCACCCGGACGGAACGGGTTGGCGATCATCAGATGCGACTGCGACGCCAGCCGCGGCTCGGGCGGAAGCGGGGCGGTGTGCACGCCGCGTTCGATCTTCCGCAACGCGGAAGCCAGCGCGAGCGGGTCGCCGGTCAGTTCGGCGCCGGATTGGTCGGCCTGGAATTCGCGGGAGCGGGAGACGGCCAGCTTGATCAGCGTGGCCGCGATCGGGCCGAGCAGCGACACCAGCAGCACGGCCAGCACGTTCGGGCCCTCGCCGTTGCGATTGCCACCGAACATGGACAAGTAGACGGCCATGTTCGCCACGCCCGAGATGACCGCGGCGAGCGCTCCCGCGATCGAGGAGATGAGGATGTCGCGGTTGTAGACATGCGACAGTTCGTGGCCGAGCACGGCCCGCAGCTCCCGTTCGTCGAGCAGTTGCAGGATGCCGCTGGTGCAGCAGACCGCGGCATGGCGGGGATTGCGTCCCGTGGCGAAGGCGTTGGGCGCGTTCGTGGGGCTGATGTACAGCCTCGGCATCGGTTGGCGCGCGAGCGTGGCCAACTCACGCACGATCCGGTACATGACGGGGGCCTCCAGCTCGCTGACCGGCTGCGCGTGCATGGCCCGCAAGGCGATCTTGTCGCTGTTGAAGTAGGCGTAGGCGTTCATGCCCACCGCGAGCAGGATCGCGACGACGAGAATCGTCGGGTTGCGGAACAGCGCGCCGATGAACACGATGAGGGCCGACAGACCCACCATCAGCCCGAACGTCTTCAGCCCGTTCGCAAACCCGTGCCCGTGCATACGTCTCCCTTGCCGCTCCCCCGTTCACCGAGTCGCCTTACAGCAGATAAACGATAGAAGCCCCAGGCAAAGTTCCGGTGAAGCCCACCTCGCTGCCGCCTACGGCAGTGTGCCCTGGCCCCGGCGACTCCCCCGCGGCCACGCCGAACGCACCGCGACCTCTCTTCCGACCGAGCATTGCCGTTCGCGGCCCGGCTCACGTCTGCGCGCCACCTGAGCGACGAAGAAGGCAGTACACCGGGGCCTGCCCTCGGACACTCACGAGCCCAGCGCACCCCGACCACGACTTTCGAGCGAAGCGAGACCGAGCATGCGCCGTTCGCGGCCCGGCTCGCGTGTGCGCGGCCGCCGCGTACGCGACGAAGGAGCAAGGGCGGTCGCGCACACGCGAGCCATCAGAGGGCCGCGAACACGCCGCGACGAAGTCGCGGCAAATCGAACACAGCTCACCCAACGCGTTCGATGGTGTAGCGGACCAGCCGCTCCAGCGCGTCGTTGGCGGGGCCGCCGGGCAACGCGGACAGCTCGGCGTAGGCGAGGTCGGCGTAGCCCTGGAGCTTCTCCTTGGCCAGCGCCATGCCGCGGGAATCGGCGAGCAGGTCGAGTGCTTCCTTCACCTCGTCGTCGGTCTCCAGCGGGCGGGCGAGCAGTTTGCGCAGGCGGTCGCCTTCGGCGCCCTCTTCGCGCAGCGCGTACAGCACCGGCAGGGTGTGCACACCTTCGCGCAGATCGGTGCCGGGGGTCTTGCCGGACTGCTCGGACGCGGAGGAGATGTCGATGATGTCGTCGGAGATCTGGAAGGCGGTGCCGACCGCGTCGCCGAGGCGGGCCAGTCGCTCGACGTGCTCGGGGTCCGCGCCCGAGAAGGTGCCGCCGAAGCGGCCCGCGGCGGCGATGAGCGAACCGGTCTTCTCCCACACCACCCGCAGGTAGTGCTCCACGGGGTCCTGGGTCTCGCGGGCGCCCATGGTCTCGCGCATCTGGCCGGTGACCAGTTCGGCGAAGGTCTCGGCGATGATGCGCACCGCGTCGGGGCCGAGGGTGGAGGTGAGCCGGGACGCGTGTGCGAACAGGTAGTCGCCCGCGAGGATGGCGATGTTGTTCCCCCACCGCGAGTTGACGCTCGGGGCGCCGCGGCGCATGGGGGCCTCGTCCATCACGTCGTCGTGGTACAGCGTGGCCAGGTGCACGAGTTCGACGACGGTGCCCGCGGTGATCAGAGCGGGATCGGCCGGGCGAGGGCCGAGCTGTCCGGTGAGGATGGTGAAGAGCGGACGGAATCGTTTGCCGCCTGCCTTGGCCAGGTGCAGCGCGGCCTCCTGGAGGAACTCCGCGCCGTCGGACAGCTCGTCGACCAGGAGTTTCTCCACGTCGGCCAAGCCGTTGCGCACGGTGTCGGCTAGCCCGACGTCACCGAGGTCGACCCCGGCCACGACCGTGCCCGCCGTGTCCATGATTCGCTCGCTGCGCTCGCTCATGGCCGATGTGCTCATTCCTTCTCCCAGCGATGCGTCCGACCCCACGGTAGAGAACCTAGCGTGTCCCGGTCGGATGGCCCATGAACACCGTCACTCTGTGGTGGATCGTCCAGTGCCGCACCGGCTCGCTGGTGACCGTCGACGACGCGAGCGCGACCGCCGTCGACACCGGCGCGACGGCCCTGCGAGTATGGACCGCATGGGTTCACCGGAAGCGAGTCCCGCACGCGACGAGGACGCGTTGCCCAGCCGGGCCGAGGTGCTGGTCGTCGGCGCGGGCCCGGCCGGATCGGCGTCGGCGGCGTGGGCGGCGCGGGCGGGACGGGACGTGGTGCTCGTCGATTCCGCCGTCTTTCCCAGGGACAAGACCTGCGGTGACGGGCTCACGCCGCGTGCGACCGCCGAATTGGAGCAGCTGGGGCTCGGCGAGTGGGTGCGCGCGCACGTCGTCAACCACGGGCTCCGGATGACCGGTTTCGGCCGCGAGGCGCTGTTGAGCTGGCCGGGCGGTGCCTTCCCGACGTACGGAAGCGCGGTGCCGCGAACCGAACTCGACGACAAGCTGCGCGAGACGGCGGTGAAGTCGGGCGCGCGCATGGTGGACGGCACGAAAGTAATCGATGTCACCCGAGAGGGTGATCGGGTCACGGGTGTGACGGTGCGTACGGCCGACGGCACGCGCACCATCTCCTGCCGCACGCTGGTGGTCGCCGACGGGGTGCGTTCGCCGATCGGGCGGCTGCTCGGCCGCGTCTGGCACCGGCAGTACGCCTACGGCACCGCCGCGCGGGCCTACATCAAGTCCGGCCGCAGCGATGATCAGTGGATCACCTCGCACCTGGAGTTGCGCGACGCCTCCGGCGAGCTGGTTCCCGGCTACGGCTGGGTGTTCCCGCTCGGCAATGGCGAGGTGAACATCGGTGTGGGGTCGCTGGCCACGGAGCGCCGTCCTTCGCACATCGCGTTGAAGCCACTGCTGGCGCACTACACCGCGCTGCGCACCGAGGAATGGCAGTTCGAGGGTTCGCTGCGAGCGGTGGCATCGGCCCTGCTGCCGATGGGCGGGGCGGTGTCGAACGTCGCGGGCCGCAACTGGGTGCTGATCGGCGACGCCGCCGGGTGTGTGAATCCGCTCAACGGTGAAGGCATCGATTACGGCTTGGAGGGCGGCCACATGCTGGCCGCCCTGCTGGACGAACCCGATTTCACCACGATCTGGCCGCAGACGCTGCGCGCTCGCTACGGCCGCACGTTCTCGGTGGCCCGGCGGATCGCGGGCCTCGCCACGCACCCGCGCATGGTGCCGCTGGGCGGTCCTCCGGTGATGCGGTCGAAGTACTTGCAGCGCACCGCGGTCCGCGTGATGGGCAATCTGGTCACCGACGAGGACGTCGATCTGACCGCGCGGGCGTGGCGGATGGCGGGGCGGGCGTCGCTGCGCTTCGACGAGCGTCCGCCGTTCGCCTAGGGACGAGGGCGGCGCGATGGCCGATCGGGAAACTCGCGGGTCGCCCCCGCTGTATCTGCTGCCGCATCTGCGCCGAGCCAGGGATCTGGCCGATCGCCATTACGCCGACCCGCTGAATCTGGACGAGCTCGCGGCCGCCGCCGGGGTGTCGAAGTATCACTTCCTGCGCGCGTTCGCCGCGGTCTACGGCCGCACCCCGGCCGTGTACCTGGCCGAGCGGCGCATCGAACGCGCCCAGGATCTGCTGCGCGCGACCAATCTGACGGTCACCGAGGTGTGCATGCTGGTCGGCTACAGCAGCCTCGGCTCGTTCAGCAGCAAGTTCCGGCAGCTGGTCGGGGTCACGCCGTCGGAGTACCAGGCGAAGTTCGCCGACGGCGCTCCGCGCATTCCCGGCTGCTTCGTGTTCATGCACGGGCTCTCCGACCGCACGCCGCGCGGCTGAGCGAACGGCGCAATTTCGGAGAAGCCGGTGGCGCGGCGCTCCCCATAGCCTGGCCGCATGACGACGATTACGAACGTTTCCCTGGTCACCGTGTACGTCACCGACCAAACCGCCGCGAAAGAGTGGTACGTCGACAAGCTCGGGTTCGTCGAGACCAGCGACGTCACGATGGGCGACAACGGCTTCCGCTGGGTCACCGTCGCGCATCCGGCGCACCCCGAGCTGGAGATCACGCTGATGCTTCCCGGCCCGCCGCTGGACGAGAACTATGCCGACGCCGTCCGGCGCGCGCTGGCCAACGGCACGCACGGCTCGCTCGGCCTGCGCACCGAGAACTGCCAGAAAACCTTCGAAGAGCTCACCGCCAAAGGGGTGGAGTTCGTGCAGCCGCCCGCCGAACGGCCCTACGGAACCGAGGCGATCATCCGGGACAACTCGGGGAACTGGCTGGTGCTGGTCGAGCCGAAAGAGTTCTCGCCACAGGACTTCGCCTAGGCCGCGACGGCGTTGCCCCGGCGCTCGCTGGGGCAACGCGCCTGCTCAGGCGGTCGGTTTCGCGGAAAGCCACTCTTCGATGAATTTGCGCTCGCTGTTGAGCACCCGGTGGTGCAACTGCTCGGCGAGCGGCTCGATCGCCCCGCCGACCACCGGGACCTTCACCTGCACGGTGCCGACGACCTCGATCTCGGAACCTTCCGCCGTGGAGCGGATCTCGTAGGACCCGGACATCGCGGTGTTGATGCCGCCGGTGCTTGCCTCGAAGGTGCCCTTGGCGACCTCACCCACCAGCGGCTGCCAGTGGTCGGTGCGGGAGAAGGTGAGTTCGCTCTTGAGCACCTTGCGGACCAGCGCAGGCACCTTGTCCTCGGCGGCCTTTTCGGTCATATGGATGCGAATGGTGCCCGCGCCGTCGGGATGCGACAGGTCTAGCGTCGCCGTCGGTGCGTCGGCGAAGCGGGCCCGCCAGACGTCGTCGGTGGTGAGTGCCCGGTGGAGATCTTCGACCGGGACTGTGTACGGCACGGTGAAGCTGAATTTTCGGGACATGGCCGCCACCGTAGCCGAGCCGGTCGGTAGCCTGTGGCGGTGTCGGAAACCAGCCAGTTCACCGGGCGGCCGATCCGCCTGCGACGGGCCAGGATCGGCGTGCTCGTCGCCGCGACGGCGGTGAGCGTGCTCGTCGGGCTGCTGGTGCTGGCCGCGTGGCGCAACGACTATCTGATCAGCTCCGACAAGGGCAGCACCACGGCCGAGGTGCTCTCGGCGGGGCGGCTGCGCTCCGCGGTCATGTATGTCACGCCGGACGGCGAGACGCACAATCCGAAGGTCGGCGTGCTGTATCCGACGAACTTGACCGCGGGTGAGCGGATTCGTGTGGAGTACCGCCGCAGCGACCCGGACCTGGTGCGGGTGGAGGGCCGGGACGTGCGCGTCGCCATTCCGCCCGCGTTGTCGGTGATCGTCGTGGTGTGGCTGCTCGCGCTGCCCGCGCTGTGGCTGCTCGTCCGCGCGGGCAGGCGTCATCCCGCCCCCGTGGGCAGGCCGGCGCCGCAGGCCTGAGATCCGCACCACCGAGGAAGCCGCCCGATTCCCATAGTTCGCCGGATCTTCCCGTGCGCTTCACTTCGGCGTGGCGGCGTGGCGCGGTGCGGCGGTCAGGCTGGGAAACGTGCGTGTAGCGATCGTCGCGGAGTCGTTCCTGCCGAACATGAACGGCGTCGTCAACTCCGTGCTGCGGGTGCTCGAACACCTGGACCGGAACGGGCACGACGCGCTGATCATCGCGCCGGACACCCCGCGCGGACAGCCCGCCGCACCGCGGCACTACGAGCGCTTCCCGGTCCACCGCGTTCCCGCGGTCATGGTCCCGAAGATCAGCTCGCTGCCGGTCGGGCTGCCGCAGCCTGGCATCGTCTCGGCCATCGAGGACTTCGACGCCGATGTGGTCCACCTGGCTTCGCCGTTCCTGCTCGGGGCCGGCGGTCTCGGCGCGGCATTGCGGCTGGATCTGCCCACCGTCGCGGTGTATCAGACCGACGTGGCGGGTTTCGCCAAGAGCTACGGGCTCGGGCTGGCGAGCCGCGCCGCCTGGGGTTGGACCCGGCGCATCCACGAGGGCGCGACACGCACGCTCGCCCCGTCCAGCGCGGCGGCGGAGGACCTGGCCAGGCACGGCATCCCCCGCGTGCACCGGTGGGGGCGCGGTGTCGACATCGCGCGGTTCACCCCGAGCGCCCGCTGCGCCGTATTGCGGGACGCCTGGCGCGCAGGCCGTGACCGGCTGCTGGTCGGTTTCGTCGGGCGGCTCGCGCCGGAGAAGCACGTCGAGCGGCTCGCGGTGCTTGCCGCCGACCCGGATGTCCAACTGGTGATCGTCGGCGACGGGCCGGAGCGCAGGCGGCTGACCCGGCTGATGCCGACCGCGGTGTTCACCGGCGAACTCGGCGGCGAAGCGCTGGCGCGGGCGTACGCCAGCCTGGACGTCATGGTGCACGCGGGCGAGCACGAGACGTTCTGCCAGGGCGTGCAGGAGGCGCTGGCATCGGGTGTCCCGGTGATCGGTCCCGACGCGGGCGGCCCGCGCGACCTGATCGCGCACTGCCGCAACGGCTATCTGCTTCCGGTGGACCGGTTCGGCGAGCTGCTGCCGAGTGCTGTCGGGGCGCTGCACGATGCACAGCTGCGGACCCGATTCGCCGGTGCGGCGCGGAAATCGGTGCTGTCCCGGACCTGGCCCGCCGTCTGCGCGCAGCTGATGGGCCACTACGCCGAAGTGACCGGCACGCGGATTCGGTTGCCGCATACGGCGTGAACACGGCCGGAACGTGACGGAGGTATCCACGCGCCGCGCTCGGTTCGTAACAGACCGCGAGTTAGGGTCTTGGCGTGGCGAAAACGCAATCGAACCGTGCCTCGTTGGACAAGCAGCCGCATGAGGTCGCGGCGATGTTCGACGGCGTCGCCCGGCGCTACGACCTGACCAATACGGTGATCTCCGCCGGGCAGGATCGCTACTGGCGCTGGGCGACACGCAAGGCGCTGGCGGCACGGCCGGGCGAGCGGCTGCTCGATCTCGCGGCAGGCACCGGGGTATCGACGCTGGAACTGCAGAAATCCGGCGCTTGGTGCCTCGCGGCCGACTTCTCCAAGGGCATGCTCAGCGCGGGCCGGTTCCGCGACGTGCCGATGGTGGCGGCCGACGCGATGGCGCTGCCGTTCGCCGACGACTCCTTCGACGCGGTGACCATCTCGTTCGGGCTGCGCAACGTGGCCGACACCGATCTCGCGCTGCGGGAGATGCTGCGGGTCACCAAGCCCGGCGGCAGGCTGGTGGTGTGCGAGTTCTCCGCGCCGGTGCTGCCGGTGTTCCGCACGGTCTACCTGGAGTATCTGATGAAGGCGCTGCCCAAGGTGGCGCGCGTGGTGAGCAGTAATCCCGAGGCCTACGTCTACCTGGCCGAATCGATCTCGGAGTGGCCCAATCAGCGCAGGCTGGCGATGCGGATCGCCGCGAACGGGTGGTCGTCGGTGAAGTGGCGCAATCTCACCGGGGGCGTGGTGGCCCTGCACCGGGCCTACAAGCTCGGCTGATCCGGAGACATCGATCACACCTCACCGGCCGATCCTGCAGCGGTGAGGAGGAATGTCACCTGCCGCTAACGCGAGGTAAATCCGGCGCAATCGGCGGTCCGCATGATCGGAGACATGACCGATCCAGTGACCGGCCGCGGCGACGGCACCGCCACAACGGCGTGCTCGTACTGCGGCGTGGGCTGCGGGATCACGGTGTCGACCGCCGCCGACGACGCGGGCAAGCCGGTGATCGCCAAGGTCAGCGGCGACAAACTGCATCCGGCGAACGCGGGCAGGCTGTGCACCAAGGGTGCGACTCACGCGGAGTTGATGCGCACGCCGGGGCGGATGGAGACCGCCTACCGGCGCTTCGAACGCGGTCAGGTCCCGGTGCCGTTTCCCGTCGACGAGGCCGTCCACGAGGCCGCCACCCGGTTGCGCGCGATCCTCGACGAGCACGGACCGGACGCGATCGCGCTGTACGTCTCCGGGCAGATGTCGCTGGAGGCCCAGTACCTCGCGACCAAACTCGCCAAGGGTTACCTGCGCACGGTGCACATCGAGGCGAACTCGCGGCTGTGCATGGCCAGCGCGGGCACCGGATACAAGCAGTCGCTCGGCGCGGACGGCCCGCCCGGCTCCTACGACGACTTCGAGCACGCGGACCTGTTCTTCGTCATCGGCGCGAACATGGCCGACTGCCATCCCATCCTTTTCCTGCGGATGGCCGATCGGCTCAAGGCGGGGGCCAAGCTCATCGTGGTCGATCCGCGCCGCACCGAGACCGCCGCGCGCGCCGATCTGTTCCTGCAGATCGCGCCCGGCACGGACCTCGCGCTGCTCAACGGTCTGCTGCACCTGCTGGTGGCAGGCGGCCACATCGACGCGGAATTCATCGCCGAGCACACCGAGGGCTGGGAGTCGATGCCGGAGTTCCTGGCCGACTATCCGCCGGAGCGGGTGGCGGAGATCACCGGCTTGGCCGAGGCCGACATCCGGACCGCCGCCGAGTGGATCGGCGCGGCGGGCGAGTGGATGTCGCTGTGGACGATGGGACTCAACCAGTCCACGCACGGCACCTGGAACACCAACGCGCTGTGCAACCTGCACCTGGCCACCGGCGCGATCTGTCGTCCCGGTAGCGGGCCGTTCTCGCTCACCGGGCAGCCGAACGCGATGGGCGGGCGCGAGATGGGGTACATGGGCCCCGGCCTGCCCGGTCAGCGCAGCGTGCTCTCCGCGGAGGACCGCAGGTTCGTGGAGACCGTGTGGGAACTGGAGCCGGGCACGCTGCGCACCGAGGCCGGGCCGGGAACGGTGGAGATGTTCCGCGGACTGTCCGAAGGGACGATCAAAGCGGCCTGGATCATCTGCACCAACCCTGTCGCCACCGTGTCCAACCGGAAGACCGTGATCGCGGGGCTGGAAGCGGCCGAACTGGTGATCGCCCAGGACGCCTACACCGAGACCGCGACCAACGCCTACGCCGACCTGCTGCTGCCCGCCACGCTCTGGGCGGAAGCCGACGCGGTGATGGTGAATTCCGAACGCAACCTCACCCTGCTGCAGCAGTCGGTCCCGCCCATCGGCGACGCGCGCCCGGACTGGCGGATCATCGCCGACGTCGCCACCGCCATGGGCTTCCCCGGCTTCGACTTCGCCTCCAGCGCCGAGGTGTTCGACGAGATCACGCGGTTCGCGAATCCCGCCACCGGCTACGACCTGCGCGGGGTGAGCTATGCGGCGCTGCGGGAAGGGCCGATGCAGTGGCCGTGCGCGGAGCCGGAGCGCAGGCGCAATCCGATCCGCTACGTCAACGATGGAATCAGCCAGACGCCGTTCGTCGACGAGAACGGCCGCCGGCCCCGGCTGGCCTTCGCCACGCCGAGCCGCCGCGCCGTGTTCTGGCCGCGGCCGCACATGCTGCCCGACGAGATGCCCGACGACGACTACCCGTTCCTGCTGAACACCGGCCGTCTGCAACACCAGTGGCACACGATGACCAAGACCGGCAAGATCGACAAGCTGACCAAGCTGACCGGCGCGCCGTTCGTCGAGGTGCATCCGGCCGACGCCGAGCGGCTCGGCCTGCGCGCGGACGACCAGCTCGAGATCGCCTCCCGCCGTGGCCGCGCCGTGCTGCCGGTGCGGGTCAGCGACCGGGTACGGCAGGGTGATTGCTTCGCGCCGTTCCATTGGAACGACGAGCATGGCGAATACCTGACCATCAACGCGGTCACCAACGACGCGGTCGATCCGGCCTCGCTGCAACCGGAGTTCAAGGCGTGCGCGGTCGCGCTGCGCCGGGTGGCTTCGGTGCCGCAGCCGCAGATTCCCGCCGCGCTGCCCGCGGCACAGGCGGCGCATCCGCTGGCCGCCGTGCTCGGTCTCGACAGCGGCACCGCCCCCACGCTCAGCGAGACGGAGCGAATCTACCTCAGCGGCTATCTCGCTGCGCTGCAAGCGCTTCCGGTGACCGGTCAGCCGGTGCTCCCGGATTCGGCGCCGATGTCCGCGCACACCAGGCTGTGGGTCGACGGGCTGCTGGCCGGGATGTATTCGCGTGATGCGGCGACCACGACGGAGGCGGACGACGCTCGCACGGTCACCGTCCTGTGGGCCTCGCAGACCGGCACCGCCGAACAGTTCGCCGCCGCCGTCGCCGCGCACCTCGCCGAACACGACTTCACACCGCGACTGTCGGACCTGGACTCCTGCGACCCGGGTGCGCTCCAAGGCGACGTGCTCGTGGTCAGCAGCACGTTCGGCGACGGAGGCCCGCCGGACAACGGAGCCGATTTCTGGGATCGGCTGGCCGGCGGCGTCGTGCGGTTGACGGGTGTGCGCTACGCCGTGTTCGCGCTCGGCGACTCCTCCTATGACGACTTCTGCGGTTACGGCCGCAAACTCGACCAGAAATTCGCCGAACTGGGCGCGACCCGGCTGCTTCCCCGCGTCGACAGTGAGCCCGATTACGAAGACGCGGCGCGGCGCTGGCTCGATGCCGTCCTGACCGCCTTGGGCGAGGATCCCTCCCCCGATGTGCCGGTGAGCGGTGGAATCGGACCCGCCGGACCCGCGCCCCGGGGCGGAGTGGCCACGGTGGAACTGCCGACCGTCGCCCCGGCGCCCGGACGCACTCGCACCGCGCCGTTCACGCGCAACGCGCCGATTCGTGCCGCTCTGGTGCGCAACGAATTGCTCTCGACCGCGGGATCACCGAAAGAAGTGCGCCGCTTCGCGTTCGATCTGCGCGGCCTGGACGCCCGGTACGAGGTGGGCGATTCGCTGGGCGTGTGGCCCGTGAACAACACCGCTCTGGTCACCGAATGGCTCGCCGCCACCGGGCTGGACGGTCGCCGGACGGTCGAAGTCGACGAGCGTGAGATTCCCCTCGCCGAGGCGCTGCGCACGCACTTCGACATCACCAAGGTCGGCTCGGATCTGCTCGGCTTCCTCGCCGAGCGCAACCCCAGCGGCAAACTCGCCAAACTGCTGCGCCGGGACAACCGCAACGAGCTGGCGAACTACCTGTGGGATCGTCAGGCCGTGGACGTGCTGCGCGACTTCCCCGTGCGGGCCGATCTGGTGGAGTGGCTCGCAGCCATGAAGAAACTGCAGCCGCGCCAGTATTCGATCTCGTCGAGTCCGCTGTTCACCCCGGATGAGGTGGAACTGACCGTCGGTATCGTGCGCTATGGCGACCCGGCGGCCACCGGTTCGGCGGTGCGGCGCGGCGGGGTGTGCTCGACTTTCCTCGCCGACTCCGCCGACCCGACGGTGCCGATATTCCTGCAGCGCGCACCGCATTTCCGTCCTCCGTCCGACCCCACAGCGCCGATGATCATGGTGGGCCCCGGCACCGGCATCGCCCCTTTCCGCGGTTTCTTGCAGGAGCGCAGGGCCCTCGGCTGCACCGGGCGCAACTGGCTGTTCTTCGGCGATCAGCATGCGGCGCACAATTTCTACTACCGCGCTGAGCTGGAGGACATGTTCCGTTCCGGCTTCCTCACCCGCCTCGACCTGGCCTTCTCCCGCGACCAGCGGGAGCGGATCTACGTGCAGCACCGCATGATCGAGCACGGCGCGGAGCTGTGGTCCTGGCTACGCGACGGCGCACATTTCTACGTCTGCGGCGACGCCAGCCGCATGGCCAAGGACGTCGACGAAGCACTGCTACGAATCGCCCGTATCCACGGCAAGCTCGACGAGGACGGCGCACTGGCGTTCAAGAAGCAGCTCATCGCCGAAAAGCGTTACGTCCGCGACGTGTACTGACCGGCCGGATCAGGCGGCCGCCCCCGTGGTGATGCACGTCACATCGAGGAACACAGCCGCGCCCCGCTCCGTCGAAGAACAAGACGGATCCGACAAGCGGACTGACCGTCCTCGCTCACACCGCGGGTGGGTTCAGGCGGGTGAAGTCCGGGAGGCGGTAGTACGGGTAGTAGGGGTAGGGCGGGGTGGTGGCGCTGGCTTTGTCGAGGCGGGCGATCTGGTCGGCGTCGAGTTCCCAGCCGATCGCGCCGAGGTTCTGGCGCAACTGCTCCTCGTTGCGGGCGCCGACGATGACCGTGGCGACGGTGGGGCGGCGCAGCAGCCAGTTGAGGGCGATCTGCGGGACCGTCTTGCCGGCTTCGGCGGCCAGTTCGTCGAGGACGTCCACCACGTCGTACAGCTTCTCATCGTCCACCGGTGGACCGGCCTCGGCGGTGCGGTGCAGGCGGCTTCCTTCCGGAAGTGGTTGCCCGCGGCGGATCTTCCCGGTGAGCCTGCCCCAGCCCAGCGGACTCCAGACCACCGCGCCGACGCCCTGGTCGCGGCCCAGGGGCATGAGTTCCCACTCGTAGTCGCGCCCGACCAGCGAGTAGTAGACCTGATGCGCGACGTACCTGGTCAGACCGTTGCGATCCGCCACGGCGAGGGATTTCATCAACTGCCAGCCCGCGAAGTTCGACGCGCCGACGTAACGGATCTTGCCCGCGCGCACCAGATCGTCCAGCGCGGCGACGACTTCCTCCACCGGCGTGCCGGCGTCGAAGGCGTGCAGCTGGAACAGATCGATGTAGTCGGTGCCCAGCCTGCGCAGCGATCCCTCCACCGCATTGATCAACCTGGCCCGGCCGGAACCGGCGTCCCGCGGCCCCGGTCCGGTGGGCAATGTCGCCTTGGTGGACAACAGCACTCGGTCACGCCTGCCCTTGACGGCGGCACCCAGGATCTCCTCGGAAGCTCCGTCGGAGTACACGTCGGCGGTGTCGAACATGTTCACGCCCGCGTCCAAACTGATGTCGACCAGCCGTCGCGCCTGTTCGGCATCGGTGTCGCCCCACGCGCCGAACAGCTCTCCGCGCCCGCCGAAGGTGCCCGCGCCGAAGCTCAGCGCCGGGACCTGCAGGCCGGATGCGCCGAGCCGCCGGTACTCCATCTGCGTATCCATCGTCCGTACGTTCACTGGGCCAACCTCCTAAAGGGTCTATAGTTCCGTTAACACTTCGGACGGTACACCCGTTCGGCCACAAATGAAACTGGAGTCCCGTTATGGCGATGGAACCCGGATCGATCCGGCCAGGTGGACGCACCGCACGCGTCCGCGCGGCCGTACTGCGAGCCGCGGGTGACCTGCTGGCCGAACGAGGTTTCGCACACCTGGATCTCGCGGAGGTCGCGACGCGCGCCGAGGTCGGCAAGACCACCGTCTACCGCCGCTGGCGCACGCCCACCGGCCTGATCGCCGACCTGCTGGCCGACATGGCCGAGCAGTCGCTGCCGCACGCCGACACCGGCTCGCTTCTCGGTGATCTCACCGCCAACGCCCGCCTGGTGGCGAAAACTTTGTCCGATCCCCGCCAGGGCAGGCTCTTCCGCGCCGTGATCGCGGCCGCCACCTGCGACGAGTCCGCCGCGGCCGCCCTGCGCCACTTCTACGACGTTCGCCTCACCGAATGGTCGGCCTGTGTGACGTCCGCGATCGCGCGCGGCGAAGCACCCGAGCGCACCGACGCGCGCGCGGTGCTGTCTGCGGTGTCGGCGCCGCTGTACTACCGGTTGCTCGCCAGCGGCGATCCGATCGACGACGCCGCGGCGGACACCGCCGCCCGCGCCGCCGTCGATGCCGTACGCGCGGGCACGTTCGTGCCCACCGCCGGCTAACCGAGCACCGCTCCCCTGTCCTGTGCGGTCCAGTCGGCGCGGCGGCCGGTGAGAGCGAGGACTCGCTCCAAAGCGGTGGCATCAGCCGTGACCGGCAGCACGGGCCCGAACAGACCGGGCACCCCTTCAGCGGGCGTGTCGCGCAGCAGGTCCAGCAGGGTCGCCAGATCCCCGGCGGCACACGAGAAGGTCTGGCCGGTGGCCTTCGCGAGGTCCCAGCCGTGCACGACCACCTCGTCCAGGGCGATCCTGGCCATCACGGGGGCGGGCTCGCTCACTCCCCCGGCCTCGGTCACGCCGTCCCAGGCCGCCGGCTCCCGCCACGCCGTCACCAAGGCATCGAGCTGGGCCGGGATGCGCTCACGCCAGTCCTCCGGCAAGGCACGCTCGGCAGGGGGCGCGGGCGCGACCGAACCGCCGACCGCCTCCTTGGTGGCCGCCTGCCGGAACGCCTCGGTCAGATCGACCACGTGGGCGAGCAGATCGCGGACCGTGGTGTCGGCGCACGGCGTCGGCGCCGCGAGCCGATCGTCGGCGATGCCGCCGACAACGGTCGCCAACGCGGCTGCCGCGGGCTCGAAGTCGAACTCGGGTTCCATCTGGCCTCCTCGGGTGTGAATCGTCTCCGCATATGGAGACGGCGCGAGGCGGCGAAACTGATCGGCGGGCCGTTCCGAGATCAACCCGTAGCGGCGAAAAGTCCTGGAAAAGCGGACAATTGAAAGATGAAGGGTGATCGGGTGGAGATCGTCGTCGATGTCGGCGACGGGTCCCGGAATTATGAGATCGCGGCCACCCGAGCGGGGCGGCGAGTCGAGGTACGGATCGCGCGAGGGGTGGTCGAAGTGAGCGAAGTGACGCGATCCGGGACGGCGGTGCGGACCGCGCGGTTCATGGCCGGGCGCATGCTCGCGCTCGTGGAACACCCCGCGGACGCGACTGCGCCGCGGGCAGGCGAAGCGCGACAACCGTAAGCCTCCGGTGCTTGCCCTGCGGCCCGGCCGCGGGCATCCTCGATGCAGTCGGAGTTGATCGTCCGCCTCGATTGCGGCGTGCCACGACGGGTATGCCGAGCGAGAGGCCTACGCGGAGAGGAGCGCACGATGTCAGATCCCCTTGCCGACGCGGTCCCTGAGGCCGATCTCGCCGAGCAGTCGGTTCCGGCGTATCCGGAGGAACCCGTGCTCGCCGATGACCTGCCCGAGCAGGACGAGCTGGTCGGGCGGGCGGCTCTGGAGCGCGACACCTTCGAGGCGAACCCGGCGGATGTGCTCGAACAGTCCATCGCGGTTCCGATCGATGACGACCCCGAGGAGGAATTCGACTTCTGACCGCCCGGTCAGGGCCGGATCCCGGCTCGCACCGTCGCGTGCAGTTCCCGCAGGCTGGACCGCTCGGTGGCCACCTCGAGCACCCGCATGCCATGCGCGTGCGCGGTCAGCTCGACGGCCAGCTGCTGCGGGTCCACCTGCCGGTGCGGGATGCGATAGGCGGCGCACAAGGCGGCCAGATCCATGCCGTGCGGGGTGCCGAAGACCCGCTCGAACACGCCCGCGTATTGCGGGTCGCCCTGCTCGAGCAGTTCGAAGATGCCGCCGCCGTCGTCGTTGGCGACGACGATGGTCAGATCCGCGGGCCGCGGTTCGCCCGGTCCGATCAGCAGGCCGGACGCGTCGTGCAGGAAGGTCAGGTCGCCGATCAGGGCGATGGTGCGCCCGTCATGGTGCAGCGCCGCGCCCACCGCGGTGGATACCGTGCCGTCGATGCCGGCCACGCCGCGGTTGGACAGCACTTTGACGCCGGGACGCGGATGCGACACCAGCGCCGCGTCCCGGACCGGGTTCGAGGCGCCGAGCAGCAGTTGGTCGCCGTCGCGCAGCGCGTCCATCACCACCGCGGCGACGTGCAGCCCGGTGGGTTTCGGGTGGCGGGCGAGTTCGCCACGCACCACCTGGTCGGCTCTCGCGTTCAGCTCGCGGCAGTGCTCCAGCCATTGCGGCCTCGGGGCGCCGACGGTGACGGCGCGGGTGCCGGTGCCGACCACGTTGCCGGACACGTCGGGCCACCGCGGGCCGGTAGTCAGCGCGTAGACCCGGATGTCCGGATCGGCGAGCACCTTCGACACCTGCCGGTGCAGGGTCGGGCGGCCGGTGATGATCGCCTGCGCGGGCCGCAGCAGCGGCAACGCCAGTGGGTGCAGCGCGGGACCGTGCATGGGGGCGGTGGGCTCGGCGACGGTCGGCAGGTCCGCCAGCTCCGGCCGGAAGCCGGCGCCGTGACCGGAGATCACGACGGTGTCCGGAGTGAGGTCGAGATCGAGCGGCACGTCCAAGGTGGCGTACTGGGTCTCGGTCCAGGCACGATCGCCCGCGCGTCCCGTCGGAGCCGTCTCGCCCGGCGCCAGGTCGGGTACCAGGGGCTCACGCAGCGGGACGTCGAAGTGCACCGGGCCCGCGTTGCCGGAGCGCGTGCCGCGCGCCGCCGCCAGCACCCGGCAGACCGCCGAACGCCACTGGCTGTTCTGCTGGCCGTACGGCGCATGCTCGGCGTCGCCCGCCTCCTCTTCCGCGAGACCGAGCGAGATGGTCGCGCGGACCTGGCTGCCGAACAGGCCGAACTGTTCGACGGTCTGGTTGGCGCCGGAGCCGAGCAGTTCATAGGGCCGGTTGGCGCTGAGCACCACCAGCGGGACGCGAGCGTAGTTCGCCTCCAGCACGGCGGGCCCGAGATTGGCCACCGCGGTGCCCGAGGTCATCACGACCGGGACCGGGAGCCGGCTCGCGAGCGCGAGCCCGACGGCGAGGAAGCCCGCCGTGCGCTCGTCGATCCGCATGTGCAGGCGCAGTCGCCCGGCCGAATCGGCGGCTTGCAGGGCGAACGCCAGCGGAGCGTTCCGGGAGCCGGGGCACAGGACGACATCCCGCACGCCCCCGCGCACGAGTTCGTCGACGACGACCTGCGCTTGTGCTGTAGACGGGTTCACGCCTCCAGACTGGCAGACAGTCAACTAGAAGTCCCCGCCGGGAGGTTCGCAATCACACTGTGTCGTCGCCCACGGGCGGGCTTCCCACGGTCGCGGGGATCGCAATGAACTGATTGCGGAGTCCTCGTACAACCGTGCCGTCAGATCACGCCTGCGGCGAAAGATCACGCCTGCGGCGAGGACCGCCGACGCACCGAGCGTATCGGCGGACGCGCTGGGCGATAGTCGATCGGCCGCCACCCCAACAGACTCGCCGATGGCTGGAAGCGGCCGCTGAGTCTATGACCCCTCAGCGTCCCCATTGCCGCCGCCGAGGTTGCCAGTGGCAATCGCTGGACGAGAACCAAGAAGCATGCGCGGAGCGAGCCGAAACACCGAGGCAAGCCTGCTCTACCCCCGAATTGGCTCCTACGGTCAGCTCCGCTTCGAACTGTCGAACCCGCATACAGCCGCTAGCCACCACGTCGGCGACACACCGCCAGCGCCCGGACATTCGAGCGCGCCCAGAGGCAAGGCTCAAATCATGACCTTGCCTCGTCACGCGACGGTACCAGCACGACTACCGGTTTCGAGCGAAGCGAGACCGAGCATGCGCCGTTCGCGGCCCGGCTCGCGTCCGAGTGGCCGCCGCGTCCGCGACGAAGTCGCAAGCGGTGGTCGCTCGGGCGCGAGCCATAAGGGGGCCGCGAACACCCAGCGCCGCAGGCGCTGGAAAAACCAACACAGCCCGGCTCGCGTCCGAGCGGCCGCCGCGTCCGCGACGCAGTCGCCA
>NZ_JBSFNF010000047.1:0-27007 GCF_053586955.1 Nocardia sp. NPDC003726 | reverse complement strand
AAGGGCGAGAACATCCCGGAGCCGGGCATTCCGGAATCGTTCAAGGTCCTGCTCAAGGAACTCCAGTCGCTGTGCCTCAACGTCGAAGTGCTGTCCGCGGCGTCGGCCATCGAATTCCAGCACGGCGACGACGAGGTGGATCGCACCGCCGCCAATCTGGGCATCTCGCTGTCGGGCAGTGAATCCGCGTCGGTGGAAGATCTGTCGAGCTGATCGGGACCGCCGTACTGTGCTGAGCACGCCGCGCACGGATCTGTCAGAAGATCCGTGCGCGGCGCGCTAGACACTCACGGCCTTCTTCGACGGCGTCTGCACGACACCGACCAGATCCGAGTTGCCCATGTTGTAGTGATTGCGCTTCACCTGGTCGCTGGAATTGCCTTCGATGGTGGTGATCGTGTTGCCGTTGACGGATTCCACGATGCCGACGTGGTCCGGGTTGCCGTCGTTGTTCCAGTCGAAGATGACCATGTCGCCGGGTTGGGCTTTCGAGGTGGACCGCTGCAGTCCAAGCTTCTTCGCATCGGACCAGATGGCCGACACCAGATTTTTGTTGGTCCAGTTGACTTTATACCCGGCCTTCTTCCACACCCAGGTGGCGAACGAGGCGCACCAAGCGTCGTCGATGTTGTAGGGCCGGTCGACGTGGTTCGTGCCGTTCTCCCGCACGCCCAGTTCATTGCGCGCCATCTTCAGGATGTCGTCCACGGTGCCGTCGCCGGTCGCATAGGTCGCGGTGCTCGCGGGCACCGAGCTACCACCCCTCGACCACGGAGTGGACAGGGTCCGGCCTGGTTGGTGACTCGTTCGGCTCTGGTAGTACGGACGGGAGGCGTCGATGCCGTTGGCCTGGTTCTGGATCTGCCCGTAGGTGTCCGCCACCGCGTCGTGCACGTCGTCGACGGCCTGCAGGACGTATCGCATCGCGCGACTCTCCTCATCCGCCGTCAGCGGCAGGTACGCGCCCTCCTTGTCCGTGCGTTCCCTGATGCTGCGCAGGTTGCCATCGAGTTCGCCGACCCGTTCCTTGATCGACTTATAGGTGGCATTCGTCAAATCGAAGGTTTTGAAAGCGGCGTCCTTGACGTTGCGACCCTGCTGATCCATCTCCTTCTTCTTGGTGTCGATTTCGCCCTTGCGCGCGCTGTAGTTGTCGATCAGCACCGACTCGCCCGGAGGTTCTTCGAGGCCGTCGTCACTGAGCAACTTCTGCTTGTCCAGCCAGGCCAGCAGATCCGGCTGCTGGGAACCCTGCCCGGAGGCGAACAGCAGAATCGAGGTCTCGATGAATTCCTGCGCCGCTTGGATCAGGGATTTCAGGCCACCGCTGGCGATACGGGGAACGTACAGACCTTCGACGAACCCGATCAGCTCGGCACGGGTGGTCGTCATGTGCACCCCCTTCCTCCGGCCAAGGCACACATGCCAAAAGGCGCAACGAGCATTATCCGTACCTCACTCGGCCGATGCCGCCGGACGCTGTGGCGGCAGACGCAGCTGTAATGCCGAGTATCGGGCATTCCCGGCATTGGCAACTGTCCGCCCCATCCGCATCGGGTCGGTGTGCCGCCGACCAGCTCCCGCGAAGCGCACTGCGCCGCGGCGAATTCAGAGGGTGAGGCGCACCATGTCCGCCGTGCGCGCCAAGCCGGGAAACGCCTGCGGAGTGGACCTCGGATGCAGCGCGTGCACCGCGAGCCGGAACATGACCGCGCGCAACAACATCTGCGGCCATTCCGGCAGGTCCGCCCAGCGATCGAGCAACCCGTCGTCCGCGCCGCCCCAGGCCAGCGCGTCCACCACGATCACCGCCGCCGCCCACGGCACCGGCCGCCAGTAGGGGGTGATGTCGGTGAGCCCGGGGGTTTGCGCGCCCGCGAACAACACGGTGCCGAACAGATCGCCGTGCACCAGCTGTGGCGGCGACTGCACCGGTTTGCGGAGGGTGGCCAGTTGGCCGATCAGTTCGATGCTGCGCCGCCCGTCCGGGGAGGTCGACAGCGACGCGCCGCCCGCGCGCAGGCTGCGCAGCGGCACCGGCTCCCAGGCGGCGCGATCGGCCGCGACGAACACGTCGATGTCCACCCACGGCACCACCGGTGGCTGAGCGAGGAAACGCGGGCGCTCCAGATCCGCCGTCGCCTTGTGCAGGCGCAGCGACACCGACACCACCTCGTCATGCCGCGGTTCCGGCATACCCTCCAGATAGGTGTCCGCGCGCCAGCCCGACACCACGTACCTGCCGTCGGTCGCCCGCACCGGACGTGCCAGCCGCAGCCCGTCCACCCGCAACGCCTCTCGGACCTTCGCCGACCACGCCGCGCGCGCGTGATCGGTGACCGGACTGAGCACCACATCGCCCAAGCGCCAGCCGCCTTCCCAGTCGCCGAGCGCAACCGGGGTCACTTCGCGCAGACCGAACGTGGCACGCACATGCTCGGGAGGTTCCACAGAAGTCACGGCCGTACCGTACGTGGTGTCGGTTTTGGCGCGCCTCCGGCGCGCCGTGTTGTTTGGCAGCGCCTGCGGCGCTGCGTGTTCACGGCCCCCTTATGGCTCGCATCCGAGCGACCGCCGCTTGCTCCTTCGTCGCGGACGCGGCGGCCACTCGGACGCAAGCAGGGCCGCGAACGGCGCATGCTCGGTCTCGCTTCGCTCGAAACCGGGAGCTGGGCTCAGCCGGGCGCGTTGGCATTCCAACTCGCGACTCGGCCCTTGGCACCCGAAATTCGACTGCCGTCATTCCACCAAGCGCGCGAGGATTCGGGTTCACGAGAGCCCGCTCAACTTCGTCCGCCTGGATCTGGACATCGTGTTGCGCGATCGCGAGCCGCCGTCTACACCCCGGCTGACGGCGAGGCGTAGGCGTTCTACCCGCTCAGTACACCGGCAGTGACTTGTCCACCTGGTTCGCCCAGGCGATCACGCCGCCTTGCAGGTGGGTGGCGTCGGAGAAGCCCGCGCGTTTGAGGGCGGCCAGGGCTTCGGCGGAGCGCACGCCGGTCTTGCAGTGCAGCACGATGGGGCGGTTCTGGGGCAGTTCGGCCAGCGCCTCGCCGGACAGGATGCGGTCCTTGGGGATGAGCTTCGCGCCCTCGATGTGCACGATGTCCCACTCGACCGGCTCCCGCACATCGATCAGCTCGATGTCCTTACCCGACGCCAGCAGCTCCTCGAGCTCGCGTGCGGTGATGGTGGACCCGGCCGCGGCCGCTTGGCCCTCATCCGACACCACGCCGCAGAACGCCTCGTAGTCGATCAGCTCGGTGATCGGCTGACGCTCCGGATCGCGGCGCAGCTTGATGGTGCGGTAGTTCATGTCGAGTGCGTCGTACACCATCAGACGGCCCAGCAGCGGCTCACCGATGCCGGTGATCAGCTTGATCGCCTCGGTGACCATCACCGACCCGATGGACGCGCACAGCACACCGAGCACGCCGCCCTCCGCGCAGGAGGGGACCATGCCGGGCGGCGGGGCCTCCGGGTAGAGGTCGCGGTAGTTGATACCGCGCCCGTCCGGCGCGTCCTCCCAGAACACCGAGACTTGGCCCTCGAAGCGATAGATCGAGCCCCACACATACGGCTTGCGCGCGAGCACCGCGGCATCGTTGACCAGGTAGCGGGTGGCGAAGTTGTCGGTGCCGTCGACGATCAGGTCGTACTGTTCGAACAGCTGCACCGCGTTCTCCGGCTCCAGCCGGATCTTGTGCAACCGGACATCGATGCCGGAGTTGATCTCCAGGATCGAGTCGCGCGCGCTGTCGGCCTTGGAGCGGCCGATGTCGGACTCGCCGTGGATGATCTGGCGCTGCAGGTTCGACGCGTCGACCTCGTCGAACTCGACGATGCCCAGCGTGCCGACACCGGCGGCGGCCAGGTACAGCAGAGCGGGCGAGCCGAGGCCACCCGCGCCGATCACCAGTACCTTGGCGTTCTTCAGACGTTTCTGCCCGTCCACGCCCAGATCGGGGATGATCAGGTGTCGGCTGTAGCGGGCTACCTCATCCCTGGTCAGTTCCGCGGCCGGCTCGACAAGTGGCGGCAGGGACTTGGGTGATGACACGTCCAGGACTCCTCGAATCGCTCGGCCGATCGCTGCGGCGGTATGACGCCCGCGGCGGGTTGGTTCAACAGTGCAACACCGACGACCGGGCAGTTCTTCCCGCCCATCGTTCCGTATACCCGGCCCGGCGCGACAACCGCCCTCATCCCCTCGGATAGGGCCAGGGGTTGAAGCGGCAGCGTTTGCCGTCCATCGGGACCACGCCGTGCGGATCCAGCGCGGCGATGTCGTCGTTGCGGGTGCCGAAGGTCTGCTGCATCATCACCGGCGCGAGCCCGCCGTCGGTCTCGCACGCCTGATGCTGGTGGTAGCCGATGGCGTGGCCGACCTCGTGGTTGATCAGGTACTGCCGGTAGGACCCGATATCGCCTTCGAACGCCAGCGCGCCGCGCACCCACCTGACCTCCGACAGCACCACGCGGCGATCGTCGGCGTTGTAGCAGGAGGTATCGATCGGGATATCGAAACCGCATTCCTTGCGGCTGGTTTCTCGTGAGGTGAGCGAGACGCGGAAGTCCACGTCGCCCTGGTCGACCCGGCGGAAGGCGAACTTGGGGTCGTGGGTCCAGCTCTTCGGGTTGGCCAGCGTGGCATCGATCATCTTGGCGACGGCCTCGTCTCCGCCCAAGCCGGAGGTGTCCACGCCGTTCTCGATCTCCACGGTGTAGCGGAAGGCGGTCGCGGTTCCGGTGCCGATCTGGGCGGTCGTGCCGGGCACCACGTGCCAGACGCCCGCGCCGGATTCGGCGAAGGCGCCGCCTTCGGGCAGGGCGCCGGTGGGGAGATCGGTGGGAAAGTGCCCGTCACCGGGTGGGGCGCCGATGATGCCCGCGGTGGCGGTGGCCGGGCTGAGCCGCCCGAGCCCGGGGTCGGAGCCCGCGGCGTTGATCTCGTCGGCGGCGCGGATCGCGTCGACCACGACCAGAACGGTGATCACGACCAGGACCGGCAACGCATACGCCCGCCAGCCGTAGGTCGAGACGAATCGGCCGAGCGCGCTCTGCTTCTTGGCGTCCCGCTCGGGGCGCGTCCTGGTCCTGCCCTCGTCGGGAGCGGTGGGGTCCCAGCGGGCGCGCAGCGGCTGATGGGATCGCTCGGCCTTGTGCGAGTACATGCCGACCGGATCGTCGGCAGCATCCTGTTCGCCCTGCGTCGGGGTGGAATCGGGTTGCGGCGCGGGAGGTTCGGGCGCTTTGCCGCGCTTGCGTTCGCTCTTCTCGCGACCGGACGACCCGCCGCCCGCCCCGGACCGCTTGGCTGCGCCGGTCCGAGCCGCCCCACTGGATCGCGCCTCTGGCCAGGTTCTCGCCATGTGGTCCGACCCTACGGAACCGGGCTCGCCGGAGCCAGCCGGGCCGCGTGTACCGCGCCGCCCGGCGGGTGGTCTGTCCGGTCGGTCGGTCACGTTCACCAGCGTCTCACAGCGGCGAATCCCCACCTGCGGGCACACCGGCGGCTCCTCCGGTGCGACAATGTGTCCGCGGGTGGCACCAGTTGCCCGGCCCCGATCCGCGGGCAGGCGACAACCGGGTATCGTGCTTGAAATAACCCGGTGCACACCCCTTTGCCGGGGAATCGACTGGGAGAGCCGAAATGACTGACCTCGTGGACCGGATGACGTCCCGTAGATCGTCGTCCGAGGCCATGGCACCCGCCAAACGCGGTACCCGGCTTCCGCGCGACGAGCGACGTCAACAGCTACTCGCGGCGGCAAGCGAAGTCTTCGTGCAGCGCGGCTACCACGCCGCGGGCATGGACGAGATCTCGCAGTGCGCCGGAGTGAGCAAGCCGGTGCTGTACCAGCACTTCAGCAGCAAGCTGGAGCTGTACCTCGCGGTGCTGCAGAACTATGTCGACATGCTGGTCTCCAGTGTGCGCCAAGCGCTGCGCTCCACCACCGACAACAAGCAGCGCGTGCGCGCGGCGGTGCAGGCGTACTTCGATTTCGTGGACAACGAGATGCAGGGCTTCCGCCTGGTCTTCGAGTCCGACCTGACCAGCGAGCCGCAGGTGCAGCGCCGGGTCGAGCAGGCCACCGAGGCCTGCGTGGACGCGGTCTTCGACCTCGTCGCGCACGACTCGGGCCTCGACCCCTACCGGGCCCGCATCCTGGCCGTCGGCTTGGTCGGCGCGAGCCAGTTCACCGCGCGCTACTGGCTGGAGGCCGATCGGCCGATCCCGAAGGAAGAGGCGGTCGACACCACCGTCCAGCTCGCGTGGGGCGGCCTGAAGCACGTGCCGCTGCACCCGATCGACTGAGCGGGTCCGACGACGAACGAGCCCCTGTCCCCGATCGCTCGGGGCAGGGGCTCGCTGCGTGTGAAGCGGAAGTCAGACGGCGGCGAAACCGACGCGGCCGCCGGTGGTCGAGCCGATCTCGACGTAGGCGACCTTCGCGGCCTGGATCAGGAACTTGCGGCCTTTCTCATCGGTGAGCGTCAAGACGCCACCGTCGCCGCCGAGCGCACCGGACACCAGCGCCTCGACCTCTTCCTGGGTCTGCGCGCTGCTGATCACCAGCTCGCGCGGGCTATCCGAAATACCGATCTTGACCTCCACGGCCAACCTCCGAACCTGAGAGTCCTGTGCTGTCGATTCCAAGGCTAGTGGTGGCCGCCGGTGGCGCTCACTTGGGCTCGACGAGCTGGATCTCGAGTTCGATCTTCACGGTGTCGCTGAGCATGCCGGGCAGCGGGCCGCCGACGCCGAAGTCGGTGCGCTTGATGGTGCCGGTGGCGGAGAAGCCCGCGTGCCGGTCGCCGGTGGGACCGAAGTCCTGCACGCCGCCCCACTCGACTTCCAGTGTGACGGGCTTGGTGATCGCGCCGAGCGTGGCCTGCCCTCGGACCTCGAAGGTCTCGGCGACGACCACGGGATGGTCGGCGCGGAAGGTCAGCGTGGGGCGATTGGCGACGTCGAGGAAATCGGCGGTGCGGATGTGCGCGTCCCGGTCGGGGTTGCCGGTGTCGAAGGAGTCCAGGTAGATCGTCGCGCCGACGGTGGCGGCGCCCGATTCGTCGACCACGAATTCGGTCTCGAACCGGGTGAATCCGCCACGCACCTTGGAGATGCCGAGATGGCGAATGGTGAAGGCGACCGAGGAGTGCGCGGCGTCGAGGGCCCACGAACCGGATTTCAGCGTGGTGGATTCCGAGGTAGAAGTCATGCCTCCGACAATGGCCGGACCGCGGTCCGGTAGCCAGACCGCCGTTATCCTGGACCTGGCAGGGCGAGGTTGATCGTCCCCGGACCCGGCACGATGGAAACCATGGCAAGCAATGGATTCGCGGAGTTCCTCATCGCCCGGCGCGCCGAGCTGCGGCCGTCGGATGTCGGCTTGCCCGAGGGCGGCCGCCGTAGGACGCCGGGGCTGCGGCGCGAGGAGGTCGCCGTCCGAGCGGGCGTCAGCGCCGACTATCTGGCCCGGCTGGAGCAGGGCCGCGACACCAACCCGTCGCTCGCGGTGATCGACGCGCTGGCCGACGCGCTGCTGCTGCGTGGCGACGACCGTCAGTACTTCGGCATGCTCGCGATGGCTTCCGGCAACGAATCCCGATGCCCCGGAAGTGAATCCGCTCAGGAGCAGGTGGCTCCGACGATCGAAACGATCCTGCGGGCGTTGCAGCCGACGCCGGCGTTCGTGGTCGGCCGGAGGCTGAACGTGCTCGGCTGGAACCAGGCGTGGGCCGATTTCGTCGCTCCGCTGGGCCTGCTGGACGGACCGGATCAGCCCGATCTCGCCTGGTACATCTTCATGCATCCCGCCGCGCGGCGCGTCCTGCGCAACTGGGAGGAAGCCGCCGACACCTTCACGGCGGCACTCTGCCGCGCCAAACTGCACTGGCCCGGAGACGACGCACTGCTCGAGACCATCGAAGCGCTGCGCGGGCTCCCCGATTTCGCCGACCGCTGGAAGCCGCATCGGGTGGGCGCACCCGGCTCCGGCACACTGCACCTCGACCATCCCGTGCACGGCTCGGTCGAGGTCCCGTTCGAGATGCTGGAAGCCGACCGCAGGGATCAGAGCGTCGTCGTCTGGTTGGTCGACCGGGCGAGCATCCACGCGCCCGGTTTGCGGCTGGTGCCCAACCGCGCGGCGAACGAATAGCTCAGATCCCGAGGACCGCCATGCGCTCGGCGTGACTGTCCTGCATGCGCTCGATCAGCGCGGCGATGCCGTTGAGGTCGCCGGTGGCGGTGAGCACCAGATCGGTGAGTTCGTCGCGCTGCGCCATGACGAACTGCGCCTGCGTGATGGCCTCGCCGAGCAGCCGCCTGCCCCAGAGCGTGAGCCGGTCGCGTTCGGAGCGGCTCTCGGTGACCGCCCGGCGCACCTCCTCGACGACGAACTCGGAGTGACTGGTCTCGGCGAGCACGTCGCGGACCACCGCGGCGACGTCCGGGGTCAGCGCGCCCGCGATCTCGGTGTAGAAGTCCGCGGCGATGCCGTCACCGACGTAGAACTTCACCATCGACTCGAGCCACGTCGAAGGGTCGGTGGACGCGTGGTAGTCGTCCAGCGCGCGCACGAACGGCGCCATCGCGTCGAAGACGTCGGCGCCGCGCGCGGCCAACGCGGACTCCAGTGTCTTGAAATGCTCCATCTCGGCCGCGGCCATCGTCGCGACCGCCACCTTGCCCCGCAGGGTCGGCGACAGCTTGGCCTCCTCGGCCAGCCGGTAGAACGCGGAGATCTCGCCGTAGGCGAGCACCGCGAACAGGTCGGTCACGCCGGGATGGCTCGCGGGGATGGAAAGGCTTGCTGGGTCGGTCGACGAAACACCTAACGCGGCAGGTGACTGTGCTCCCATGCGCCCCAGCGTAATACTCACCGCGGATCAGGCGGTCTCGGCGAGGAACTTCTCGAGGTAACTCCATGTCGTGTCACGCGCGGTCGGCGCGGCCAGGATGCCCAGATGGCTGCCTGGAGCGGTCTCGTAGCGGACCGTGGCCGCTCCGGTGAGCACGTGCGCACCGCCTTCGACGGCCGCCGCCGGAGTGATCACGTCGGACGGCCCGCCGACCAGCAGCACCGGCGCGGTCACCTTCGCCAGTTCGATGCGGCGCGCGCCGAGCCGGACCACACCGCGCCCGATGTCGTTGTTCAGGATGAACCGGCCCCACAGCTGACCGTAGAAGCGGCCGGGGTAGCCGGGCATCTCGGCCATGAACCGGTCGATCGTCTCCATCTTCGCCAGCGCCTCGGTGCGCGCGATGTTGCTCGCGACGAACCAGGGCCGGGTCAGCTCACGATCCCAGGCGGTGACCTTGTAGCCGATTCGAGTCAGTGTCGCAGGAACGCCACCGGCCGCGCGGATGACGGTCGAGGTGGCGCGGCCACCCGTGAGCTTCGCGACGGCGCGCAGCTGCGGCACGCCGGTCATCCGGTCGTAGTCCAGCGGCGAGCCGACCGCCGTGATGGACCGGATGGGCAACTCGGGATGCGCCGCGGCGGTGAGCAGGGCCAGCGTGCCACCGAGCGACCAGCCGACCAGGTCCACCGCGCCTCCGTCGCGGTCGGCGCTGGTGCGCAACACCGCCTCGGGCAGGATGTCGTCGATCCAGTCCTCGAAGCCCATGCGCCGGTCGGCGAAGGTGATCTCGCCGTAGTCGACGACGTACGGGCTGCGGCCGATCTCCAGCAGGAAGCGCGCCAGGCTCTGGTCGGGCCGCAGATCGAAACAGGTCGCGGGCGCGGCCAGCGGCGGGACCAGCAGCACGGCCGAATCCGCCGACGCCGCGTCGCCGTCGGCTCCCTCGAACCGGCGCAGTTGCCGGTGCGGCTGGTTCCACAGGATCGTCGCGGGGGTCGGGTCCGGCGCCTCGATGCCGGAGCCGAAGGTCAGCGCCCAGGCGTTGCGCGCGGCGATGGTGACAGTGTCGGCAAGGCTCACAGCGAAGAGATTCTCATACTCGGTACCGTCGGTAACAGGCAACTCCCCGCCGTGCTACCGCGGCCCCATGCCCACGGGGTTGAGCGGCGGCACCACCGACTCCTGGACGCTGCGCACCAGCGGCGCGAGCGAGGTGGTCAGCTCGGTGATCGCGTCGGCCGACAGCACCGCGAGCGCGCCGGTCCACGCCGCTTCGTCGGTGTCGGCCTCGACCGCGGCCAGCAACTCCGCGCCGCCGCCGGTGAGGGTGGGAGTGACCGGCTCCCCGGCGACCAGGCCGCGGGCACGCAGCTCGTCGAAGTCCTCCGCCCACTCCGCCTCCGACACGCCGCGCGCCGGACGCATCACCGATTCCGGCGCCTTGCCCGCGGCTACCTGCACGATCAGCGCTTGCCGTCCGGTGAGGCCGTGGGTGACCAGGGCCGCGACATGGCCGTCGCCGCGATGCTCGCGCAGGGAGGTGGCCAGCTGCCACAGCGCGGCCACCGGGTCGGCGGGCAGCGGCAGAGCCGCGTTCGCGGCGAACAGCGCCCGCCCCGTCGGATCCGCCGCGCGCTGCACCGGCGCGAGCAGTTCGACCGCGCGAGCCGACACCGCGTCGCCCGCGCCGACGCCGCGCAGCAGGCCGGTGGCCAGCTCCAGCCGAGCGGCCAGGCAGCGTTGCGGGGTGGCGCGCTCCCACGCTTCCGGCAGCGCGCGACGCACCATGCCGGGGTGGAATCCGGCGAAGACCGCCTGCACGGCGGCGGGCGTCACCGCGCCCAGCGGCGCGGCGCGGAAAGCGAAGTACGTCTGCCAGTAGCCGCGCAATCCGATCCCGACGCCCGACTCCTTGACGCCGGTTCCGAAATAGACCACATCGTGTAGCGGTTCGAGCGTCGCCCAGATTTGCCGCGCCGGATGAATTCCCATGTCGCGCAGCGTACGTGGACCCCCGGCGCGGCGAAAGCACACCGCGGGTCAGGAGCATTTCCGATAGCGCGCCGCGCTGGCAATTCGAGCGGGGCACAATATCACGCTACAATCGCGTCGGACAACGAAAAGTTTCGCTCGACAGAGTTGCCGGACGTCGCGCTCACGCACACCGCGCGGACGCCGCTGCGACCGCCGACCGGTTTCGAGTGCGAAGTTTTCGTTGGACACCGAAAATGTGCGCGCACCAATCCGCGTCACCAGTGCGCCGCGCCGATGTTTTGCGAGGTAGCCGCCGTTTTTCACGGCAGGCGCCCGGCATCCGGAGCGTGGCCGGGTGAAGTATCACCTGCGGAGTCGTGGTCGTCGTGGACCGCCCGGTCCGCCCCACCTCGTGCGCGCGGGACGTGATTACGAGGAAGGCACGAACCCTGAGCAAGATCACAGTCGATCAGGAACCAGGTCTGGCGGAGACCCTGTTGACGGCCGAACTGGACGCGACGCACACCGCCCCGACTTTCGCCGAATTGGGCGTGCGCGCCGAAATCGTCCGCGCACTCGGCGAGATCGGAATCGAACGTACTTTCGCCATTCAAGAACTGACCCTCCCGCTGGCGCTCGCGGGTGAAGATCTCATCGGTCAGGCCCGCACCGGCATGGGCAAAACCTTCGGATTCGGCGTGCCGCTGCTGCACCGGATCGCCACCGCGGAATCCGGCACGACGCCGCTGGACGGCACGCCGCGCGCGCTGGTCATCGTGCCGACGCGCGAGCTGTGCATCCAGGTCACCAAGGATCTGGAGAACGCGAGCAAGTACCTCACCAACCACCAGGGGCCGCTGCGCGTCGCCTCCATCTACGGTGGCCGCCCCTACGAGGCGCAGATCGAGGCGCTGCGCGCGGGCGTCGACGTGGTGGTCGGCACGCCGGGCCGACTACTGGACCTCGCCGACCAGCAGCACCTCATCCTCGGCAAGATCGGCGTGCTGGTGCTGGACGAGGCCGACGAGATGCTCGACCTCGGCTTCCTGCCCGACATCGAGCGCATCCTCGGCATGGTCCCGGACAAACGCCAGACCATGCTGTTCTCCGCGACCATGCCCGGGCCGATCATCACCCTGGCGCGCACCTTCCTGAACCGGCCGACGCACATCAGGGCGGAGGAGCCGCACGACTCGGCGGTGCACGACCGCACCGCGCAGTTCGTCTACCGCGCGCACGCCCTGGACAAGAGCGAGCTGATCGCGCGCATCCTGCAGGCCGAGAGCCGGGGCGCGACGATGATCTTCACGCGCACCAAGCGCACGGCGCAGAAGGTGGCCGACGATCTCGCCGAGCGCGGGTTCGCGGTGGGCGCCGTGCACGGCGACCTCGGCCAGATCGCCCGCGAGAAGGCGCTGACCAAGTTCCGCAAGGGCGCCATCGACGTGCTGGTCGCCACCGACGTCGCGGCGCGCGGCATCGACATCGACGACGTCACGCACGTCATCAACTACCAGTGCCCCGAGGACGAGAAGACCTACGTGCACCGGATCGGTCGCACCGGCCGGGCCGGGCGCACCGGCGTGGCGGTGACGCTGATCGACTGGGACGAACTCAACCGCTGGTCGGCGATCGACAGCGCGCTCGGGCTCGGCATCCCCGAACCGGTCGAGACGTACTCGCGCTCGCCGCACCTGTACACCGACCTCGGTATTCCCGAGGGCGTGACCGGCGTGATCCGCAAGCCGAAGCCGGAGCGCGACCCGGACGCGGTGGTGGTCGAACGTACGGCCCGCGCTCCGCGCAAGCGCAACCGTAAGCGCACCCGCGGCGGTAAGCCGATCGACGACGCCCCCGAGACCGCCGATTCGACCGACACCGCCGTTGCCGACGCGGAGCAGGCCGGCGAGGCGGATGCGGCCGACAAGCCCGCCCGCCGCAGGCGCAGGCGGCGCAAGTCGACCGGAGACGCCACCGACGTCACCGCCACCGACGAGTCGAGCACGGAGGCCGCGGACGACAACGGCGGCGCGGAGGAATCCGAGACCTCCGACCGTCCCGCTCGCCGCAGGCGCAGGCGGCGTCGTTCGGGCGAAGGGGACCTCACCGCGGAGGACACCGGGAGCGCGGCCGAGCCCGCGGCCGCCGCGTCGGCCTGACCGCGCGGATCGGCTAGTCTCGCATCCGTGCTCGCACCCGAGCGGCGGACGCGCGCCGATATCATCTCCGCAGTCGCGATCGCGGTTCTCGTCGCGGTCGCCGGGGCCTTGGTGTGGGTGCGCGGAGACGCGCACGGCACCGAATCGGTGACCGCGTCCTCCACGGTGCCCACGCCGGCCGCGGCCGATCAGCTGCCCACCGCGCTGCGGGAGCTGTGGCACGCGCCCGACCGCGCGAGCGCGCGTGCGCTGGTGTCCGGCGGTGTCGCGGTGACCGGCGACGACGACACGGTCACCGGCCGCGACCCGCGCACCGGCGAGCAGCTCTGGAAATACCGGCGGGACATGCCGCTGTGCGGGGTCGAGGGCCAATACGGCATGGTGATCGCGGTCTACCGTGACGAGCGCGGGTGCAGCCAGGCCACCATGCTGGCCGGCGACAGCGGCGCCCGCCGCACCGCGCGCAGCAGCTACATGGACAAGGACGTGCGGCTGTCGGTCGACGGCACCTACCTGCTGGCGCAGGGACCGCAGCGGCTGGAGATGTGGCGCTCGGATCTGGTGCGCACGGTGGAGTACGGCTTCGTCGACGCTCCGGTGAACGTCAAGACGCAGCCGCGCAAAGGGTGCACGCTGCTGTCGTCGAGTTCCAGTTCCTCTCGGCTCGCCGTGCTGGAGCGCTGCCCCGCCGATCCGGCCGAGCGGCTCACGGTGCTCAACCCGGCCCCCAAGGACAACACCGTGCCGGAGGAGTACGGCTCGCACGTATTGACCGGTCCGGGAACGGATTCCGCGGAAGCGCGGGTGCTGGCGGTGTCCGACAGCCGGATCGTGCTCTACTTCCCCGCCGCCGAATCGCTGCCGCCGCGCTTGGCCGTCTACGACGGGAACGGCAACCCCGTTGTGATGCATCAACTTTCGGCCCCGCTGAGCCAGACGGCCACGACCACCCGGATCGGATCGGCCTATCTGGTCTTCACCGGGAACAGCGTGATCGCCTTGAACGGAAGCACGTTCGACCCGCTGTGGACGGCGGGCGGCGCGCTCGGCTCACCCGCGCTGATGGCGGGCAAACTGCTGCTGCCCACCACCGGCGCGCTCACCGTCCTCGACCCGGCCACGGGAGCCGAAACGGGACGCGTCCCGGTGGAGCGGCCCGGCTACACCGGAAGTCCGATCTCGCTCACCGTCATCGGGAACACCGTGCTGGAACTGCGCGACGGAGAACTGCACGCCTTCGGCTGAGGCGCCCGGCGAAATCTGTCGGTGCCTTGCAGCACACTGAGGCAATGAGCGAAACCCAGGCCGCCCCAAAGGAAAACGCCGCTGCCATCACGGCCTACGACGATCCCGACGCACCGTGGAACCAGGAGCACTCCGAGGAGGAGATGGCGCGTTGGAACGACGGCGTGATCGAAGAGTTCCGCGACAACGCGGGCAAGGTCGGCGGCGCCTACGCGGGCGGTGAACTGTTGCTGCTCACGACCACCGGCGCCAAGAGCGGCAAACCGCACGTCGTTCCGCTCGGCCTGTTGCGCCGCGGCGAAACGATGTACGTGAGTTCGTTCATCGAGGACCGATACCCGGCCTGGTATCACAACGTCAAAGCCCATTCCAGCGTCACCATCGAGCTGGGGCCCACCACCTATCGGGGCACGGCGCGGGCGCTGGAGGCCGCCGAGTACGACGAGTTCGCCGCGTGGGTGATCGCGAACAATCCGTTGCTCGCCGACTACCAGGCCAAGGTCTCGCGGCCGCTGCCGCTGGTAGTGCTGGAACTCGGGGAGCCGGTCGGGTCGTAGCCCGCTTCGTCACCGTCGCGGGAGACCACCGTGCCGCCGCATGATCAACCGTGGACCATCATGGAGGCATGTCCGCACTCGACGATGCCCGCGTTGTGCTGCTCCGGCACGGCGAGACCAGCTGGTCCACGCAGCGAAGGCACACCGGCCGCACCGATCTCCCGCTCACCGAGCGCGGGGAAGAACAGGCCAGGGCGGCAGGCGGCTTGCTCGCCACACTGGAACTCCGGAATCCGTTGGTGCGCACCAGCCCACGACTACGGGCGATGCACACCGCGGAGCTGGCCGGGCTCACCGGAGCCGTCGTCGACGACGACCTCGCCGAATGGGACTACGGCGCCTACGAGGGCCTGACCACCCCGCAGATCCGCGAGTCCGTGCCGGGATGGACCATCTGGACCGGCCCGGTCCCGGACGGCGAGACCGCACAGCAGGTGCGCGAACGCGCCGACCGCGTGCTGGCCGGCGTGACAGCCGCGCTGCCGGAGCGGGATATCGTGCTGGTGGGGCACGGCCACTTCTCCCGGGCGCTGATCGCCCGCTGGGCCGAGTTCGAGATCAGGGAGGGCCGCCGATTCGCCATGTCGACCGGCGGGCTGACCGTGCTCGGCTACGAACACGACGCGCGCGCGATCCGCGCGCACAACTTGGTACCCAACGGAGCGTCACAGTGACCCGACCCGACACCGATCCCACCGCCGTCGACCTCGGCTCCGCCGTGCTGCGCCGCGCCGTGCCCTCCGACGTGCCCGGACTGGTCGATCTGATCTACGACCTGGCCGAATACGAGAAGGCACGCCACGAGTGCACGGTCACCGCCGAGCAGTTGCGCTCGGCGCTGTTCGGGCCGGAGCCGAAGTTGTTCGCGCATGTGGTGGCGGACGAGTCCGGTCTGCTCGGCTGCGCCATCTGGTTCCTCAACTTCTCCACCTGGGACGGCGTGCACGGCATCTATCTGGAGGACCTCTACGTCCGGCCGGGAACCAGGGGTAAGGGCTACGGCAAAGCGCTGCTCACGGCCCTGGCGAAGGAAGCGGTCGACCAGGGCTACAGCCGCGTGTCGTGGGCGGTGCTGACCTGGAACAAGCCCTCGATCGACTTCTACGAATCGATCGGCGCCGTCGCTCAGGACGAATGGCTGGGCTACCGGCTGGCCGGCGACGCGCTCGGCAAGCTGGCCGCCGACGCGCGGTAGCGCGATGTCCTGGCTCCCGCCGCTCGATCTCACGTCCTGGCCCACCACCGCCGAAAAGGCCATGGCACTACAGGACGAACTGCGGCCGCTGATCTGTCCGGTCACCCCTCCGGGTGCGCGATTCCGCACGGTCGCGGGGCTCGATTCGGCCTACGCCGACACCGGGGCTGTGACCGCGGCCGTCGTCGTCCTGGCGGCCGACACCCTGCGGCCGGTCGCCTCAGCGGTCGCGCACGGCGCCGCCGCCTTCCCGTACGTTCCCGGCCTGCTGGCTTTCCGGGAGATCCCGGCCACGTTCGCCGCGCTCGAAAAGCTCTGCACCGCACCCGATCTCCTGGTCTGCGACGGGCAAGGACTCGCCCATCCGCGCCGCCGCTTCGGCCTCGCCTGCCACCTCGGCCTGCTCACCGGCGTGCCGACGATCGGCGTGGCGAAGACCGTGTGGGGCGAATATGCCGAACCGGGTCCCGAACGCGGTGCGGCCACCGACATCACCATCGACGGAGCGGTGGTCGGGCGGGCATTGCGCACCAGAGCGGGCGTCAAGCCGGTGTTCGTCTCCGTGGGTCATCGCATCGACCTCGACACCGCCTGCGCACAGGTGCTTGCGCTGACCCCGCGCTACCGGCTGCCGGAGACCACCAGGCACGCCGACCGCCTCTGCCGGGCGGCGTTGCGCACGGCGACGGGGAACTAATCCGGTTCGACCCCGTAGTCCTGCGCCATCCAGCGCGTGGACGGCGGCGCGAACAGCAGCACCAGCGCGGCGACCGCGACCACCCCGAGCACCGTGCCGTAGACCGGCTGATGCGAGTCGGTGAGCAGCGACCAGGTGACCGGGAGCAGCAGCAGCTGCGCGATGACGGCGATGGCGCGGCCCCAGCGCTTCCCCAGCAGGAGCCCGATACCCGCGGCCAGCACCGCGCCGCCGAGGACGCCGAACCAGGCCGCGGTGCCGTAGCCGCTGGTCGTGGACTGGTCGTGCCCGAGCAGCCCCCGCACCACCAGCACGATCGCGACTCCCACGGCGACGACGCCCTCCAGCGTCACCAGTCCCCCGGCCGCCCGCACCGTCGTCGGCACCGTCCCCGCGGCCGCGCTCTTGTCGCTCACGATCGCGCCCCGCCCGCATCCGGCTCCGTCGCGCGCCGCAGCGCACGGTGTCCTCGCTTCCCTTGCTGACGCTCGTTCACGCGGCAAGCCTACGACCCCGCCGGTCCGCGTCATCGTCCCGGCGTACGCCCGTGCAGCGGCGTCCGGCGCATCGCTCGCCGCTTTTCGGGAGCCGGCCGGCCGCCAACTAGGCTGCCATCCGTGCGGACGCTGCTGATCGTGAACCCGAATGCCACCTCGACCACACCGGCGACCCGGGACCTCCTGGCGCACGCGTTGGAGAGCCGCACCCAGTTGACCGTTGCGCACACCCAGCACCGCGGCCACGCCGCCGAACTGGCCCAATGGGCAGCCACCAACGAAATGGACCTGATCGTCGTGCACGGCGGCGACGGGACGGTCAACGAGACCATCAACGGCTTCCTGCCGCTGCCCGTCCTCGACGACGGTCAAGCCTGGTTGCCGCGCCTCGGCGTGATCCCTGGCGGCTCGGCCAATGTCTTCGCCAGGGCGCTCGGCATCTCCCCCGACCCGGTGACCGCGACCAACCAGCTCATCGACCTGCTCACACTGGACGCCGATCGCCGGATCGGTCTGGGGCTGGCCGACGACCGCTGGTTCTGCTTCAGCGCCGGCGTCGGACTCGACGCCGACGTGTGCGAGGCGATCGACGCCAGCCGCGCCCGTGGCCGCGCCGCCACTCCGGGCCGCTATGTTCGAACAACAGTGCGACAATTCTTCCGCGCGAAACGGAAGGAACCCGGCGTTCAGGTCGAAATTCCCGGCCGCGATCCCGTGGACGGGGTGCATTACGCCTTCGTTACCAACACCACACCCTGGACATATCTCAACGCCACGCCGGTGCACACCAACCCTGGCACCCGGTTCGAAACCGGGCTCGGAGTGTTCGCGGTGCGCTCGATGGCCGTCCTCCCCACGCTCCTGCTCGCGCGACACCTCCTCGCGGCCAACGGGAATCCCAAGTCCCGCAATTTATTTCGCGAAGACGACGTTCCCGCCGTACGAATCGAGGCCAAAGAACCGATCGGCCTGCAAATCGATGGCGACTTCATCGGCAAGCGCAACGTGGTGGATTTCACTGCCGTGCCCGACGTGCTCGCCGTCGTCGCGCCGCGACCGCGCTGACGGGCGAAACACCGCGAAAAACATCGCGGGTAGTGCTGCGAAAAGCCGGTAGAGCGAGTACAAAGGACCGGGCAGGCTTCCCAACGCGGGGGCCTTCAGAGCGTGAGCTTCCCCACGGTGCACCGCGTGCCTATTGACATCTACGGTGTTCGTGAAAGCATTCACAAGCAACCGTGCGGAAACATTCGAGTCGCACAAGTGAACGATCCACAAACCATCGGCGCCCTGCGCGGCGCCCAGCAAAGGAGCAGAGGAATGGACTGGCGCCACAAGGCCATCTGTCGCGATGAGGACCCCGAGCTGTTTTTCCCCGTGGGTAACAGTGGTCCGGCGCTCGCACAGATTGCCGATGCCAAGCTGGTCTGCGCTCGCTGCCCCGTAACCGCCGACTGCCTGTCCTGGGCCCTGAAGTCCGGACAAGACGCCGGCGTGTGGGGTGGTATGAGCGAAGACGAGCGCCGGGCGCTCAAGCGTCGCAACGCGCGCACCCGCACCCGCACCGTCGTCTGATCCAGAGACGACCGGCCTTACCGGGCCATTCAGCCCGGCCCGGTAACGCATTTCAGCCCGGCACCCGACGGTGCCGGGCTGTGTTGTTTTTGTACGCTCGTCCGCGAACTGGAAATGATCGGTCTCGCTTCGCGACGAATCCGGAAGCCGATCAATGCGGTTGCCTCGGACGGCAATATCGGCAGCGCGGATTACCGCGCGACACCGCCGCGGTTCGACTCGCGATCCAGCGGAACCTGTGGGAAAGTGGTTGGTTTCCAAGCGGCTTCGCACGGTCGCCAATCCATGCGACACCTCGCATTCCACTCGATGCGGACATTCACGAAGTCACCGCGCGGCAAGCCGCGAACGACACCTCGGTAGCGGCCCGCCCGCGACATCCGAGCAACAGCGCGCGGCGAGGGCCGACGCGACCGATATCGCGGCGGCGGAAACGCCGCCGCTCGCTCTCGACGTGGAGCTACCGCGCTGTACCCCTCGCGTACCGAACGGGCCGGTCAGCGGCCGGAACGACGCCCCAGCGGGACGCGCAGGACGGCATCGGTGCCGATGTCGGCGCCGGGGTGCAGGCCGATGGAACCGCCGAGTTCGGCGGTCACCAGGGTGCGCACGATCTGGAGGCCGAGCCGATCGGAGGATTCCAGGCTGAATCCGGGCGGCAGACCGCGGCCGTCGTCGCTGATGATCACGTCCAGCCAGCGGGCCGAACGCTCGGAACGGATTGTCACCGTGCCGTTTTCGCCGGAATCGAAGGCGTGCTCGATGGCGTTCTGCACCAGTTCGGTGAGCACCATCACCAACGGGGTCGCGCGCTCGGCGGAGAAGACGCCGAGGGAGCCGGCGCGGCGCACTTTGATGCGCGCGGTGTGCACCGTGGCCACGTCGGCCATGATCGGCAGCAGCCGGTCGACGACCTCGTCCAGATCGACCTCTTCGTCCACCGACATCGACAGCATCTCGTGCACCGAGGCGATGGAGGTGACCCTGCGCACCGATTCGGTGAGCGCGACCTGCGCCTCCTCGTTCTCGGTGCGGCGGGCTTGCAGGCGCAGCAGCGCGGCGACGGTCTGCAGGTTGTTCTTGACCCGGTGGTGGATCTCCCGGATGGTGGCGTCCTTGCTCAGCAGCGCGCGATCGCGCCGCTTCACCTCGGTGACGTCGCGCACCAGCACCGCGGCGCCTGCCAGCTCACCGTGCGGGCGCAGCACAAGGGTGCGCAGCAGCACGGTGGCGCCGCGCGCCTCGACCTCCATCCGCCGCCCGGTGCGCCCGGCCAGAGCGGCTTGGATGTCGCCGACCACCTCTTGGGCGTCGAACGGGTCGGTGATCAGCGAACGGGTGGTGACGGCGAGATCCTGACCTGCCAGGTCGGCTTGCAGACCCATCCGGTGATAGGCCGACAAGGCGTTGGGGCTGGCGTAGACGACGATGCCCTCGGTGTCGAGGCGGATGAACCCGTCTCCCGCGCGCGGGCTGGAATGGGTGGCGGCGCGATCCTCCGTGGTCGGGAAGGTGCCGTCGGCGATCATCTGGCACAGGTCGTCGGCGCACGCCACGTAGGCGCTCTCCAGCTGACTGCGCACCCGGGAACGTTGCATGTCGGTGTCCCGGCTCAGTACCGCGATCACGTCGTCGCCGCAGCGGACCGGGATGGCCTCGCGGATCGCGTGCACCGGATGCGGGTGGTAGACGCCCGACGCCTCGACCTCGCTGTCTGATCGCACGATCTCGCCGCTGACCAGGGCGTCGAACACCTGCGGATGGTCTGCCCGCAGGGCGACCGTGCCCACCAGGTCCTCCTGGTGCACGGTGGGAGCGGTGGTGGGACGGCACTGCGCGACGCAGACGATGTCCGCGCCCTCGGTCACCGGTCCGGCGCCGACCCACAGCAGCAGATCGGCGAAGGACAGATCGGACAGCAGCTGCCAATCACCCACCACTCGCTGCAGATGATCCACGGCGACGCCGGGGAGGTCGGTGTGCTCGGCCAGCAGCTCGCTCAGTGTCGCCATGCAGATCTACCGCCGCAATCGATCAGGAGATGACCGCGATCAGGTGGCCCGCCTTGATCGCGTCGCCTTCCTTCACGCCGATCGAGGTCACCGTGCCGCTGGACTCCGCGACCACAGGGATCTCCATCTTCATCGACTCGAGGATCACCAGGGTGTCGCCTTCCTTCACCTCGTCGCCCTCCTTGGCGACCACCTGGTAGACGACCGACACCAGTTCGGCGAGCACTTCCTCAGCCATGACACCCCATATCCTCGTTGGCCTGCATCCGCTGACGGTACAGCCAACCACACGTGAAAGAATGGCCTTCAACCAGAAGGGAGACTACTCATGGGTAAGCGCGGACGTAAGAAGCGTAGCCGCAAGGGGAACGCAGCCAACCACGGCAAGCGGCCCAACGCCTGAGCGACGCTCGGCCCGCAAGCACGAAGCGGCACGCACTTCCAGCAGGAAGGCGTGCCGCTCGCGTCTCACCGATCGGACTAGTCGGAGGTCTCGACCGAAGTCTCCTTGGTCACGAACGTCCGGCGCAGCTCGACGGTCAGGCGTTCACGCAGCGACGCGGGCGCGCGATCACCGCCGCACTTGCGGCTGAGCAGGCTCTTGATCTTCTCTTCGATGCCGTAGGCCTCGATACAAGGGCTGCAGTGCTCCATGTGGTGCTGCAACCGTTCCCGAGTCGCGTCGTCGCACTCCCCATCCAGCATCAACCACACGTCGGCGAGCACCGCCGTGCAGTCGAGTTCCATGTCGGGGTCCCGCTCGGTACTCACTGCTTGACCTCCTGGCGTTCCCCCGAACGGTTGAATCCGCGCTCCCGCGCGACATCGGCGAGCAGACCCTTGAGCTGTTTCCGGCCGCGGTGCAGCCGGGACATCACCGTGCCGATGGGCGTGCCCATGATGTCGGCGATCTCCTTGTACGGGAAACCCTCGACGTCGGCGTAGTACACCGCCATGCGGAACTCCTCCGGAAGTTCCTGCAGCGCGGCCTTGATGTCGTCGTCCGGCAACGCGTCCAGCGCCTCGACCTCGGCCGACCGCAGGCCCTGCGAGGTGTGCTCCGCGGTCGCGGCCAGCTGCCAGTCGGTGATCTCGTCGGTCGGATACTGCGCGGGCTGGCGCTGCTTCTTGCGGTAGGAGTTGATGTAGGTGTTGGTCAGGATCCGGTACAGCCAGGCACGCAGGTTGGTGCCCTCCCGGAACGACTTGAAGCCCTGGTAGGCCTTCACGTAGGTCTCCTGGACCAGGTCCTCGGCATCCGCCGGGTTCCTGGTCATGCGCAGCGCGGCGCCGTAGAGCTGGTCGAGCAGCGGGAGCGCGTCCCGTTCGAACCGCTGTGCCAGCTCGGCATCGTCGACGGCGGCGACATCGTCGGCCGCCACGTCATCGTCGCTCGTCACACCTGTCCCTTCGATCGCCGTACCTGCCAAATCTACCGGCATCGGCACATCGAAGGAGAATCCGCCGTCGGTCCGGGACACCTCGGTCCCCACCGGACGGTCGTCGAGCAGCACGGGCACAGGCATCTCCTTGTCGTCTCCATAGGGCCTGCTCACCGGTGGAAAGCATTCCGAGCGCGGTGTACCGGCTACAACATGCTCGAGCCGTCCGGTGTTCCCACCGGCCCGCGGGCGCCCGGCGAATTCGCGCGAAATCCCGTTGCGGGCCCGGCTGCGGCCGTCGTTAGGGTGTGGCTCATGGCAGCAGGCTCGACTCCGGCGATCCGCGCGTTGACCCAGGCGAAGGTGGCCCACCGGGTGCACACCTACCAGCACGATCCGCGCTCCGACTCCTACGGCACCGAGGCGGTCGACGCGCTCGGCGCCGAACTGGGGGTCGCGGCCGGGCAGATCTTCAAAACCTTGGTCATCGAACTCGCCACCGGCTCGCTCGCGGTGGCCGTGCTCCCGGTGCCGAACACGTTGTCGCTCAAGGCCGCGGCGGCCGCGCTCGGCGCGTCCAAGGCGAGCATGGCGGACAAGACGCGGGCGGAGAAGACGACCGGGTACGTCCTCGGTGGCATCTCCCCGCTCGGTCAACGCAAGCGGCTGCCCACCGTGATCGACGAATCGGCGCTGACCTGGGACCGGATGCTGTGCAGCGCAGGACGGCGCGGACTGGAGATCGAACTGGCGCCCGCCGACCTGATCCGGCTGACCGGCGCGGTGACCGCGCCCGTGACATCCGCGTAATTCGGCCACGATCGCCGCGATCTGTGCGTTACTGAACAGGCCAGATCGAACCGACTCGAGGATGTGATGCGAATGTCTACGCAGCAGCGTTTGCGCACCGTGATCGTCGCGTTGTTCGGAACTCTCGTCGTGGCTCTCGGTTCGGTAACGCTCCTCGCCCCCGAGGCAGCCGCCGCACCGGACAGCCCGCAGGTCACGCAGGTCAGCGATTCCGTGTTCGACTTCGACGGTCAGGGTTCGAAGAGTGACGACAAGGCCGGGAAAGCCGAGAAGCTGAGCGGCACTGTCACCACCAAGCTGATCGACCTGGTCGCCGGAATCATCAAGTGCGGGCTGAATATCGCTTCACCCAGCGTGAAGTGCAGTCTGTAATTTTTGCAGCGCCTGCGGCGCTGCGTGTTCGCGGCCGCCTTATGGCTCGCGTTCGACCGGCCGACGCTTGCTCCTTCGTCGCCTACGCGTCGACCGGTCGAACGCGAGCCGGGCCGCGAACGGCGGATGCTCGGTCTCGCTTCGCTCGGAAGACGTGGTGGAGGTCGGCTGGGCACGTCAGCGGTCTTGGTCACGATTCAGCGCGCGCCCGATGGCGACCGTCCAGTCGAGCGCCACCCACGGCGCTCGGAATGCGGCTTCAACTGATGGAGCTGGGTCCGGCGACGAACGGCGGATGCTCGGTCTCGCTATCTCTAGGCCGGAGCTGGGTCGATGCCGTTTGTGCAGGGGCGGTCGCTGCGAGACGTGAGCGCGGTGCATAGCGCGGCCTTCGATCGCCCATCGCGCACGCAAGTCTTCACGGTGGAGATCCGAGTCGGGCCGATATCCGATTGCGCGTCACTCCGCACGAACAGGACCGTTGTTTGCAGTTGCGCGGGAGTCCGGGCGTTGGTCAGTGAACCTTTACAGCAGGCTGATCTGCTCGGCTTCCTTCTGTTCATCCACTGGGGCGAGTAGTTCCGGGCCGTTGTTGCGGACGCTGTTGACCAGGGCGGGCACCGGGCGGGGCACGATTCCGGCGACGACCTCCTCGGAAGGGGTCTCCAGCAGGCTCGCGGGAGCCGGGTGATCGGGGTCCAGCCAGGCGTCCCAGTGTTCGCGGGGCATGGGCAGCGGCATACGGTCGTGGATGCGGGTGAGGTCGCCGACCGCGTCGGTGGTGAGGATGGTGCACGACAGCAGCGGGGCGCTCTCCGGCTGCGAACGGTCGCGCCAGACCGACCACAGACCTGCCATGTAGAGCCGGGAACCGTCCGCGTTGGCCATGTAGTACGGGTGCTTGGCGACCTTGCCTTTTCCGCCCTTGTCGCCGTTCGGCTCGACGACCCACTCGTACCAGCCGTCCATCGGCACCAGGCAGCGCCGGTATTTCACCGCGTCACGGAAGGAAGGCGTGGTGGCGGCCTTGTCGGCGCGGGCGTTGAACAGCGGTTTGCCTTTGACCGGGACGCCTGGCTCGGCCGCTTTCGTCCACACCGGGATCAGTCCCCAGCGCATGCGCCGGATACGCAGTTTGGGGTCATCGTCTTCGCGGCCTTGGTCGTGCCGCTCGACCACGGTGAGCACCTGGGTGGTCGGAGCGACGTTGTAATTGGTGAACGAACCCTGGTCGGCCGCGCCGGTCTCATCGATCGCATCCAATTCGACCGCGAGCCTGCCGGGGTTGGTCGTGGTCGCATATCGTCCGCACATATCCCGATAGTCCCACTTGCCACCGACAGCGTCGGGAAGAATTGGTGCATAGCTGATGACCTGTTGAGAGTTGTGGCATAGCATTCTCTCATCGGAAGGACGGGTCGCCCGTCCACTCGGACCCGCGCATCGACCGTCCACCGCAGACGGCAAGAGGAGAACCACTGTGACATCCACCGACACCAAACCCGCCGATCACGACACGGCACTGACGTCGGTCAATCCGGCGACAGGCGAGGTGATCGGCACGCACGTCATCGCCGACGACGCGGCGGTCGCCGCCGCGGTCGCCAAGGCGCGCGCAGCCGCCGCCACGTGGGGCGCGCTGAGTTTCGACCAGCGGCGCACGCATCTGCTGCGCTGGTCGAGCAGGCTGGTGCAGAAATCGGAGGAATTCTGCGCGCTGATCCACGCCGAGAACGGCAAGCCGGTCGACGACGCCTTCCTGGAATTGATGCTCGCCCTCGAGCACATCTCCTGGGCGGCCAAGAACGCCAAGAAGGTGCTCGGCCCGAAGAAGGTCTCCCCCGGCGCGTTGATGTCGAACTTCAGCGCCCGGCTCGAGCAGCGCCCGCTCGGCGTCGTCGGCGTGATCGGTCCGTGGAACTACCCGGTCTACACGCCCAACGGCTCCATCGCCTACGCGCTGGCCGCGGGCAACACCGTCGTGTTCAAGCCGAGCGAGTACTCCACGAGCATCGGCAACTTCCTCGCCGACGCGTTCGCCGAAGCCAATCGCGAACTGCCAGAGGGCGTCTTCATCACGATCAACGGGTATGGCGCCACCGGCGCGGCGCTGGTCCGCTCGGACATCGACAAGATCGCGTTCACCGGCTCCACCGCCACCGGTAAGCGGATCATGGCCGCCGCCGCCGAGCGGCTCACCCCCGTGCTGCTCGAGTGCGGCGGCAAGGACGCGGTGATCGTCGCCCCCGACGCCGACATCAAGGCCGCGGCCGACGCGGTCGCCTGGGGCGCCACCGCCAACAGCGGCCAGACCTGCGCCGGCGTCGAGCGGGTCTACGTCGACCGTTCGGTGCGCGAGGAGTTCGTCGCGGAGGTCAAGCGCATCCTCACCGACATCAAGCCCGGCTCCGACGACAAGGCCGCCTACGGCCCGATGACCATGCCGAGCCAGATCGACATCGTGCGCCGCCACATCGATGACGCGCTGAAGAACGGCGGCACCGCGGTGCTCGGCGGCCCCGAATCGGTCAAGGCGCCGTTCATCGAACCCGTCGTGCTGGTCGACGTGGACGAGAACTCCGAGGCGGTGGCCGAGGAGACCTTCGGCCCGACCATCACCATCCGCACCGTCGACAGCGTCGACGAAGCGGTGAAACTGGCCAACAACTCCAAGTACGGCCTGTCCTCCGCGGTCTACTCGAAGAAGAACGGCCTGGACATCGCACGCAAGCTGCGCGTCGGCGCCACCTCGGTGAACTCCGTGCTCGCCTTCGCCGCCATCCCCGGCCTGCCCTTCGGCGGCGTCGGCGATTCCGGCATCGGCCGCATCCACGGCGAACCGGGCCTGCGCGAGTTCACCCGCCCGCACTCGATCGCGGTGCAGCGCTTCACCGTTCCCGGCATGGCGTTGCTGAGCTACAGCCGCACCGACTCCACGATGAAGCTGCTGCGCAAGCTCGTCCCGTTCCTGCACGGACGGCACAAGTAAGAACCCGACGGCCGGGGCCGGGCACTCGACCCCATCGAGCGCCCGGCCCCGCGCCATAGGTGAGACCAACCGAGCATCCGCCAGGTGAACGCGCCTGCGAGGCGCTATGAGACCGGACGAAGTCGGCCGCGCGTCGTCCGCGCCCCCGATGACAACCGGGGCACTCGACCGGCACAGCTCGCGTGCATCCCCGATCCGGTGTGTTTTCCACCGCAACAACTTCGGCCGACCCGCCGGGTCGGAGCGAGACCGAGCATGCGCCATCCGCCGCCGCGTGGTGACAAGAACAAGCGGCAGCCGAGCCGAACCACTACAAACCATGCACCAGTAGGGGTCGATACCGACGCACCGCACTGCAACCACGCCTTCCGAGCGCAGCGAGACCGAACACCCCGCTCGCGGCCAGCGAGCCCACCAAGAGGCCGCGAACACGCAGCACCGCAGGCGACAAACGACAACGGCAGTCGGACCCGATCCGGCACCGCCCACCACAAACCGCATGCACTCGATAGCAAGCTCGGACACCGACGCGCCCAGCGCACCGCAACCACGTCTTTCGAGCGAAGCGAGACCAAGCATGCGCGTTCGCGGCCCGGCTCGCGTTTGCGTGGCCGCCGCGTACGCGACGAAGGAGCAAGCGGCGGTCGCCCACACCCCGGCCCGGCG
>NZ_JBSFNF010000046.1:0-28210 GCF_053586955.1 Nocardia sp. NPDC003726 | reverse complement strand
CTGGTGTTCGCGGCCCCTTTGTGGCTCGCGTCCGAGCGACCGCCGCTGGCGACTTCGTCGCGGACGCGGCGGCCGCTCGGACGCGAGCCGGGCCGCGAACGGCGGATGCTCGGTCTTGCTTCGCTCGAAAGACGTGGTGGAGGTGCGCTGGGCGCGTCGGTATCAATGCTGCGACCTCGCGCGCGGTGGAAGTGGCCGGGCGGCGCGTTGTTCGCCGCACAGGCGGAGCACCTTGGGCGCGAGCCGGGGCCGCGACGGCGCACGTGGTCTCGCTTCGAATTGTGCTGCGTTCAAACGTTTGCAGGGCTCGCGGCCATGCTCGGTCTCACTTCGCTCTATCGGAATGGGGGGCGGTGGTCACGTGTGACGATCACCTTCTCGATAGGACACGAGGGGCATGCTGCCGATCTGCCGGCGAAGATCACCTGTGCGATCGTTCTCGGCCGGTCGCGGGTGCACTCGATTCCGTACTCGCGGAAGATCGGCTTCAGCCGCAGCGAATCCACGCGGTGGCCTCGTTGTCGTGCAGGGCGTAGTCGATTCCGCGGGCGGTCAGTAGGCGGAGTACGGGGATGTTGTCCGGCGTCGTGCTCACGAACAGCCTCGAGTAGCCTTCGGCGGCCGCCCGCTCGATCAATGCGGCGAACACGGCGGTGCCGATGCCCGTGCCGCGGCGGGAGCGGCCGAGCCAGACTCCTGCCTCGGCGGCGTCGTCCGAGGCGGGCATCCGGCACAGTCGTGCCGCGCCGGCCACCTCGCCGTCCACCCGGATGCCGTAGGTCGACTCGACGGGCGGGTCCGCCAGCGCGCGGCCGCGGTGGAAGGCGCGGAAATCCGCTTCTCGGTCAGCATTCCAGCTCGCATCCGGCGCTTCGACCGGCATGACCTCGCCGGGATGCGCGTCGGCCACCGCGGTGTGCAGCAGATCGGTGAGCAACGCTTCATCGAGCGGTTCGAGGACGACATGGCCGGGCACAGCACCGATCCTGGCACCCGGACCCGCCGCGCGCGACCGGTTTTCCGCACGCTCAGACCGGCGTGATCGGCAGCCGCAACGCGCCGGGCGCGGCGACCGGAACCACCGGGTTCTTCGGTTCGATCGGCGCGAGCCTGCGGTAGGCCGTTCCGAGCGGCGGGCGCGGGTCGTCCTCGCCTTTGTTCGGCCACAACGCCATCGCGCGTTCGGCTTGGGCGGTGATGGTCAGGGACGGGTTCACGCCCAGGTTGGCCGAAATGGTCGAGCCGTCGGTGATGTGCAGGCCGGGGTATCCGTAGACCCGGTGATAGGCGTCGACCACGCCGGTCTCGGCCGAGTCGCCGATGGCGCAGCCGCCGATGAAATGGCCGGTGATCGGGATGTTCAGCAGTTCGGTCCAGCCACCCTGCGGCAGACCGTCGATCTTCTCCGCGATCCGCCTGGTCACCTCGTGTCCCTCCGGAATCCAGGTCGGCGGCGCGGCGCCGTCGCCCGGCTTGGTCGTCATGCGCCTGCCGAACAGGCCGCGCTTGGTGTAGGTGACGATCGAGTTGTCGACGTTCTGCATGACGAGCACGCCGATGATGCGCTCGGACCAGCGGCGCGGGCTGTGCAGCCGGATGAGGTGGCGGCGGTGCGCGATCAGCTCCCGTACACCGAGCCACCAGCGGGCCTTGCCCTCCTGCCCGTCCACGAGCACGGTGGCCAGCAAGCTCATCGCGTTGCTGCCCTTGCCGTAGCGGACCGGCTCGATGTGGGTGTACTCGTTGGGGTGGACGGACGAGGTGATCGCGACGCCCTTGGTGAAGTCGGTGTCCTTGCGCAGCGAGCGCGCGGCGAGCACCGCTTCGGAGTTGGTGCGGGCCAGATGCCCCAGCCGCGGCGAGACGCGCGGCAGCGAACCGTTCTCGCGCAACCGATGCAGCAGTTTCTGGGTGCCGAGCGCGGCGGCCGCGAAGATCACCTGGTCCGCGGTGAACGTCTGCTCGCCCTTGCGCAGCCACCGCCCGGTGCGCTCGGTCCGCACTTCGTAGCCGCCCGCCGGCCGCGGTCGCACGTCGGTCACCGTGGTCAGCGGATGCACCGTCGCCCCGGCTTTCTCGGCCAGGTAGAGGTAATTCTTCACCAAGGTGTTCTTCGCGCCGTGCCTGCAGCCGGTCATGCACTCGCCGCAGTGGGTACAGGTGGAGCGCGCGGGCCCGACGCCGCCGAAGAACGGGTCGGCGACCTGCTGACCCGGCCGGGAATCGTTGTCCGCGAAGAGCACTCCCACCGGAGTGCGGCGATAGGTGTCGGCGATGCCCATGTCCTGGGCGACTTCGCGCAGGATCCGGTCGGTGGGCGTGGTCGCCGGGTTCTGGGTGACGCCGAGCATGCGCTTGGCTTGGTCGTAGTACGGCGCCAGCTCGTCGCGCCAATCGGTGATGTGCGCCCACTGCCTGTCGCGGTAGAACTTCTCCGGCGGCTCGTACAGCGTGTTGGCGTACACCAACGACCCACCGCCGACTCCCGACCCGCTCATGATGAACGTGTCGTTGAGCAGGGTCATCCGCTGGATGCCGTAGCAGCCGAACTTCGGCGCCCACAGGTACTCACGCAGATGCCAGGAGTTCTTCGCGTACTCCGTGTCGGCGAACCGCCGGCCCGCCTCGAGCACGCCGACCCGGTATCCCTTCTCGGTCGCTCGCAGCGCGGCAACGCTGCCGCCGAAGCCGGAACCGATGACGAGCACGTCGTAGTGGCTGTCCATGCGCTCGAGCGTATGGCGGCGAACACACCGCCCGGACGAGAGATACGGACGCGATATCGAGATTTCCGGCCATATCGCACCACCCCGCGCATTCCGATCTTCAGCGACCTACGGCGACCACGACCGGAACCGGCGTGCTGCCCCAGGCCGAGGTCGTGGCAGCCGGATACGGGGGCGATCAGTCGTGCCAGCCGCTCGACGCGAGGATCTCGTCCCAGGTCAGCGACGGCAGTTCCGGATGGTGCTGCCGCAGGATCGAACCGGCCAGGCTGCCGGGCGGAGCCTTGCGCGGATTCGCCAGAGCTTGGGTTTCGACCACCGCGCCACGGGCAGGCGCGGTGCGGCCGATCTCATCCGCTCGAGCGGATGAGATCGGAGCGGTGTCTCAGGCGATCGGGTTTCGCCGGCCTGCACCGAGTGCTGCTGCCGCAAGCGGAGTCACATCTCGGCGGGAACTGCGCCACCAGCTCTGAGCGGAGCGCCACCTCTCATCACGGCATGCCGGACGATTCGCTCTGCCTGCTCACCACGCGGCGGGAGGCTGATCCGGCGGCTGCGGCAGGCTCACGGGCGATCGCCACAGGCCGAACGGCGTGGCCAGGCAACTCGCTCCGCTCTGCAAATTCCAGGCGAAGGCGCCGGAGCCCAGGCACACCACCGCGCCATCGGGCGTGCCACCCACCTCGGATCTGGAGCCCTCGAACGCGATCGCCACCCCCACCGCCGGGCCGTCGCGCAGGTGGTCGTCGACCACCGTGCTCAACGCTACGGCGTCCGGACCGATCCCCAGCGCGATAGGCATGCCGCCCGCGCCCTCGCTCGCCCCGACGCCACCCGCCACGCCGACGCCGAGGGCGGTCGCGCCGAGGGTGGCTCGGGCGTAACCGACCCCGTCGACGCCATCCGAGCGCGCCTGCCCCCTGTGATCGCTGGCCGCCCGGCACCCTGTGTTGCCGTCGATGACGGTGGCGTCGACACCGCGCTCGGCGGCACAGGACAGGGAGGTTGCCGAGGCCGCCGCGGGGACCACGAAAGCGGTTCCCACCGCGGCGGCCGAGCAGAGAATCGCACTGATGGTATTCATGGACAACCTCTTTCCGCGCCACGCTGGGAATCGCGAACCAACATGGCGGCCTGCTGGTCCTTCACCCGGCGTTACCCGCCGAACCGGCACGGAAACACACGAACGTTTCGCACACCGATCAGCCGGAGGCGGTGTGCCGCGCCGCGTCCGCCGGCCTGGTTCAGCGGGAACCTCTGACCGATCGGTCGCGGACGCGATACCGCCCATGGATTTCGACGACGGTACGGCCGCACGACGGGCAGTGCGTGATCAATTCAGTTGCGCGACAGCGGTTGCGCCGATCTTGTGATCGGTGATCGAGGATGCCGCACCGGACACGCCGAGCGCACCGAGGACCGTGCCGCGGATTCGGATGAGCACGCCGCCGCCGTTGGGCACCAGCGCGTGCGCATCCGCGCGCCGCGCTTCGCCGAACAGCGACCGCCCTTGCGGTGCGGCGGTCATGTGCACGGTGTCGAACCCCAGCGCGACAGCCGCCCGCGCCTTGTGTTTCGCGATATCGCTCGCCGGTGGGGGCGCACCGTCCATCCGCGCGACGGCCACCACCGTTCCGCCTGTTTCCACGATTGCCAGCGACACGGCCTCGCCGAGTTCGGCCGCCGCCTTGCGTGCGGCGGCGATCACCGAGTCGGCCTGGTCGAGCGAAATCGACATACGACCATTCTTGCCCGGGATCGGCCACGCTCGAAGGCCACCCGCACGAGCGTCCGTGCGATTCATCGAGTGGACGACCGTCCGCGACACGCCGTGTCTCGAACACACCGAAGACCCTCTCTTTAGCAACTATCGAGCTACCATTTCGTCAAGTTACTCACCGGCGTTTCCCTCGACCTGTGATCCACAGAGCCCGCGCGGACACGGCGACGGACCAGCGCCGGTGAGCCGCCCACCTCGCCCGCCCCGGCGGTGGGACTTCCCAGCCCTGACTGGGATGGAGCCCGTAGCCAACATGTCGCAACATAGGATGAATTCTGGATCATTGGGGTGGCAGTGATCGCCGACGAAGCAATTGCGCTGAGCGACAAATGAATTCGGTTGCTTGTCACCGAGCAGGAAGCGGGCAGGAGGTATGCGAGTGGGCGCGACAGCACGGTCCGGAAAGCAGCGAGGTGTTCGCGGTCGGCTGAGAAGAACCAGCGCCGTCATGGTGACGGCGGTGCTGATGTCGCCCATCGGCGCGACCGTCGCCACCGCCGCGCCGATCCACACCCCGGTGCTGCGCGCGCCCGCGCGCGGTTTCAGCGAGCTGTCCGTGCCGTCGAGCATGGGGCCGATCAAAGTCCAGGTGCAGTGGGCGGCGCGCGGCGGCAGCGCGGCGCTCTACCTGCTCGACGGGCTGCGCGCGCCCGCCGACCACAGTCAGTGGTCGAGCGACACCGACGCGCTGAGCCAATTCGCGGACGACAACGTCACGCTGGTGTTGCCGGTCGGTGGCCACTCGAGCTTCTACACCGACTGGTACCGGCCCAGCAGCACCAACGGCCAAGAGACGACGTACAAATGGGAAACCTTCCTGACCCAGGAGTTGCCCGCCTATCTGCAGCGCTACGGCGTATCGCGAACCAACAACGCCGTCGTCGGAGCCTCCATGGGCGGCAACGCCGCCCTGATCCTGGCCGGATACCATCGCAACCAGTTCAAGTTCGCCGGATCGTTCTCCGGGTTCCTGCACCCGACGTTCCCGCTCTGGAACGAAGCGATGCGCGCCGCCATGCGGGACGAGGGCAATTTCAACGTCGACGACATGTGGGGGCCGGTCGACGACCCGGCCTGGAGTCGCAACGACGCCACCGTACAGGCCGATTTGCTGCGCGGACTGCCGATCTACGTCTCGACCGGCAACGGCCTGCCCGGCCCGCTCGACGTGCCGTTCGGAGTCGGGAACACGGTCAACGCGATGGGCCTGGAGTCGATGACGACGATCGCCGCCCAGATGTTCCGTGATCGCCTCGCGGAGCTGGGGATGACCGCCCGCGTCGACACCGTCGACGGGACGCACACCTGGCCGTACTGGTCGCAAGCGCTCGCCACCGCGCGTCCGATGATCCTCGACGCGCTCGGCGCGCACTGACCGCGTTGCACCCGCACTAGCCGGACAGCACGCCCGCGACGACCGCGCTCACCGCGCCGCCGACCGCCGCGCGCGAAGGTGGACCGGCGTCCCGGTCGGCGAACAGCAGATGCGCGGTTCCGATCAGCATGGGGGCGAGCGTGCCGATATCGGCGGTCGCGGCGATCCGGCCGAGATCGCGTTCGGCGGTGAGGTAATCGGCGATCATGGCGGTCGCCTCCGCCAGCACGGGGACGCCGGTCGGCCGGTCACGGCGCAGGCGCGCGCGCAACTCGTCCCGGAACGCGATCAGGCTGACGATGGCCGTGGTGACCGGGCCGAACAGGTCGGTCAGCGCGTCGGTGAGGTGCTCGACCACCGCGCCTTCTCCGGCGGATTCCCGCAGAGCGGCGGCCCGGCGCTCGTTCTCGGCGATCCGGGCGGTCACCAATTCGGCGAGGAAGTCGTCGAAGTCGGCGAAGTGCCGGTGCAGAACACCTTTCGCGCAGCCCGCCTCCGTGGTGACCGCCCGGCTGGTCAACGCGCTCGGCCCGTCTCGAAGCAGGATCCGGTCGGCGGCGTCGAACAGTTGCTCGCGCACGTCGCGGAGGGCGACTCCGGTGGGCATGCCGATGTCCCTTTCGGTTCGGATCGGCCCACCCCATTGCCGAGTGGGCACATGCCCATTTACAGTGGGCACATGCCCACTATACCTTCGCCAGAGGAAACGCCGCACCGGCAACGGCAGATCGCGGAGTCGTTCGGGGTGGATGCCGAACGCTACGACCGGACCCGTCCCAGCTATCCCGACGCCCTCGTCGAGCACATTGTTTCCGCCAGCCCCGGGCGTGCGGTCCTGGACGTCGGCTGCGGCACCGGCGTCGAAGCCAGGCAGTTCCAGGCAGCCGGTTGCACGGTGCTCGGCGTCGAACCGGATTCCCGGATGGCGGAATTCGCGCGGTGTCAGGGGCTCGAGGTCGATGTGACGACCTTCGAAGCCTGGAACAGCGGAGGCCGCGTTTTCGATGCCGTGATCGCGGCAACGGCCTGGCACTGGGTCGATCCGGCCGCGGGAGCGGCGAAGGCGGCGGAGGTCCTGCGCCCCGGAGGCGTGCTGTCCACGTTCTGGCATGTGTTCCAGCTCCCGGACGAGGTAGCCGAAGCGTACGGCGCGGTATACCGGCGGGTGGTGCCGGACTCGCCGTTCCCCCTCCAGGCGGGCACCCGAGCCGCGGCGATGTACCGGCCGATCCTGGACAAGACCGCCGAAGGAATCCGGAAGACCGGCCGCTTCGACGAACCTCTGGAATCGAATTTCCCGTGGGAGCGGACCTACACCAGGGACGAGTGGCTCGATCAACTTCCCACGCACGGCTCGATGACCCGGCTGCCGCAGGACAAGCTGACGCAAGTGCTCGACGGCGTCGGCGCGGCGATCGACGCGATGGGCGGCAGTTTCACCCTGCCTTACAAGACGGTCGCGATCACCGCGACCCGCTCCGCCACGCCCTGACCCGCCGGCACGGTCGGCGCGGAGTTCTGCGTCCGGGCGCGCTCAGGGTGCGTCGGCTCGGTGGTCGGCCCACAGACGGTCGGCGTCGCCCGCGGTGATCCGGCCGCGGTAGACGTCGATCTTGTGGTCGATGAGTTCCAGGTTCTCGTGCAGCTCGGCGATTTTCGCGGCGACCTCGGCGCGGTGCGCCTCCATGAGGGCGAGCCGTTCGTGTTCGTTGCCGCGGCCCGCGGCGACGAGTTCGGCGTAGCGGCGGATGGTTCTGATGGGCATGCCGGTGGCTCGCAGCCTGGTGCAGACCCTGATCCAGTCCAGATCCAGTTGCCGGTAGCGCCGCCGGCCCCCGGCCGCCCGGTCGACGGGGGTGACGACCAGGCCGGCGCGTTCGTAGTAGCGCAAGGTGTGCACGCTGACCCCCGTCCGCCGGGCGGCCTCGGCAATGTTCATGCCTTCGCCAGACGGGTCGGAATCCGGCTGCGGCTTGACTTCGAGCACGCTCTAAAACTTAGCGTCCGTGCTCATGACGACAACACTGATCACCGGAGCGAACAAAGGTCTCGGTTTCGAGGCCGCCCGCAGGCTCCTCGCCGCGGGCCACCGCGTCTACCTGGGCAGCCGGGACGCCGAGCGCGGGCGCCGCGCCGCCGAGCGGTTGGGCGCGCGGACGGTCCAGCTCGACGTCACCGACGACGCGTCCGTGGCCGCCGCGGTCGCGGTCGTCGAAGCCGACGGCGGCTTGGACGTGCTGGTCAACAACACGGGCATCGCGCCGGAATGGACCGCGGCAGGCGCCGTGACCGGCGCCGCGGAACTGACCGCCGACCTGATGCGGCAGACCTTCGAGACGAACGTCTTCGGCACGGTGCGCGTGCTGCACGCGTTCCTGCCCTTGCTGCAACGTTCCGCCGCGCCCGTGGTGGTGAACGTCAGCAGTGGGCTGGCCTCACTGACCCGCATCAGCACCCCCGGCAGCCCGGCTTACGCCTACCCGGGCGTCGCCTACCCGGCATCGAAAACCGCGGTCAACGCGCTCACGGTGCAGTATGCGAAGGCGTTCCCGAATATGCGGATCAACGCGGTGGAGCCCGGCTTCACCAAGACCGACCTGAACGGGAACACCGGCCTGCAGAGCGTGGAGCAAGGCGCGGAGATCATCGTGCGGATGGCGCGGATCGGCAAGGACGGCCCCACCGGGGCTTACGTCGCGGCCGACGGCGTCCTGCCCTGGTAGTCGGCATCGGGCGAGGTCCGCGGACGCGGACTGCATAGTCCGCGCCGCGCAGGGCAGTCCCGATACGAGTCGCCACGGCGCCGAACGGAGGGCTCTGCAATGGACCTGTCCATCACATTCGTCGGCAACGCCACGACCTTGCTCTCCTACGGCGAGATCACGCTGCTGACCGACCCGAACTTCCTGCACCGGGGGCAGCACGCCTACCTGGGATACGGCTTGCTGTCCAAGCGGCTGCGCGAACCCGCGCTGACGATCGATGAACTGCCGCCCATCGACGCCGTCGTGTTGTCGCACATGCACGGCGATCACTGGGACCGCACCGCGCAGCGCGACCTGGATCACGCCCTGCGAATTCTCACCACGCCGCATGCTGCCGAGCGGCTGCGCCGCCGCGGTTTCACCTCGGCGAAGGGGCTGCGTACCTGGCACAGCGACCGAATCGCCCGAAGTGGGCACAAGGTGCGCGTCACGTCGCTGCCCGGCCGTCACGCGCCGACCTGGAGCTGGCGCCTGTTGCCGCCGGTGATGGGGACCATGCTCGAGTTCGGGCCGATCGCCGGCCCGCCCGAGCGCCGGATCTACATCTCCGGCGACACCCTCCTGGTCGCGGAACTCGCGCAGATACCGGTTCGATTCGACGACATCGATGCCGGCGTGCTGCATCTGGGCGGCACGCGACTGCCCGCCGGAGCGCGCCTGCCGTTCGGGCTGACCGTCACCATGGACGGTCGCCAGGGCGCCGGCCTCGTCGACCTGCTGCGTCTTCCCCGGGTCGTGCCGGTGCACTACGACGACTACACCGTCTTCGCCTCTCCCCTGAGCGATTTCCAGGCGCAGATGCAGCGACGCGGGTGGGGCGATCGCATCGTGCAGGTTCCCCGAGGCGAGACGGTCACATTGTGAGACGCCTGCGGCGTGCGGAATAGCCGACGGTTGGTCACGGTCATGGCGCTACGGACGCGCCGTTCTACTGCGCTGCCGCGGGTGAACGGATCGCGTGTGCTCGCGCGATGACCTCCGTCAGTCCGTATGCGTTGACGATGGGGATCCCATAGCGGTTCTTGAACCTGGTGCGCAGGTCGACTCCGGCCGGCGCCGCGCAGCACAGGGCGAAACGCACCGACGAGGTGTCCGGCCGCGTCCGGCCGGGCAGGTCGGACAGCGCCGCGTACAGGTTCGGCACCGCGGACGAGTAGGTGGGCCGGGTTCGCTCGACCCGTTCCAGGAACGACTCCGGGTCGAGCTGGCCCGCCATGGTGGCGCGGCCTCCGGCCACCAACGGCGCGAGCGCGCCGACGACGAGGCCGCAGATGTGCCGCATCGGCAGGGTCGACAGGCTGTGGTCGGCACCGGTGAGGGCGAAGACCTTGATCACCAGTCGGCACATGGCCTCGAGATTCCGGTGATCGAGCAGCGCCCGGTCGCCGTCGCGGTAGGTGATCAAGGCCAGCGTCTCCGCGCCGGGCCGCACGGCGGGGGTGCGGTCGCGTTCCCCCGCGCCGAGTGCCACGGCGACCGGGAGTACCCGGACGGACGAAGGGATCGCCGCCGGGCGTTCGTGGACGATGAGTACCTCGCACTCCGCGTCGGCTACCCGCTGACCTACTTCCTCGTCGGAGGCCACCGGATCGATCACGGCCGCCGTGGCGCCCAGCCGCCAGATCGCGAACAGCGACACCATCAGGTCGACGGCGCCGGGCAGCACGGCGCCGACGACATCGCCGGTCGTCACGCCCGCGCCGCGCAGGCGGGCCGCGGCGCGCTGGACGGCGGACAGGAACTCACTGTTGGTCAGCTCGGCTCCGTCGGCGGCAAGGGCCGGCTCGTGCGGGGCGGCAACAGCGCGACGGTCCGGAATGGTGGAAAGCGTCATGCGATGTCCTCAGCAGCGGCGTAGTCGTTCGATGACAACGCTAGAAAGCACCGCTCGGCTCGCCACCGTCGTACAACGATCAATTTCGCCGCCCACCTTGTCGCCGGAAGACAACATCCGCCGCCGCGGTCGCGGCCAGGTAATACGATCGGCTCGTGACGAGTTCTCGTCGCAACGGCGAAGCCGACATCGACCGTTGTGTCGCGATGATCACCGCCCGCATGAACGAGCGGGTGCGGGAGATCAGCGCGAGCATCCATAGCGCGCTCGAGGAAGAGATACCCGAGCTGCGCGCCGATGTCCGCACCGTGGAACTGCTGGGCGCCAGTGTGCAGGGCAATGTCGACACCATGCTGCACGCGCTGCGCCACGACATCCCCGTCGCGCGCACCCACCTGCCCTCGGCCGCGACCGAGTACACCAGGCGTCTGGCCCAGCGCGGCGTCCCGCTCAACACCCTGGTGCGCGCGTACCACGTGGGACAGCGGCGGGCGACCGAACTGGTCTTCGCCGAGCTGCAAAGCGCCGACGTCGCGCCGGTCGATCGCTTCGTGGTGGCCCAGGCCATCGCCACCAGGCTGTTCCGGTACCTCGACCAGGTGATCCAGCAAGTGGTCGCCGTCTATGAAGGAGAGCGCGAGCAGTGGCTGGACACCCGCAACAGTGTGCGCGCGCTGTGTGTGCGCGAGCTGCTGACGGGCAAGAAGCCGGTCGACGTCGACAGCGCCACCGAGCAGATCCGCTATCCGCTGCGTTGGCATCACTTGGCGCTCGTCGTCTGGTATCCCGGCGTGGAATCCCGCGGTGACGAACTCGGCGAGCTGCAGCGGTTCGTTCGCCGGTCGGCCGACACGGCGGCGACCTCAGCGACCCCGCTGTTCGTCCCCGACGATCAGCTCTGCGGCTGGGCCTGGCTGCCCTACCGTTCGGCGCGGCCCGAAGCCGTCGCCGAGGTCCGTGGTTTCGCGGCCGCGCGACGCGACGGCCCGAGCGTGGCGATCGGAACGATGGCGCCAGGACTGTCCGGGTTCCGCCGGTCTCATCGCCTGGCCCAGGACGCGCGGTCGGTCGCGCTCGCGCGGGAAGACGCCGGACACCGCGTGGTCGCGGCCGACGACCCGGGACTGTCGGTGGCGGCGCTGCTCGACGGCAGCACCGCCGAAGTCAGGGAGTGGGTCGTCGACGTGCTGGGCGACCTGGCCTCCGACACCGACAACGACGCGCGGCTGCGTGACACGCTGCAGGTCTTCCTGCGCACCGGATCGAGCTACAAGGCCGCCTCCGCGGAACTCGACCTCCACTCGAACTCGGTGAAATACCGGGTGGGACGGGCGGTTTCGCGACGCGGCAGGCCCATCGGCGACGACCGGCTCGACGTCGAACTCGCACTGCTCATCTGCCACTGGTACGGACCGGCGGTACGGCGACCCGATTCGGCGTGACCCTGCTGCCGCGCCCTCGGCGGCGCGGCCCGGTTCCGTGCGGAGGGATCAAGCGATCAGGAATCGAGAAGCGCTGGTCAGCGGGCTACCGCTACGTTGGACGCGAGCCGTTCGGACACAGAGGAGGACGAATGAACTGGGACAGACGGGTTCGGCAGACGCACCGGTGGCTGGCCGTCATCTTCACGGCGAGCGTCGTCGTCACCGTGGTCGCCTTGGCACTGAGCGGCCCGGTGTGGTTCTCCTACGTGCCGCTGCCACCGCTCGCCTTGCTGCTCTTCTCCGGGCTCGGCGTCTTCGGGTTGTCGTGGGCGGCCAGGCGACGCGGCCGGGCTGCCGGGAACACCGCACCGCGGCCAGTCGTGTCGGCGCCGCGGGTCCGGCAGTTGCACCGCTGGTCGGGCATCGGCTTCGTCGTGACCGTTCTCGCCACTTTCGTCGCCTTGGCGCAGCAGGAGCCGGTCGTCTGGGTGTCCTATCTGCCGCTGTTGCCGCTCGCCCTGCTGCTGTTCTCCGGCCTCTACATGCTGGTGCGGCCGCTCGCCCTCGAGCGTCGGCGCGCCGGCCGGGTCGCCACGTCCTAGCGCCCTCCGGCGCGGCGCGGGCAGCGATATGGTCGGAGCATGCGATCCCGGCCCTTGACTTTGATCCAGGACGACCTCGTCGACTACGACAAGTCCATGGAACGGATGGGGGAACTGGTCGACCAGCGCCACAGCGGCGCGCGGCCGGACACCCTGTGGCTGCTGAGCCATCCGCCGGTCTACACCATCGGGCGGAAGACACCGCGGGAGCACCTGCCGGACCCGGCTCACGACATCCCGGTCGTGCAGACCACGCGCGGTGGCCAGCTCACCTATCACGGGCCCGGCCAGCTGGTCGGCTACCTCGTCGTCCGGCTCGATGCCGGCGAAGGCGTGGTGGACTACATCCGTGAGGTCGAGTTCCGCCTGATCGAGGCGCTCGGCCGGTTGGGCGTTCCCGCCGAACGCCGCGACACTCCCCCCGGCTCCGAGCTGCTCACCGGCGTGTGGACCCGCGACACCGGCCGCAAGATCGTCTCCATCGGCATGCGCCAGAGCCGAGGGATCACCAGTCACGGCTTCGCCCTCAACGTGAACGGCGACCTCGAGCCCTGGCGCTGGGCCGTCGCCTGCGGGCTCCCCGACGTAGACATGACCTCCGTGGCCCGCGAATCCGGCGCGGCCACCATGGAACACGTGCGCTCGATCGTCGCCACCGCTTTCGAAGCGAGCTGAACCCGGCGCGCGACGCATCCCCTGTGCGGCAACCGCTGACCGCGCGTGTGCCCGCGGGCCGACGCACCTCAGGCGCAGGCCGCGGTGTCGAGTGAGCGGCGACCGCTGACCGCACGTGGGCATATACCTGCGGGCGGGCACTCCTCAGGCGCGGGCTGCGGGGATCAGCCGGGCCCGCGGTGTCAAGGTGCGCATGCTCCTCTTCACGACGGTGGCGTAGGCGGTGGTGGCGGCTCGATCGGTGGGCCGTAGCGGGATGTTCAGCAGTTCGCGGGTTCGCTGGTGCAGCACCGTGCGGACCGCGAAATCCGGGAGCGCGCGCGGAATCCAGGTGTCGGGGCGCAGCAGTTCCGGCGCGAGCTTGTCGCTGTGCGGGGTGACGGCGAGTTCGGTGGCGCACACCGATTTCAAGTAGTCGTCGAAATCCGCCCAGGTTCGCGGCATGTGCCGCGCCGAGATGCCGTAGCGCAGGTACCACTCACAGCATTCGGCGTAGAGCGTCTGCTTCTCGTCGAGAGTCAGTGGGCGGTCGAAGGTTTCGATCGCGGTGTAGAGCGTGTCGACGTAGGTGGCGTGCTGGAAGAAGAACAGCTCGGGGGTCAGGCCGCTGTAGCGTTTTCCCCGGCTGTCCACGCCGTGCACCAGTCCGTGCCCGTACAGAATCGCCGGATGCGGATCGCACAGCGTGTAGGCCAGATGGATCATTCGCGACACGGTCCGCTTCTTGTGCGCCCACAGGCTGCTCGGCGCGTGGGCGACGATGGCCGCCGCGACGGACGGGTGCAGGATCTGCAACCCGACCGCACGCGGCAGGCTCAAGACGAAGCGGCGGTCGCCGAGATACCGCCCGAGAAGCGAATCCCGGTCGAGCGGAGCGGATTTCATTCCCGCAGCCTCATCCGCGCGACGACCGGGGCGAGCAGGCGGGGAGTCCACCAGTTGGCGGTGCCCGCTATCCGCATGGCGGCGGGGACCAGGATGGTGCGCACGAGCGCGGCGTCGAGGACGACGGCCAGGGCCAAGCCGACTCCCAGGGCGCGCATGATCGACACTTCGCTCGTCGCGATGCCGACGAACACCACGGCCATGAGCAGCGCGGCGGCGGTGACGACCCGCCCGGAGCGGGCCAGGCCGACGGCCACGGCGGTGTCGGCGTCGGCGCGGGTGCGCGGGGAACGTTCCCATTCCTCGGTGAAGCGGGAGAGCAGGAAGACCTCGTAGTCCATCGACAGACCGAAGGCCACGCAGAACAGCAGCACCGGGACGGTGGCGACGGTGTAGCCGGTGGCCGTCGTGCCGAGGCAGCCCAGATGGCCCTCCTGGAAGATCCACACCAGTGCGCCGAACGTGGCGCTCAGCGAAAGGGTGTTCAGCACAAGGGCTTTCAGCGGCAAGACGATGCTGCCGGTGAGCAGGAACAACAGCAGCGCGGTGGTCGCCACGATCCACAGCAGCGCGACGACGAAGCCGCGGGAGATGCCCGCCGAGGTGTCGGCGGTCTGCTGCGCCAGCCCGCCGACGAGGATGTTCCCCGGTGCGTCGACGGCGCGGATCGCGTCGAGCTGGTCGCGCCCCTCGTCGGAGTACGGGTTCAGCGCCGTCGCGACGGTCAGGTGCGCGGAGCCGCCGGACCCGGTTCGTCCATCGGCCGGGCCCGCCGCCGAACCCGCCACGTAGACACCGGCCGGACCGCTCACCGCGGTGACGCCGTGGACCCGGGACAAGCCCGCGGTGTACTCGCCGAGCCGCTCGGCAGGCGCCCCGGTGACCACGATGTGCACGGTGCCGGTGATGTTCTGGTCGAACCCGTCCCGGATGCGGTCGCCGACCTGCCTGGACTGCGCGTCGGCGGCGAGCACCCGATCGTCGGGCAGGCCGACCCGCAGGTCGAGCACCGGCGATCCGGCCAGCAGCAACAGCGCGAGCACCGGCAGCGCGGCCAGCAGCGGACGTCGCTGCACCGCGCGCGCCACCCGGTAGAGCCGGGTGCTCTCGGCGGGAGCGGCCTCGCGCGGGGGCTTGCGATTCATGCGTGGGCCCAACAGGGCCAGCAGCGCGGGCACGCAGGTGATCGCCAGCAGGATGGACAGGACGACGACGGCGACGCCCGCATAGCCGATGGAGCGCAAGAAGGCCATCGGGAAGACCCACAGGCCGACCAGCGCGGTGCCGACGATGACGCCGGAGAACACCACCGCCCGCCCGCCGTGGCGCATGGCCGAGGACAACGCCTGTTGGTGCGGCAGTCCGCGGCTGATCTCTTCCCGGTAGCGGCCGATCAGCAGCAGCGAGTAATCGATCGCCAGCGCCAGGCCGAGCGCGGTGGTGATGTTGAGCGCGAAGATCGACAACTCGGTGAGGAAGGTGAGCGCGAACAGCACCGCGGTGGTGCCGACGATCGCGAGCACGCCGACCACCACCGGAACGGCGGCGGCGATCACGCTGCGCAGGAACAGCACCAGCAGCAGGAAGGTCAGCGGCACGGCGATCGCCTCGGCGAGCACGAGGTCGCGGGAAGCGGCGGCGTTGATCTCCTCGAACGCCATCGCCTGGCCACCCGCGAGCACGGCGACGCCGTCCCGGTCGCCGGTGTGGCGTTCGGCGAGGGCGTGCGCGGTGCGCTGGGCGGTGTCGTCGTCGCCGTCCAGGCCCGCGATCACCAGACCCGTGCGGTGGTCGCGGCTGACCAGCGCGGCGCCGGTGGGCTCGAGCCATGACGTCACGGTGCTCACCCGGTCGTCCCGGCGCAGGTCGGTGACGATCCGGTCGCCCGCGGCGCGCGCCGCGGGCGAGTCCGCGCCGCCGGGCGCGTCGACGGCGAAGATCAGTTGCATGTGCGAGACGCCGTGCTCGGCGGCCAGCACATCGGCGGCGTGCGCGGACTCGGCGTCCGGGTCGACGAACCCGCCGGAGGTCAGCCGGTCGGTCACCAGCCCGCCCAGGGAGCCGAAGACGAGGAAGGCGACGCCCGCCACGACAAGGACCAGTTTCGGCGCCCGCGCGCAGATCTCGGCGACGCGGGCGATCACTCCGGTCGCGCCCGCGGTGTCGGCGGTGTCGGCGGAAGTCGTCATTTCCCCTCCACGGCGGGCAGCCACCAGACGGGAGTGACCTTGTGCCCGGCGCCGATCTCGATCGGCGGATGCGATTGCCAGCCCAATATCTCGCACATCTGGACCACGTCGGAGGACTTGGCTTCGCCGTAGCCGGGCAGGCCCTTGGCCCGCGCCACCCGCATGACGCGTTTGAGCAGCGCCGCGCCGCCGCCGAGCGTTCTTGCGCCGACATACCAGAAGTAGAAGTGCGGTTCGGTGGGGTGCGCCGCCTCCACCTTGGACAGCATTCTCGCCATCAGCACCGTGCGCGGCAGGCCGAGCAGCACGATGGCGGGAAGCCGCAACAGCCAGACCCACAGCGGGAAGCGGGGTCCGGTGCGCTCGTAGGCGATGAGCACGGCGGAGGGTGACCGGTCGGCGTCGAACGTGGCCTGCAGGTAGCCGCCGAGGCGCGCGCAGATCTCCACCTCGCCGCGGAAGAACCAGTACAGCGCCTTCGCCGCGCGGGCGGGCCGCTTCGGGCGCACGTCCTGCCAGATCGCGTCGTCGGTGAAGGCGTCGGCCAGCACCCGGGCGGCGGCGGCCCGCTGGTGCCTGGCGACGTTCGACGGCATCGTCACGGTGGTCATCTCAGCCTTTCTGGTCACGGTTCACCCGTGGGCGCCCTGGTAGAGGGCGTCGAACTTCTCCCCGCCCGCGGGTCGGCCGAGGGCGGTCAAATACAAGGTCTGCCTGCCCGGGGGCAGCGCGCGGTTCCAGTACTCGGGCGCCAGTCCCCCGACCCCCGTGACGCCGGCGCCGTGCCGGGCGGCGAGGAGGTAGAGCACCTGTCCGGCGACTCCGGTGCCGAGCAGCAGCGCCTGCCGGTCGGCGTCGATGGTCGAGTCGTCCTCGCTGGCAGGGGCGCTGAAGACGACGAACGCCTCGGCTCCGAGCAGGTGCTCCTGTCCGGCCAAGCCGGTCAGCAGGTCACCGGGCGGCAGTGCCGTTCCGCCGGGCGCTTGCCCGACCACGTGCATCGTCGGCGTCGGTAATCCCAGGCGGCTCAGCGCGATCGCGGCGATCTCACGGGCGCTCGCGACCACGGCGCCGAGGTCGTAGCCGGGCGGCGTGCCGGTGCCGAAGGCCGCGGCGGAGCGGCGGATCGGGATGAACCGAGCCAGATTGCCGGGCAACTCGCCCGCACGGTCGAAGAACACCGGCTGCGGTGGTCCCGGCGGTCGGAGGCGATCAGCCCACTGCTCGAATTCGTTGCGGCCCATCTGCACTCGGGGCATGGACGTGGTGACCAGCCGCCAGCCGTCGGCTTCCCCGTCGTGCGGCACGAAGGCACGGACCAGTCCGGCGGCGAGCACGTCGCCCGCGACGCCACCGGCCCCGGTGCCAGGCAGCCCGTCGGCGAAGCGATCGGCCGCACTGTCGTCCCGGTCGAGCAGCGCCAAGGAGAACAGGGCGTGACCGGCGTCGATGAGATGGTAGAGGTAACCGCGGGCGCCGTATTTGCGCATGGACAGCCAGGGCCGCCCGACCAGCAGGCACAGATAGTCCTCGGCGCAGGTACCGAACTCGGTGTCGGCGCGCACCACCAGCTGCTTGCGAGCGGGGTCGAGCAGCGCGATCGCGCCGGATTCCGGTTCCACCAGGAGGATCTCGTACGGATACGTCGCTCCGGCGGAAGGCACGAACCGTGACCGACCGCCGCGGCGGCGGCCGATCAACCGGTCCACGTGGCCGACCGCGCCCGCCACCGGACCGGTGAGCGGTTCGATGCCGACGGTCTGCGGCAGCGGAGGATGGATCACATCGCCCCAGGCCAGGGCGGATCCGGTCATCTGCACGTCAGCTCCATTCCGCGGTCTCCGGGTGCGCGCGGCGCACCCGCCTGCGGGTGTGCTCCCAGTACGAGCGCACCGAGAGGTCGGCGAAGATGTAGTCGCGCTTGGCGGCGACGTCGAGGGGATTCGAGATCGAGAACGGACGCCCGCTGGCCAGCGCGTCGAGCTGGAGCCGGCAGGCGCGCTCGAGCATCAGCGCGAACACCACCGCGTGGCGCACGCTGCGGCCGACCACCACGCTGCCGTGATTGACCAGGAACACCCCGACCCCGTCGTCCAGGGTCTTGGCGATCGCCGCGCCGACGTCGAAGGTGAGCACGGTGTTGCTGGTGTCGTGGAACCGGTGCACCTCGCCGCCGAGCAGCGCGCCCTCGTGGCTGAGCGGCGCCAGCTCGGCGTCGAGCGCGCCGAAGACCAGGCTCGCCGGGGCGTGGCTGTGCACGATGCCCGCGACGTCCGGGCGAGCGGCGTAGATGGCTTGGTGCAGCGGTAGTTCCGGGGGCGCCTGCGCGTCCGGCGGCTCGGCCGCATCCACCGCGGCGTCGACGAAATCGGCGGGCGTGGCCTCGTCGAAACCGACCAGCGCGCCCTTGATGGCGAAGCGGTCCCGCCCCGGCCTGCGGACCGAGATCTGTCCTTGGTTGAAGTCGTCGTGGCCGCCGGACGACAGTGCTCGCGCACCGATCGCCGCTTGGATCACCAACGGGGAAGTCATAGCGTCCTCACAGTCGTGCCGCGATGGCGTTGCGCTGGATCTGATTGGTGCCCTGGATGATCTGCAAGAGTTTCGCTTCCCGCATCCACCGCTCCGCCGCCTCGCCCGGCAGGTAGGCGGAGGCGCCGAGGACCTGCACGGCGTCGGTGGTCACCCGCATGGCGGTGTCGGTGGCGAAGAGTTTCGCCTGCGCGGCGAGCAGCCCGGCCTCTGGTCCGCCCGCGTCGATCTCCGCGCAGGCGCGGTGCAGCAGCTGACGGGCGGCGGCGAGCTGGGTGGACATGTCGGCGAGCAGATGACCGACGGCCTGATGCCGGATGATCGGCACGCCGAACTGGACACGCGACTTGGCATAGGCGGTCGCGCGCCGCAGCGCCGCGGCGGCGAGCCCCACCGCGCACGCCGCCAAGCCGACCCGGCCTTGGGTGAACATGTCGTCGGCCACCCGCGCGCCACGGTTCACCCGGCCCAGCACGCGGTCCGGGGGCACCGCCACCCCGTCGAAGACGACGTCGGCGCTGGGCAGCGCGGCGGCGCTGTGCTTGCGCGCCGCGGGCGCGACGGTGACGCCCTCGGCGGCGGAGTCGACGGCGAAGCAGGTCAGGCCGCCGAGTCCGGCGTCGCTGGTGCGCGCGTACACGACGAACACGCCCGCCACCGGCGCGTGCCCGGCCCAGGTCTTCCTGCCGTGCAAGCGGAATCCGTCGCCGCTGCGTTCGGCGCGCAACTCGATGGCGGACATGTCGGATCCGGCCGCGGGTTCGCTCACGCAGTTGGCGCCCAGCATGCGGCCCTCCGCCAGCGCCGGCACCAGCTCGTCCCGCACTCGTGGTCGCGCGTGCCTGGCCACGGTGAGGGCGACGAGCGTTTGCAGATGCACCGATTCGGCGAGGGCGAGCCAGTTCTCGGCGATGACCTCCACGTTCGCGCAGAACGAGCGCACCGCGCCCTGGCGGCCCGCGATCACCGGCTCGGCCAGGCCGGTCGCCATGATCCGGCGGAACAGTTCCGCCGGGAACCGGCCCTCGTCCTCGTATTCATCCACCATTCCGGCGCAGCCGCCGAGCAGATCGCGCAGCAACTCTGTGGCCTGCGCCGACGGCTCGGAGGCAGCCCCCTGCGGTTCCCGCCTGGTGTCGTGCGCGTGTTCGGCCGCCTTCGCGGCCGCCCCGCTCATACCGGCACTCCCGCGAGTTCGGCGAACGCCTCGGCCGCCGTGTACCGGCCGGGCTCCGCCTGTTCCAGCCACGCCGCCAAACCGAGCGCCGCTGCGGCGGGCCCGCCCAGGTCGCGGACGCGGTGGCTCAGTTCCCAGCTCTCCCCGGCCGACGCGATCACCACGTGGTGGTCGCTGACCGGCATGCCGTAGCGCTGCGCGAGCACCGCCGCGCCGTCCGGCAGCAGAGCGGCCAGGTTGGTCGCGGTCGCCGACGGCGCGTCGATCTTGGTGGTGGGATGGCGGTCGAGAACGGTGAACTCGGCGTCCGGGACCAGCGCGACGGCCAAGCGAGCCGCGAGTTCCACCGCCCGCGCCTGCACCCAGTGCAGCGGGCTGAGATTGGCGGCGACCATGACCGGAACCCGTTGCGCCAGAGCGGAAAGCGTGTCCTGCGCGCTGCCGGGACGACCCGACACGCACGACAGCAACGCCGCCCCGGTCCGCACGCAGTACCCGGCCACCGCGTCGAGCGCAGCGGGCCTGCTGGCGTCGATCACCACACCCGGCGCTGTTTCGCCGACCGTCCACCCGGCGGAGTCGGCGGTGGTCACCACCGGCACACCGGCTCGCTCGCACGCGGCGAGCACGGCCCGGCCGAGGCGTCCGGTCGCGCCGATCACCGCCACCGGACGATCAGGCGTCCTCGACACCCTGGTTCCTCAGATAGGCCACGATCGCGGCGACCGTGCGCAGGTGGTCGAGGTCGTTCTCCAAGTCGATCTCCACGCCGTAGCGGATCTCCAGCGCGTCCACCAATCGCAGGAACGACAGCGAGGTCATCCCCGCTTCGGCGAAGGTCTGCTCGGAGCGCTGCGCGCTGTCGGCGTCGAGCGTGCCGTCGGTCGCGGTCGCCACCAGATCGGCGACCGCACTCGTGAGCGAATCCTGCACTACGTCGGACATCAGCGGCCTCCCGTGACCGGTTGCTGGAATGTGTGCATGAGCAGCTCGCGCACCGCCGCGGCCTTGACCTTGCCGGTGGCACCGCGGGGCAGTTCCCCCACGGTGACGAGCACCTCGGGCACCTTGTAGTCGGCCAGGCGTTCACGCAGGAACCCGCGCAGGTTCGCCGCGTCGAGCGGGACGCGAGTCTGCACGGCGGCGCCGACGCAGTCGCGGCCGCTCGGCGTCGTCAAGGGCAGGACCCGGCAGTCGGTGACGTCGGGGTGCGCGGTGATGGCGTCGCTGACCGATTCGACGGTGAATTTGCGCCCGCCGATGTTCAGCACCGGCTGGGCCCGGCCGCCGAGGAACAGCTCACCGCCGGTCACGGAGCCGGTGTCGGAGGTGACGTAGCTGCCGTCGGCGGCGATCGCGCGCTCGAATTCCCCCGGATAGTTCAGGTACCGGGTGCCCATCGAGGCCGTGCGGACGTGCAGCACCTCGACACCGTCGGCGCCGGGCCTGGATTCGACGGTCACTCCCGGCAGGAGCATGCCGTTGCCCTCCGGCCGGGTGCCGTCGGCGAAGGTGACGGGCCCGGTCTCGGCGATGCCGTAGTAATCCGAGATCGGCCCCGACAGCGCCGCCACGTGCGACGCGACCGACGCCGACAGCGGCGCCGCCGACGACAGCCGTAACCGGATGCGGCGCAGGGCTTCCCGGGTTTCTTCCGGGAGCGCCGCGGCGGTGTAGTCGGTGAACCGTTCGTAGGCCGCGGGAAACGCCACCAGGATGCTCGGGCGCAGCGCCGTGACGTGACGCATGATCGCGCCGCCGCTCGGCATCCCGCCCGGCAGGGCCAGGCTCGCGCCGGTGAGCAGGCTCGGCATCAGCGTGGTGTTGAACGCCAGGCCGTTGTAGCAGCCCGCGAAGCACAGGCTCAGATCGTCGCGGGTCAGCCCCGCCGCGCCCGCCCAGGTCCCGGCCGCGTTGAGCACGGCGCGGGCGGAGAACTCGATGCAGGCGGGAGCGCGGGTGGAACCGGAGGTCAGCCGCCCCAGCTCGGTGTCGGCGGCCAGGGCGGGACGCGCACCGGTGAGACCGGTCGCCTCCGCCACCGAGCGTTCGTCGAGCGCGACCGCCCCGGCGGGAACGTCACCGGTCGGCGCGTGGACGACGGCATCGATGCCGCAGCCGCGCACCAGCGTGTCGATCTCGGCCCGCCCCAGGCTCGGGTCGGCCAGGATCGGCAGATCCGCGCGCGACCACACGGCCAGCAGGGTGGCGATGTAGTCGGGATGATTGGCCAGGGCGAGCAGGATCCGGCTGCCGCCGCGCGGCGCGACCGCGTCCAGGAGACCGGCTCGGCGCTCGGCGTCCGCGCGCAGTTCGGCGAACGTGCGCGTCTCCCGCAGGGTGAGCACCCTGGCGTCGGGCGCGTCGTCCATCGCGGCGACCAGCGCCTCGTAGATCCGGGTCGGGCGCGCGGCGGCGCTCATGCCGGTCCGCCGAATTCGATGTCCGGCCCGAACAAGCCCCGCAGGATCTCGGTGGTGTTGGTGCGCAACGCCCGTTCGGCCAGCGGGTCGAGCATGTCGGCCAGTGACGGGATGCCGAGGTCGACGACGGCGTCGAACCGCACCGTCACCGCGTCCTCGTGCGGCGTCACCCGCCACGCGCCGTCGAAACGCGCGAGATCACCGGTGATCTGCTCGAACGACAGGGTGCGCGCGACGTCGTCGACCACGTCGCGCTCGGTCCACTGCAGCAGCCCGTTGCGGAACCACACCGACCAGCTGCTGACCTGGGTGCCGTGCGGATCGACGTCGAGGGTGATGTCGCGGACGACATCGGCGTGCTCGGCATAGGACGGGAAATCACGCAGGCGCGCGAACACCACGTCGGGATCGATGTCGCGCACGGTCGCCCGCACCGCCACGGAACGCTCGGCCATCAGACCATCACCTCGCTGCGCTCGTGCGCGGTCGCGGCCATGTTCTCGCGGGCGATCACGGTGCGGTAGGTGGTGCGCATGACCTCTTCGGCTTCGGCCGCCGAATAGGCCTGCGGCGCGCCGGGCAGCGTGCCCAGCGAGGTCGGCATCGGATCGGGCTGGAACAGCGCGGCCAGGGTGGTCATCAGATTCGCCATTTTCGTTTTCTCGGAGGGGCGCAGATCGTCGAAGAAGGCCGGTTTGAGCAGACGCTGGAAGATCTCGGGATCGACGCGGCGTGGACTGCGATGCGGCAGGCCGTATTCCGCGGCGGTCTCGTCGAAGATCTCCAGCAGGCGCTGCGCGGTGATCGCGGCGGGGCCGATGGTCGCCCACGCGAGTTCCGGTGGGGTCTGCGCCTCGACCACGGCCGCGATCACACCGGCCACCACGTCGCACGGCACCAGGTCGTAGCGCGCTTGCGCCGCGCACAGGAACAGCGGCACCGAGCCACGCAGCATCGCGCGCGAGATACTGTGCACGCCTTGATATTCGGTGATCGCACCGGTCTTCGAATGTCCGCCGATCGCGGAGGGGCGCACGATGGTGTACGGCAGGCCGCTGCCGCGCACCGCCGCCTCCCCTGCGCGTTTGGCCACGAGATACTCGCCGGGACGCAACGTGGCGTGACCGCCGGTGATGTCCTCCGGCAGATCCAGATCGACGAACGCGGTGCTCACGTGCACCACCCGCGCCGAGGCGCGCGCCGCCAGGTCCAGCACACGCTGGGTGCCGACGACGTTCACCGCGTGCAGTTTCTCGGGTCCGGCGGCGAAGTCGACGTTCGCCGCGCAGTGCACGACGAGATCGAGTCCGTCCAGCACCATGTCGGTGTCTCGGGCGTCGAGCCCGAGACCGGGCGCGGTGAGGTCGCCGCGCACCACGGCGTCGGCGCCCGCGACGGGACGGCTGTGGGTGAGCGCCACGACTTCGTGCCGGGCACCGAGCATCCGCAGCAGCGGCACTCCGACGACACCGGCGCCGCCGGTGACGAAGATCTTCACTACTTCTCCTCGCAGAAGGTCAGATCGCGTGGGCCGCGAGGCGCACGCATGCTTTCTCGAAGGCCTCGAGCAGCCATGCCTCGTCGAGTGGCTGCAGCGTGGCCGGTGGGGTCAGACGCAGCACCGGTCCCGCGTTGAGCGAGTGGTTGACGACCACCCGCGCGTCGATCATTTCCAGCAGGAACTCGCCCGCCAGCCCGGCGTCGGCGAATTCCAGGCCGAAAAGGGTTCCGGCGCCGCGGATATCGATCAACTGCCGCGGGCAGGTGCGGTCGCGGATCTCGGAGAGGCCGGTACGCAGCCGGTCTCCGATCCGCGCCGAGGCCGCGACCAGGTCCTCGTCCCGCAGCACCGCCAGCGTCGCGGCCGCGGCGGCCATGCCGAGCGGGGCCGCGGAGAAGGTGGAGGTGTGCAGGCACAGGTCGGCGTCGAAGGCCGCGTAGGCCTCCTCGGTGGCGATCGCGGCGGAGACCGGGAGCACGCCGCCGCCGAGGCTTTTGCCGACCAGCAGCACGTCAGGGGTGATCTGCTCGATCTCGCCGCGCCACCAGGTGCCGGTCCGGCCGAGTCCGGTCATGATCTCGTCGAGCACCAGCATTGCGCCGCGTTCGCGGCACAGCCGCTGCACCTGTGCCAGGTATCCGGCGGGCGGCACGATCACTCCGCCCTCGCCCTGGATCGGCTCGAGCACCACGCAGGCGTCCGAGCCGTCGGGGCCGAGCGCCTCTTCCAGCGCGGCCGCGTCGCCGTAGGGCACCCGGGCCGCGCCGTGCAGCAGCGCGCGGAACGGCGCCTGGTAGGTGTCGTTGGCGGTCAGCGACAGCGCGCCGATGGTCTTGCCGTGATAGCCGCCCGCCGCGCCGATCAGCCGCGTGCGTCCCTGGATGGCGGCCATCTTCAGCGCCGCCTCGGTGGCCTCGGTGCCCGCGCCGGCGAAGTACACCTTGGTCAGCCCGGCCGGGGCGACCTCGGCCAGAGCCGCCGCCGCGCCCGCAGCGGCGGCTTCGAGCATGCCGCGGGTGCCGACCGGATGGCGACCCAGTTGCTCGGTCACCGCGTCAACCACCCGCGGATGCCTGGCGCCGAGCAGGAAGACGCCGTAGCCGCCGCAATTGAGGAATTCGCGACCGTCGGTGGTCCACAGCCGCGTCCCCTCGGAGCGATGCTCCACCAGTCCGCCGAGCAGGCTGCCCAGCTGCGCACGCGCCCTGCCGAGATGCTGCCGAGTTTGTTCCAGAACCACGAATTCCGTTGTCATACAAGACTTTCCGGGTCATAATGAGGGCGCCCCGCACACTCCCTGAGGACATGAGAGACACTAAGTTTCAGTCTCTCAGAGCGTCAACTCGAACCCCGCGTCCCGCACACTGAACGATCGACCATTAAGGCCGGGAGCTGCCCGGTTGCGACCGGTTGTGGCATGGCCCACAACCGCAGGTCACAGCAACTTCCGCGGCGCTCGGCAGCCGGCCCGCGGCCGCCGCGGCACGACCGAGCTCGTGCCGTACGGCGATCGGCCGCCCTTATGCGTTACCGGACGTATCCCAAACTCGGTGAGCCGCGGTACTGGCAGACCACGAAATCCGCGCGTCGATTCGCGCGGGCCGCACGAGCTGTGAAGAATGCTCGCAATCACGAGATCAACTGTCCGCCTGGGGATAACGCGCCATACGGAGCGGACGCGACGACTGGAGAAATAGCGGTGGTACTGCTGTGGGTGGTGATCGTTGCCATCGTCGTGGTTCTGCTCGGCGGTGCGGCCGCGGCGATGGTGTGGGATCCGAATTCCCGCCGGAAAGCCAGAGCGGCCGAGCGGGTCGCCCCGCCGCCGCTGACGGCCGTTCCCTCGGCGTACGACAGTTGGCCGCGGCGATCCTGACGCCTCATCCGGCCACGGTCCGCTCCGTCCGGCCGTCGAGCCGACCCGCCGACCCGCAGTGTTGCCAAACGGTTGCCCACCGGTGAGCATTTCGGGCTTCCCGGTGCACGCCCACGGGGTACGGTGCGGAGGAAGAGCGCTGCGCCGAGCCTTGGCAGGCGTCCGCGTGCGGCACTGGCACCGATGATCCCGAGACGACGGAGGTGCGGCGGTGACAGGCACAGAGGCAACGCAGTGGCCGGCGTTGCGCGTCGACGACTGGACTCCCACCCGGGAGACGCTGCACATGTGGACGCAGATCATCGGCAAGATCAGGCTCTCGCACGCTCCGCTGGTCAACCACTGGTGGCAGGTCACCTTCTACGTCAGCCCGAGGGGCCTGACCACCTCCGCCATCGCGCACCCGGCCGGATGCTTCGACGTCGAGTTCGACTTCCTCGATCACCGGCTGCGTATCCGCTCCAGCGACGGCCGGACCAGGCAGATCGCGCTGGAACCCAAGCCGGTGGCCGACTTCTACGGCGAAACCGTCGCCGCGTTCGGCGAACTCGGTATTCCCGTGCGAATCCAAGCCAGGCCCAACGAGGTCGAGCCCGCCATCCCCTTCGCCGACGACTACGAGCACCGCTCCTACGACGCCGCGGCCGCGACCTTGTTCTGGCGCCAGCTGCTGGCGGCAGACCGGGTCGTGCACGAGTTCCGCGCGCGCTTCATCGGGAAAGTGAGCCCGGTGCACTTCTTCTGGGGAGCAATGGATTTGGCGTGCACCCGATTCTCCGGACGGCCGGCTCCGCGACATCCGGGCGGCGCGCCCAACTGCGGCGACTGGGTCATGGTCGAGGGTTACTCGCATGAACTGAGCAGTTGCGGTTTCTGGCCCGGCGGCGGGGCGGAGGGCGCCTTCTACGCCTACGCCTACCCGGAACCGGACGGATTCGCCGAGTATCCGGTTGGCCCGGCAGACGCCTTCTACAGCCGGGACAACCGCCAATTCCTGCTGCCGTACGAGGCGGTTCGCACCGCCGCGGCGCCGGAGCGCGCGCTTCTGGAATTCCTCGAGACCACCTACGCGGCCGCCGCCGACCTCGGCCACTGGGACCGCGCCGCCCTGGAGGCCGACCCGAACCGGTGGAAGCACAAACGCCGAGCGCGCGAGACGGACATGTCGCGGCCGCCCGGCTAGTGATCCGGCTTCGTTGCGTCGCTCGACGACCCAGCGGGCGCGAGACCGGGCACCGACCCGCCCTCGTCCCTCCGGACATCACCGGAAGAGCAGGTGAGTGACCTGTTCAACGGTACGTTGGTCAGGTAATGCGCGTCCGATGATCGCCGATTCCCGAATCGATCCCGGACGAGCTGGGCAGAGCTTCGCGCCAACCCTAAACCTCCCACAGATGGGAAGCCCCTGTCGGACGGATCACCAATCAATGTATCGTTATATGACGGCACGTTAATCGACGGGATGAATCTTATGCACAACACGAGGAAGCGCGTGACAGTGCGTCGAGTGGTGGCCTCGGCGCTGATCGGTGGGGCGGTCGTCGTTGCGGCGGCGGTCGCTTCGCCCGAACCCACGGTGACCACCACCGCGGACCGGTACTCGCACAACCCGGCGGACAAGCGCGGTTCCGGCGTGGGCGAGCGCGCCCGCAGCAGCAACCACGGTGGCTACCAGGGACGCAACGAGCGCCCGTGCCAGTACACCCCCGAGGGTTACTGCACCGGAGGACGCTAGCTCCACGCAGCGTCCGGCGCATCGCCAGGGCGGCCCGAAAGGGCCGCCCTTCCGCGTGCCATCAGTCCTGCGCCGGACCGTAGGCGAGGTGGACGACGCCGTTGGCGTAGACCTCGTGCTCTTTCAGCGCGAGCTTGGTCGCGTCGACGCCGTCGCTCCACAGGCGCTTGCCCTTGCCCAGCGCGATCGGGTAGACGAACAGGTGCAGGTCGTCGACCAAGCCGTCCGCGAGCAGCGCCCGCACCAGTGTGCCGCTGCCGCTGATGTAGATGACGCCGTCGATCTCGTCCTTCAGCTTGCGGATGACGTCCGGGTCGTAGCCACCGATGCGGGTGCTGTTGGCCCACTCCACCTGCGGCTCCCGCGCGCCGACGACGTACTTCGGCGTGTCGTTGAAGAACGGCGCGCCCGGGTCGTCCTCGACGGTGCGGGTGGACCAGGCCGGAGCGAACATCTCGAACGTGTTGCGGCCCAACAGGATCGCCTTCGACGCGGAGGTGATCGCGCCGAGCGTCTCCCCCATCTTCGGATCGAACCCGAACTCGAAGGTCCAGGACGGATCCTCGTACACGCCGTCGAGAGCGATGAATTCGTGAACTGCGATGGTTGCCATGGGTGTTTCCCTAAGTTTGTAGGTGTCTGGGGTTGGTGCCCTGGATGCCCAGAGCGGTGGGGTGTAGCTGATGGGTGTTTGTCTCTTGCGAGGCTGGA
>NZ_JBSFNF010000045.1:0-30573 GCF_053586955.1 Nocardia sp. NPDC003726 | reverse complement strand
GCGACCGCCGCTGGCGACTTCGTCGCGGACGCGGCGGCCACTCGGACGCGAGCCGGGCCGCGAACGGCGGATGCTCGGTCTCGCTTCGCTCGAAAGACGTGGTTGCGGTGGGTTGGGCGCGTAGATGTCGAAGGTCGGTATCGAGCGCACGCGGTCTGTGGTGGCCGGTATCGGCTCGGACGCGACCCGGGCCGCGAACGGCGCAGGCTCGGTCTGGCTTCCCTCAGCGGGGTGGTGGGGATGAGCTGGGGCGTCGGTGCCTCTTCGTTGGACGTCATGCGCTGCGCGGTCGGATGTCAGCTCGACCGGTCTGGGGACTCATGGCGTGCGCAAGTGGCCGTGGGGAGCAGGGCCGTCGTGGTCTGTAGGCGCCTGGTGGGCTGGGAGGTCGCTTCGGTGGTTTGTGCGTGCTGGCTACTGGCTGCTGGGTGCGAGTCGGGTGGGTGGTGCTCTGCGTGTCCGAGGCCCGCTCGGTCCACGGCGAGGACTTCGTGCGGTCGATCGGACATGCTTTGGCTGCGAATCGAGCAATGCTCGGTCTCGATCCGGTCGCACAGGGGTGCGGTGGCCGCCCATGACTCGATGTGCGGGTGACCGCTGAGGCGTGGGCGCGGATATCCGGTCGATGGGCTTGGTGGTGCGTGGGGCGCGGTGTCGGGTAGCTCACTGGGCCGGGGAATGGTTCGTCTCTCGGTTAGGGTTGAACTTGTTACCGATGAGTAGGGCGGGCGACACGGATCGGGGCGCGGGCGGTCGATTCGCGGCGGCTTCGCCTAGCCTGGAGCTGAACGCTCGATCGGACACATCCGCGTCGGCTGGAGGAGTCGAGCATGGCCAAGAAACCGGAATCGCAGCTTCTCGGGCGGGAGCAGCGCAGGGCGGCCTGGGAGCGCTTCGGCAAGGATCATTTCGATGTGGTCGTCGTCGGCGGGGGCGTGGTGGGGGCAGGCATCGCGCTGGACGCGGCGACCAGGGGCTTGCAGGTCGCGCTGGTCGAAGCCCGCGATTTCGCGTCCGGGACATCCAGCCGGTCGTCGAAGATGTTCCACGGCGGGCTGCGGTACCTCGAGCAGCTGGAGTTCGGCTTGGTGCGCGAGGCGCTGCGCGAGCGCGAGCTCACGCTGTCCATGCTGGCGCCGCACCTGGTCAAGCCGCTGCGCTTCCTGTATCCGCTGACCAATCGCGTGTGGGAGCGGCCGTACGTGGCGGCGGGCCTGGTGCTGTACGACACCATGGGCGGGGCGAAATCCGTGCCGGGACAGCGGCATCTCACTCGGGCGGGCGCGTTGCGGCTGGCGCCCGGATTGCGGCGCGATTCGCTGATCGGGGGTGTGAGCTACTACGACACGGTCGTCGACGACGCACGCCACACCATGATGGTGGCGCGCACGGCCGCGCACTACGGCGCGGTGATCCGCACGTCCACGCAGGTGGTGGGGTTCCTGCGCGAGGCCGACCGGGTGGTCGGCGTGAAGGTGCGCGACACCGAGGACGGACGCGCGGGCGAGGTCCGTGGCCATGTGGTGATCAACGCGACCGGCGTGTGGACCGACGAAGTGCAAGCCTTGTCGCATCAGCGCGGCCGGTTCCATGTGCGGGCTTCCAAGGGCGTGCACATCGTGGTGCCCCGCGACCGCATCGTGAGCGACACCGCGATCATCCTGCGCACCGCGACCTCGGTGCTGTTCGTCATCCCCTGGGGCGCGCACTGGATCATCGGCACCACCGACACCGACTGGAATCTCGACCTCGCGCATCCGGCCGCGACCAAGGCCGATATCGACTACCTGCTGGAACGGGTGAACGAGGTGCTGGTCCAGCCGCTCACGCCGGACGACATCGACGGCGTGTACGCGGGCCTGCGCCCGCTGCTGGCCGGGGAGAGCGACGAGACCTCCAAGCTCTCGCGCGAACATGCCGTCGCCCGGGTCGCGCCCGGGTTGGTCGGCATCGCCGGCGGCAAGTACACCACCTATCGCGTGATGGCCATCGACGCGATGGACGAAGCGGCGCAGGACATTCCGGCCCGCGTCTCGCCGTCGATCACCGCAAAGGTTCCGCTGCTCGGCGCCGACGGCTATTTCGCGCTGGTCAATCAGACGGTGCAGCTGGCCGAGAGCTACGGGGTGCATCCGTACCGGATCAAGCACCTGCTGGAGCGATACGGGTCGCTGATCTCCGAGGTCATCGCCTTCGCCGAGGACAAGCCCGAACTCCTGCAACCGATCACGGACGCGCCGTCCTACCTGCAGGTGGAGGCGGTCTACGCGGCGGCGGCCGAGGGCGCGCTGCATCTCGACGACATCCTGGCCCGCCGGACCAGGATCTCGATCGAGTATCCGCATCGCGGAGCCAACTGCGCGGAGCAGGTGGCCCGGCTGGTCGCGCCGGTCTTGGGCTGGGACGACGAGGAGATCGACCGGGAAGTGCGCACCTATCAGGCGCGGGTCGAGGCGGAGATCCGCTCGCAGACCCAACCGGACGACGCCTCCGCCGACGCCCTGCGGATCGCCGCGCCCGAGCCGCGCCCGCAGATTCTGGAGCCGGTGCCGTCGGAGGGCTGAGCGGTGATCAGTCCCGGTCGGCGCGCGCTTCCACCCCCATCGCCCAGGCGACCAGTGAGCGCAGGTAGCGCAGTACCAGTTCGTCCGGGTACTCGATCGGGTCGGTGAGGTGCAGCCGGGCCAGTTCCTCCATGGCGGCCAGCAGGATTCGCTCCGTCGGGCCGTTCGGATCCACGGTGACCCCGAGATAGCGGGACAGGTGGCGCGCGCCGATCGCACGCGCGTAGGCGCGACCGAGTGAGAGCCGCTCCCGCAGCTCCGGCGGCCCGCCGTCGAACGGGCTGAGCATGATGCGCCAGCTGGTCGGCGCGGCGTGCAGATAGTCGAGGATGCCGCGGCCGACCCGGTCCACGTCACCGTGATCCCAGTCCACGCTGCGCACACCGGCGAACGCGATGGCCGATTCGCGGTCCAGCAGCGCCGACGTCAGCCCGGACAGATCGGTGAACTGCTGATACACCAGCGCGCGAGCCACCCGCGCCTCGCGGGCAACCCGCTCGATGCTGACCGCGCCGAAGCCTTCGGTGGCGACGATGTCGCGCGCCACGTTCAGCAGTTGGGTGCGGCGGTCGGCGGCGGACATCCTGCGCTTGGGCCGCGCCTCGGTGGTGCCGCGCTCGGCCGTGGAGCGATCCGTGGTCACGCCGTCGAAGGTAGCTCGAGCAGCAGTTCGACCGCCCGCGCCGCACTCTGCACCGCGCTCTCCATCGTCGCCGACCAGTCGGTGGCGGTCCAGTCGCCCGCGAGCGCCAAGGTGGGCACCGAAGTGCGCTGGTCCGGTCGCAACGCGTGGTTGCCGACGACTTGCGAGAAGGTGGCTTTCGGCATGCGCACGACTTGGGCCTGCACCACGTTCGCCGCTCGCGCCGCCGGATAGTAGCGGCGAAGCAACGCCATCTGCTCGGCGACGATCTCGTCGCTGGACTTGTGGATCTGCTCGTAGGCGCCGCTGGTGGTCAGGCAGTACAGCCATGCCTTCTCGGTGCTGCGCCCGGTCATCCGCTGGCGATCGAAGACCTCGTCGATGACGCCGGTGCCTCCGATCAGCGCCTCGAACTCGGCCGTGGTCCCCAGCGGGCGGTCGAGATAGAGATTGGTGCTGACGATCGGCGTGTAACCCAGTTTGTCGGCCGCCGCGTAGATCTCGGCGTGCTCGGGCAGTTCGTCGAGCAAGCCGCCGATGTTCGAGTTGGGCACGGCGCACACCACCGCGTCGGCCGGGATCGTGCTGCCGTCGGCCAACGCGACGCCCGTCACCTTTCCGTCCGCGATATGGATACGGCGGGCAACGGCCCGGTAGCGCACTTCCACACCGTGCTTCTCGAAGACCCGCAGCGCCCCGGTGACATACAACGTGTCCAGATCGGTGGTGGGATAACCGATGTCGACGGCCTGCCGGTGACGCAGGCCCAGCCGGATGCCGGTGGCCAGTACATCGGCGAACACCTTCGCCGACTCCCGCTGCACCGGCTCCGCCGCGATGCCGAGGGCCAGCCAATCCCACAATGCCTCACGGGCTTTGGCGGGCATGCCGACCCGGTCGAACCATTGTTCCGTGGTGAGGTCGGGCAGGTCGGCGGGTTGGTGCAGGCACTGCCAGCCGAGCCGGAGCGTGGCGATCGTCGCGCGCACGCGCTCGAGCGGGTTCGCGTCGGGATGCGCGCCGGACAGCGTGCGCAGTGCGGCGATTCCTTTGGTGCGCATGGTGACGCTGCGCCCGCCGGGCCAGCGCAGTGTGCCGCCGTGGGGGAAAGCGACGTATTGGCGTGTGCCGACGCTCGTCAGATAGCGGAACAGGTGGTCGTATCCGCTGGCGATCACGTGCTGGCCGTTGTCCGGCGGATCGTCCACCGCCTCGGCGCGCATGGCGTGGGTGCGTCCGCCGAGCCTGCCTCTGCGCTCGAGCAGGGTGACCTGCTTGCCCGCCTCCGCCAGCCAGACCGCCGAGGCGAGCCCGGCCAGTCCGCCACCGATCACCACGTATCGCCGTGGGTCGCTCATGCTGCCTCCCGTCATAACTGACAATTTGTAAGTTAGGTGGGCGGGAGGTGCGCGTCAAGAGTTGTCGGCTGATATCGACTGGGACACAGCGATTCACCGGAGCGGCGGATCACTGCGTCCGGATGCCGGGAGAAACGATCATTCCGCCGGAACAGGCTGACAGCGAGGGCAGAAGAAGATGCCGCGCTCCCGCTGCACCACCCGGTCGTAATCCGGTGCGCTGTCACCGAGTAGGCCGGCCACGAGTGGGGTGCCGCAGCGCTGGCACGGGCGATGGGTACGGCCATAGGCCAGAGGGCGCCGGGGCGGCTTCGCGACCGCCTCGGTGAGAATGCGATGTGCTTCGTTGACCAAGGCCAGCAGATCCGGGACATCCCCCACCCTGGTCGCGGGGTGGACGCGGCGCAGAAAGCAGACCTCGCTGCGGAAGATGTTCCCGATACCGGCCAGATTGCGCTGGTCCAGCAGGGCGACGCCGATGGGCTGGTCGGGATACCGCTCCAGTCGCCGGACGGCTTCCGCCGCATCCCAATCCGGGCCGAGCAGGTCGGGGCCGAGATGGTCGACGACGCGGTGCTCGTCGCGTACCCGCACGACCTCGACGGTGCCCAAGGAGAATCCGACGGCCTCGACATCCCCGGTGCTCAACACCACCCGCGCGGCGACGCGGGGTTTCGTCCAGCGCTGACCGCAGTGGAACACCCGCCAGCTGCCCTCCATCTTCAAATGGGTGTGCACACTCACGATCGGCGTCCGGATGAACAGGTGCTTGCCGTAACTGCCGACGCTCTCGACCACCTGACCGCGCAGGTCGACCGTGGCGTACCGCGGGACACGAAAATCGCTGCGCGTCAGTTCTTTTCCCACCAAGGCCGCGCGGAGCCGCTTCGCGGCCAGGAAGACGGTGTCCCCCTCAGGCATGGGGCGACTCCGGTGCGTCGGCGTAGGGTCGCGGGCTCACGGGCGGCTCCGGAGGCGCAGGCCGCGCGGAGTGGCGGAGAAACCCGCTTCGGTGAGGAATCCGGCGAACGTGTTGCCGTGCACGGTCTCTCCGTTGACCCGATCGATGACCAGCGAGTCCACCCTGCGGCGGCGGACCAGGTCGGCGAGCGCCGCGGCGGCGGCGCGGCGGGCGTCGGGGTCCTCGGTGAAGGTGAGCAGGGTCTTGCCGCCCCGCTCCAGGTACAAGACCAGTTCGCCGTCGACGAGCACGACCAGCGCCCCGGCTTTGCGTCCCGGGCGATGCCCGCCCTCGACGTCGCTCTTCGGCCAGGCCAGTGCCGCGCCGTACGGGTTCGCCGGATCGCAGGCGGCCAGCGCCAGCACCGTGCCGGTGGGCTCCCTGGACTCGGGACGGGCGCGTTCTGGGTCGAAGGAGCGCAGCCGGTCCACCACATCGGTGGTGGAGAACTGCGCGCCGCCCAGCGAATCGACGAAATAGCCGCGACGGCAGCGGCCACGGTCCTCGAACTCGGTGAGCACCCGATACATCAGCGCGAACCCGCCCGGTACGCCTTCGTTCTGTACCGACCCCCTGGTCAGCACGCCGTAGCGCTCCAAGAGCAGATCCGCGGTCGCGTGGGCGCGCAGCGTGTTGTCCGAGATCCGCTCCGGGAGCAGGGACCAGCGCCCGGCGACCGACGGCGGGCCGGAACGGGTGGGCATGCTCGGCCGGGGCAGGTAGGCCCGCCCCCGCGGCGCGCGCCGGGGCGTGCGGTGGGCCGTGGTGGTCCGGGTTGTGCCGGACAGCAGTGCTCGCACCGGCGCGAACGTGTCACCGGAAACCATTCCGGCCCAGACCAGTTCCCACAGTGCCGAGGCCGCCGCGCTGTCGTCGAGCAGGCCGGTGGCGTCGGAGAGCTGGCGGAAGAAGTACGCGCCGCCGCCCTGCGGCACGGGGATCAGGCGTTCCGCGGGAGCAGCGGAGACCGGATTCCCCACACCGGCCGCGTCTTCCGGACCGACCGGTGATCGTCTTCCACGTCGGCCGTCGCCCGACCCGTTCGGTGTGGCGCTACCAGGGGGCTCGGCCACATCGGAGCGCCGGTGCGCGCCGTGACCGTCGGCCGCGCTGCCGATGGGCGGATCCGGCTCGTCCAACGGCACGGGCACTCGATCTTCCGCTCGGCCGGGTGGCGTCCACGGCACGAAGGTCGCGCCCAGCGCGGCGAGCAGGCGCAACTGGACCTCGGTGAGCTCGATGTCGTCCGGCGGCGCGAGGCTGAACGGCGCCTGCTCGGCCGGATGCAGCGCGATCCAGCCGTCCTTGGCGGTGATCGCGCCGTGCCCGGACCAGATCACCTCGCCGGTCGCCATGAGTTCGTCGAGCATGGCGGGGGTGTAGTCGCGCACCCGCGCGGGCAGGACGAGCGATTCCCAGGCCGACGCGGGGATCGGCACGCCCGCGAGCTGTTCCACCACGGCCGCTACGCCGTCGACGCCGCGCAGCTCGCCACTGCCGACGTGCTGCCAGGACGGGAGAAATCGTCCGAACGCGGCGGTCGAGACCGGCTCGACCTCATGTCTCGCGGCGGCGAGCGACCTGCGGCGCAGTCGGCGCAGCACCTGCGTGTCGCACCATTCCGACCCGGCCGCCCCCGGCGTGAATTCGCCCTCGACCACGCGTTTCTCCGCGGCGAGCCGATGCAGCGCGGTAGCGGCGACCGCGGTGCCGAGGCCGAACCTGGCCGCCACCGCCTCCGTGCCGAACGGGCCGTGGGTGCGGGCATAGCGGCCGATCAGATCGCCGAGCGGATCGGCCACCGGCTCGATGAACGCCGACGGCGTGCCGATCGGCAGCGGAACCCCGAGCGCGTCGCGCAGCCGGGCCGCGTCCTCGACCGCGACCCACCAGGTGCGCCCCGCGAAGGAGACCTCCAGCGCACGACGGGCGGACACCAGGCTCTCGAACCAGCCGACGGGGTCGTCCTCGCAGCGCTCGGCGGCTTCGGCGGCGGTGAGCGGCCCGAGCAGCCGCAGCAGATCCGCCAGACCCTCGGCGTCGCGCGCGTGCCGCTCGGGGGTGAGCCGCTGCAGTTCGCGCTCGGTCTGCTCGATGACCGCGGCGTCGAGCAGTTCGCGCAGCTCGACCCGGCCGAGCAGTTCGGCGAGCAGGCCGGAATCGAGCGACAGCGCGGCGGCGCGCCGCTCGGCCAGCGGGCTGTCGCCGTCGTACATGAACTGCCCGATGTAGTCGAACAGCAGAGCGTTGGCGAACGGTGACGGCGTCGCGGTCTCCACCTCGACCAGCCGTATCCGCCGCCGCCCCACCTGGCCGAGCAGTTCGCGCAGCGACGGCAGGTCGTAGACGTCGCGCAAGCATTCGCGCACCGTCTCCAACAGGATCGGGAACTCGGGAAACTTGCGCGCCACGTCCAGCAACTGGGCCGAGCGCTGCCGCTGCTGCCACAGCGGGGCTCGTTTGCCCGGGTCGCGGCGCGGCAGCAGCAGTGCGCGCGCGGCGCATTCCCGGAATCGGGAGGCGAACAGCGCCGAGCCGCCCACTTGCTCGGTGACGATGTCGTCGATCTCGTCGGCCTCGAAGACGAACAGTTCGGCGCCGGGCGGATCGTCGGTGGTGTCGGGCAGCCGCACGACGATGCCGTCGTCGGAGGCGTTCGGCGCGGCGTCGACGCCGAACCGCTCCCGCAACCGCGCGCCGATGGCCAGCGCCCACGGGGCGTGCACCGGGAGGCCGTAGGGCGAGTGCAGCACCAGCCGCCAGTCGCCGAGTTCGTCGCGGAACCGCTCCACCACCAGGGTGCGGTCGGTGGGCAGGTGGCCGGTCGCGGTGCGCTGTTCGTCCAGGAGAGTCAGGAGATTGGCGGTCGCGTTGTCGTCCAGACCGGCGGAGAGCATGAGGTCCGCGACCGGCTCCTGCACCGCTACGGCAGCCGCGCCGCCCGTGTCGATGCTCTTCGGAAACGACTGCGCGCGAGTTCTTTTGGACGTTTTCGGCGGTGTACCGCCGTCGCGCCGCGACGTCTTCTCCGCACTCGCCGGTCCTGCGGCGCGGTCCTGCGCGACCGTGCGCACGAACTCGCCGAGCGCCGCGCCGAGTTCGGCGGGGCGACCCAGCCCGTCACCGTGCCAGAACGGCAACCGGCCCGGCTGCCCGAACGCGGGCGTCACCAGCACCCGATCGAAGGTGATCTCCTCGATCCGCCAGCTCGTCGCCCCGAGCGCGAACACGTCGCCGACCCGGGACTCGTACACCATCTCCTCGTCGAGTTCCCCGACCCTCGAGGCCTTCTCGCCCACCATGTACACCGCGAACATGCCGCGATCGGGAATCGCTCCGCCCGAGGTCACGGCCAGCCGCTGCGCGCCGGGCCGCCCGGTGAGGGTGCCCGCGTCGCGATCCCAGACCAGCCGGGGACGCAGTTCGGCGAACTCGTCGGAGGGATACCGCCCGGAGAGCAGGTCGAGCACCGATTCGTAGGCCGAGCGCGGCAGCGAGGCGTAACTGCCTGTGCCGCGCACGACGTCGAACCACGCGTCGACGTCGATCGGGTCGAGCGCGCAGGCGGCGACGGTCTGCTGCGCGAGGATGTCCAGCGGATGCGCCGGGATCTGGATCGCCTCGATCTGCCCGGCCGTCATCCGCTGCGACGCCACCGCGCAGTGGATGACGTCGGTGCGGTGTTTGGGAAAGATCACCCCGCGCGAGATCTCGCCGACCTGATGCCCCGCCCGGCCGATCCGCTGCAACCCGCTCGCCACCGATGGCGGGGCCTCCACCTGGACCACCAGGTCCACCGCGCCCATGTCGATGCCCAGTTCCAAGCTGCTGGTCGCGACCACGCAGCGCAGCCGCCCGCTCTTGAGATCGTCCTCGATCAGCGCTCGCTGCTCCTTGCTGACCGAGCCGTGGTGCGCGCGCGCCAGCAACGGCCCGGCGCCGTGGATCACCTCGGTGGACGGGCCGAGCTGGGCGGGCGGCTTGTGCTCGGTCTCCACCGGCTCGCCCAGCCGCGCCGCGTACGCCTCGTTCAGCCGGGCGGTGAGCCGCTCGGCCAGCCTGCGGGAGTTCGCGAACACGATCGAGGACCGGTGCTCGAGCACCAGGTCGACGATCGCCTCGTCCACGTGCGGCCAGATCGATCCAGGCTGGTCGGAGTCGCCCGGCTCGGTCATGTCCGCCACCGGCACGCGCACCGACAGGTCGAACGTCTTCGGCGCTTGCGGCGCGACCAGCGTGATCGGCGCGTTGCCGACCAGGAACCGCCCCACCTCCTCCGGCGGCCGTACCGTCGCCGACAGCCCGATGCGCTGGGCGGGCCGCTCGGTCAGCAGATCCAGTCGCGCCAGCGACAGCGCCAGGTGCGAACCGCGCTTGGAGCCGGCGATCGCGTGCACCTCGTCCACGATCACCGTGCGCACCTCCCGCAGCGTCTCGCGCGCGGCCGAGGTGAGCATGAGGAACAGCGACTCCGGCGTGGTGATCAGGATGTCGGGCGGGGTGCGCAGCATGGACCGCCGATCCGACGCGCTGGTGTCGCCGGAGCGGACGCCGACGGTGATCTCCGGGGGCTGTAGTCCCAGGCGCTTGGCGGTCTGCGTGACACCGACCAGCGGCGCACGCAGATTGCGTTCCACGTCCACCGCCAGCGCCTTCAACGGGGACACGTACAGCACCGAGGTGCCCGCCCGCTCCGGCCGCCGCTCCCGGCCCGCCAGCTGGTCTATCGCCCACAGGAACGCCGAGAGGGTCTTGCCGGACCCGGTGGGCGCGACGACCAAGGTGTGCTCGCCCGCCGCGATCGCCTTCCACGCCCCGAGCTGAGCGGAGGTCGGCGCGGGGAACGCGCCGTCGAACCACTCCTGGGTCGCGCGGGAGAACTGGGCCATGGGTTCAGTGTGCACCGGCGCACCGACAAGCACGCCGGTACCGATTCGCGACCGAACCCGCGAGCAAACGAACAGCGTCCGCCGAGGGCGGCCCGTACGCTTCGACAGGTGCAAAAGGTGCTCAGACTCGACCTGGTCAGCCATGGGATGACCGAGGCGATGCGGAAGGCACGTTTCCCGGTCGACGAATCGCTCACCGAGGCGGGCAGGCGGGCGGTGGCCGGGTGCGGCCCGCTCACCGCCCAGCGGGTGCTCACCGGCCCGGAACGCAGGACGGTGGAGACCGCCGCGTTGCTGGGATTGCCGGGCGAGGAGGACAACCGGCTGCGCGACCTGGACGCGGGCGCCTGGCGCGGCGGCGAACTGATGTCGGTGCCCCAGGACGAACTCTATGCCTGGCTGACCGACCCGGCGTTCCGCGGGCACGGCGGCGAATCCGTGCTGGACGTGATCGAACGGACCAGGCTGTGGATGGCCGAGGTCGCCGCGCGGTCGGTGTCCACGATCGCGGTCACCCACCCGGCGGTCGTGCGGGCCGCGCTGCTGGTGACGCTGGACGCCCCGCCGAAATCGTTCTGGCGGATCGACATCCCTCCCGGCAGCGTCACCCGCCTGCACTATCGCGGCGAATGGACATTGCACTTCACCGCCTGAGCGGCCCGGGACAGGCACTCCCGGGCCGCTTCGATCGGGTTCAGCAGCTGGTCGGTGCGGGTTCGCCGCGGAACCTGGCCTCCACGTAGTTCCACGCGTCCGCGAATCCGGCGGCCGCCGCGGTCATGTGCTCGGAGATGTCGACGGTGTGGAACGTCACCGGCGCACCCGCCTTGCAGTACCGGTCGGCGACCTCGGCGACGGGTTTGTAGAAGGTGAGTTCGTCGAACCGGCCCTGCCACAGATAGGTCGGCACGGCCGGCACGCCGTCGAAGTACCGCAGGCTGTTCTCGCGCAGCACCGCGTGCGCCTCCGGGCTGTCCATCAGGCTCTTGGACGCCGCCATCTGCTCCGCGCTGCGGAAGGCGCCGTGGAAGAGCAGGAACCTGCGGCAGGCGTCGTGAGTGAATTCCCGGAACCACAGACCGTTCTCGTTGAGCTGATCCGAGATCGGCAGCCGATCCGGGTACTCCCGTTCCAGCCCCATGGCGGCGGCGAAAGCCAGGCCGAACCCCGGGTGCGGCTCGAAGCCGAGCGACATCGCCATTTCCTCCAGATCGGCGGGGATGCCGCCGGCAACGGCGGTGGTGAGCTTCAGATCCGGAGCGTAGGTGGGCTGCATGGCGGCGGCCCACGCGGTGGCCATGCCGCCGCCGGAGTAGCCCGCTATGGCGACGGGAGAGTCGGACAACCCGAGTTCGGCGACCTTGCGAACGGCCCTGACGCTGTCGAGGGTCATCATGCCGGCCAGGCGCGCCGCGCCGTACGCGGAGGTAGGGCCGAGATAGTCCGGCAACGAGATCGCCCATCCGCGTCCGATGGGCAGCATCGCGCCGACCGCGTCCTGCAGTTCGCCGTTGAACAGCGAGCGCGACGGATTGCACTGGGTGCCGAGCGAATTGATCAGCGCCTGGTAGGAGACCAGCGGCGGGTTCTTCACACCGGCGGGCATCAGGACGGTCGTGATGCCCATGACGGGGTTGCCCTGCGAATTCGTGGAGCGGAATGCCACTTGCCAGCCCTCGGTCCCGACATACATACCGGTGTCGATCCTGCGGGCCCGCACGACGTCGCCGGGGGCGAGCGCCCCCAGGTCGGGCGGCGCCGCGTAGAAGGGGTCGGGATCAGGAGTGGGATACAGGGGCTGAGCCGTCGCTGGCAGGCCGAGCAGGCCCAGCGAGACGATGCTCACCAGCAGGATCGCGATCCGGAACGGAACTCTGGACACGGGTTTCCTTCGAAAGTCAGCCGTCACCGACCCACCGTCGCGCGGCCTGCCGGCCACGGCGCCAGTGCTTCGGACGGATCGGCACTACACGGAAAGCCGCAGCGAACCTTCGCTGCGGGGCAGAGCGGAAGGAACCGCCGCCGCAGCGACCCTGAGTCGATCATGGCGGACTGCCGCACCTCCTTCGACTCCGGGACCGCCGGTAGCCGCGAAGGCGGCACCATCCGCTGCGAAAATAGCGCCCGACCCCCGCCTGGCGCCGCACCGGAACAGACGAACCGGACAACTCACAATGCCCGGGGCTCGCCATTCGACAAGATCACTAACGGGGGCGGCCTACCCGGTCGCGCGTCGGCCCTGCCCCTCGTCGTGTGGCTCATGTGAAGCTGAGCACCGTCCGTCCGCCCAGCGGGCGTTGCAGGTCCACGACGACCACGCCGTACTCGCGCTTCTGCTCCGGGTTCGCGCCCTGGCACGGCGGCATGCCGCGATGCAGACCGTGGATCAGCCGCACGTTCACCCGGTCGGCGGATTCCTCCACCCGCGCGGTGAACCCGATGCTCGGACAGCCGACCGGGCCGGGGATGTGGATGCCGAGCTTGTCCGTCCCGTCCTCGGTGTCGTACTCCGAGAAGGGCAGTGCCGAACTGGATTCCAGATCCGCGGCATGCGGGATGACGACCATCGTCCCGCCCGCGAATCGCCGTGGTCCCGGGTCGGCAGGCATTCCCGCCGCCGCTTCCTCGGTGCGCTCCGCGGTGGCGGGCACGGCCGGGTCCGCTTGCTGCCCGCACGCGGTCAGCGTTCCGAAGGTCAGAGCGGCGACGATCGCCGTGCCCATCCTGCGCAGTGCCACCTTTCCACCTTCACACAGGTGGGCGCGCGTGCGGCGGAGGATGCGCGGTGTGGCACGGGTGCGGCTCACCGGCGGACGGCCGGATCGACGCGCCGCGGTGGTGTGCGCGTCGTCACATGCACCTCGCACTGTGCTTAGCTCGTGCCCATCCGAGTACCTCTTGAATGTGCATACTGCTCAATTTGACACGTAAAGGTTGTGCGTTCAGTTCTTCAGGACCACGATATCGGCAACAAGTGCTCAACAAGGCTCAGCGCCGGACCGGCGCCGGGCAGACGGGTGGATCCCTATGACCGAGCTCGCCGACCGCGATCTGACCGCGGCTGCCTACGACCTGGCCGACCGTTACCGCGTCGGCTCGGGGACCGTTGTCCTCACCGGCGTGCAGGCCATCGCGCGGCAGCTGGTCGAGCAGCATGTGCGCGATCTGCGCGCCGGGCGGCGGGTGGGCACGTTCGTGTCCGGGTATCAGGGCAGTCCGCTCGGCGGCGTCGACAAGATGCTGTCCGGCATGCCGGAGGTGCTCGCCGAGCACGACATCTCGTTCGTCCCGGGATTGAACGAGGAACTGGCCGCGACCTCCGTGTGGGGCAGCCAGGCGGATCTGCCCGCGGGGAGGCCGACCCACGACGGCGTCGTCGGCGTCTGGTACGGCAAAGGCCCCGGCCTCGACCGCGCGACCGACGCGCTGCGCCACGCCAACATGTACGGGGTGAATCCGCGCGGCGGCGTCCTGCTGCTGGTCGGTGACGATCCGGCGGCCAAGTCCTCCACCGTGCCCGCGGTGAGTGAGCGCTCGTTGGCCGCGATGAACATTCCCGTGCTGTTCCCGCGCAACGCCCGCGAGGTCGTCACCATGGGCCTGCACGGCGTCGCCCTCTCGCGCGCGTCGGGCTGCCTGGTGGCCTTGAAGATCGTCGCCGACGTCGCCGACGGCGCGTGGACGGTGGACGGTTCGGTGGGTGACATCGATATCGTCATGCCCGAAATCGAGTGGGAAGGGCGGCGATTCCACTACCGGCAGCGTCCGATGGCCGCGCCGGCCGACAGCCTGCTCGCCGAGGCCGACCTCTACGGCCCCCGCTGGGAACTGGTGCGCGCCTACAGCACCCGCAACGGGCTCGACGTGATCGAGGTCGACCCGGCCCGCGCCACGATCGGCATCGCCGCCACCGGCACCACCTTCGACGCGGTCCGCCAAGCGCTGCTCGACCTCGGCGCCGACGACGACGCTCTGTACGGCGCGGGTATCCGCCTGCTGCGCATCGGAATGCCGTATCCCGTCGCGCCGGACCGGGTCCGGGAGTTCGCCGCCGGGCTCGACCGGCTGATCGTCGTCGAGGACAAGACCGCGTTCGTCGAGACCCAGATTCGCGACATCCTCTACGGCGTCGCGGGCGCACCCGAGATCCTCGGCAAGCGCGATCACGCCGGCCGCCCGCTGTTCGCCGCCGACGGCGAACTGACCTCGGGACGCATCGCCGCGCCGCTGCGCCGCCTGCTCGACGGGCGCCTCGAACTGAAACGCCCGCTGCCGCAGCCGCTGTCGCTGTCGGTGCTGCCCGCCAAGCGCGCGGCCTACTTCTGCAGCGGTTGCCCGCACAACCGTTCCACCGCTGTCCCGGAGGGCTCGCTGGCGGGCGGCGGCATCGGCTGCCACACGTTGGTGACCATGTCCGGCCGTAGCGACAGCAAGGTCACCGGGCTCACCCAGATGGGCGGGGAGGGCGCGCAGTGGATCGGCCAGGCGCCGTTCACCGACGTGCCGCACCTGTTCCAGAACATCGGCGACGGAACGTATTTCCACTCCGGCCAGCTCGCCGTGCAGGCGTGCGTCGCCGCGGGCGTGAACATCACGTTCAAGCTGCTGCACAACGACGTGGTCGCGATGACCGGCGCGCAGCACGCCGAGGGCGCGCTCACGGTGCCGATGCTCACCCACAAGCTCGCGATCGAGGGCGTCCGGCGCATCATCGTCTGCGCCGACGAGCCAGAGCGCTACCGCAAGCGCGATCTCGCGCCCGGCACCTCGCTGTGGCACCGCGACCGGCTCGACGAAGCGCAGCGCGCGCTGCGCGAGGTCCCCGGCGTCACGGTGCTGATCTACGACCAGCACTGCGCGGCCGACGCGCGACGGCAGCGCAAGCGCGGCGCCCTGCCGGTGCGCCGCACCCGGGTGGTCGTCAACGAGGCGGTGTGCGAAGGCTGCGGTGACTGCGGTGTCCAGAGCAACTGCCTGTCGGTGCAGCCGGTGGACACCGAGTTCGGACGCAAGACGCGGATCGACCAGACCTCGTGCAACACCGACTACAGCTGCCTGAAGGGCGACTGTCCCGCGTTCGTCACGGTGGAGCTGCCCGATCCGGCCGAGCGGAAGCCGCGCGGAGCCGGTCGCGCGCCGCGGCCGCCGCGGCTGCCGGAACTCGTGCACGAACCGCCGGCGACCACGCAGAACGTCTTCCTCGCCGGCATCGGCGGCACCGGCATCGTCACCGTCAACCAGGTCCTGGCGACCGCCGCGATGCGCGCCGGGTACGAGGTGGCGAGCCTGGACCAGATCGGCATGAGTCAGAAGGCCGGGCCGGTGGTCTCGCACCTGCGTTTCGCCGTCGGCGCGCTGGAACCGGCCAACCGGCTGGCCCCCGCCTCCGCCGACTGCATCGTGGCCTTCGATCTGCTGGCCGCCACCGACAACAAGAATCTGGCCTACGGCAGTGCCGCGACGACCGTCTCGGTCGCCTCCACCAGCGAGACCCCGACCGGGGACATGGTCTACGACCGGTCCGTCACCTATCCCGGCGAGGGGGTGCTGCTGCGGCGATTGGAACAGGTTTCGCGTTCGGTGCGGTCCTTCGACGCCCTCGCCGCCGCGGAGGCGCTCTTCGGCAACACCGCCGCCGCGAACTTCCTGCTGGTCGGCGCCGCCTACGAGACCGGCGGTCTGCGGCTGCCCGGCTGGGCGATCGAGGAGGCCATCGAGATCAACGGCGTTGCCGTGGACGCCAACCTCGCGGCCTTCCGCTGGGGCCGGGTCGCGATCGCGCGGCCCGATGAGTTCGCCGCGGCCACCACCCGCCGCACGACCGAACCCACCCCTGTGGAGGTGCCCGCGGACCTGTTCGACGGGCTGACCGCGACGGGCGAGACGCGGCGGCTGGTCGAGCTGCGGGCCGTCGAACTGATCGGCTTCCAGAGCGTCGCGGTGGCGCGCGACTACGTCGCCACGATGCAACGCGTATGGGCTGCCGAGCGCCGGGTGACCGACCGCACCGAGTTCAGCGAACAGGTGGCGCGCGGGCTGTACAAATTCACGGCGTACAAGGACGAGTACGAGGTGGCGCGCCTGCTCACCGATCCGGCGTTTCTGGCCGAGGTCGCCGCGCAGGTGCCCGACGGGGCGAATCTCACCTATCGGCTGCACCCGCCGGTCCTGCGCGCGCTGGGACGCAAGGACAAGATCGGGATGGGACCGGGCAGCCACTTCGCCCTGCGCTTGCTCGCCAAGGGCAAACGCCTGCGCGGCACCAAGCTCGATCCGTTCGGATACGCGCACGTGCGACGCGTGGAACGCGAGTTGCGGGCGCACTACACCGCGATGGTGACAGACCTCGCGGAGGCGCTGGACCGATCGGGCTACGACCGCGCGGTGCGTGCGGCGGCCCTCGCCGACGTGGTGCGCGGATATGAGGACATCAAGCTCGCCAACGTCGCCGACTACGCCGAACGCCTGCGGGAACTCGGTATCGAGCCGCCGCGCTGCTAGCGGCTGCGCGGCCCGCGGGGTGGGCGGGCGCGGCGTGGGTGCTCGGATCGACGCCTCGGCAGGTCTTCGCCGCTCGGCAAACGCCTCACGCCGTGTAACCGGTGACCTTGCCGATCCACGCGACGAAATCCGCCGCGTCCTCATTGCTGGCGTGTCCCGCGTCCCAATACATCGCGGCGTCGACCTGGTCACCCAGATTCGCCAGACTCGCGGCGAGATTGCCCACAATGGTCAGCGACGCGTCGGTGTCCTTGGTGCCGACGCGAATCCACCAGTGCTTCGCCCGGGCGGGATTGCGCTGCCGGAGGAAGAACATCGGGTTCATCATGCTGATCTTCTCGGGCAGGTCGCTGTCGAGTACCGCCCCCGGGTCACCCGTCGCTTTCCGCAGGCTGAAGAGGGTGAAATGCCTGGCCTTGACGTTGCCGGAACCGAAGAGGTTGTTCTCGGCCGAGGACAGGTCGAAAGCGTCGAACGCGGGCACGCCTTTCTTCCGCTCGCCCACGTGGGCGAGGAAGTTCGGCCAAGTGAACTCCGCCCGGTCGCCCGACCACGTGATCCAGGTGTTGGCCGCCAAGTAACTCGAACGGTCGGCGTCGGGCAGGGCGTGCAGATACTTGGTCGCCGCCGGTTCCAGATAGGTGCGCACCAGGTAGTTGCCGTAGTTGGCGGCCGTGATGAGCCCGAAGCCGTCCCCGCCCTGCAGTTCCAGTGCGGCCTGGTAGTCCGGGAACGCCGTGCTCAGATCGTGCGAGGCCGTCGCGTCGAATTCGCCGGAGCGCACGGGGTTGGCGCCCCAGTTCCACTCGTAAGCCATGTCCGCGTGTTCCAGGTCGGTGATCGGGCAGTAGGGAGCGGCGGCGAAAACGGCGTCGCTCGCGTCCGCCGCGCCGAGTTCGGCGAGATACCGGTCGTACATCCGGTTGTCGGCGGAGGCGGCGAGCAGCGCGGACAGCGCGCCGCCCGCGCTGACCCCGGTGGCTACGATCCGGTCGGTGTTTCCCGGAACCCGGCCGGAATTGTGCCGGAGGTATCGGACCGCGGCCTTGAGATCCATGATGGCCGCGGGGGCCACGCCGTAATTCGTGCCGTCGGGTGAGACCAGGTCGCGCCCGCGCACACCGGGCTCGACCACGACATAACCGGCCGCGAGCGCGAGGTCGCGGTTGCGGTTCGCCCCGCCGTCCGGCTCGTCGTTCTTCGCCGCCGACGACAGGTATCCGCCGACGGAGTTGCTGAAGAGGATCGGAGCTCTGCTCGCGTCGACGGAATTTCCCTCGATCTCGACAGGGACGCTGATGTTCAAGCTCTGATACGTCTTGTCCACCGGCTTCGCCACGTAGACGACGTTGTCGTAGAACCGATAGGTCACCTTCTTGTCCCGCTCGAAAGTGGCGACGGTCTTCTTCCGCGTCGTGAAGTCGTCGGGGTCGAAGGCCAACTCGTCCACCGCTCGCGCGTCGCCGTCCAACAGACCGCAGGCGGCGAACATCGGCACGGCGACCGCCGCCGCACACCCCTTGAGCATCGCCCTGCGCCGCACAGCTCTCTCCTTCGCATTCGTGGCAAGCCGTTCGGTGTCGCGGCCGTAGCGGCGACAGAACTCTTGCCCGGAACGAATCAGCTGGTCATCGGGTCGCTGAGATCGAAGGATAGCGGTAGCGGACGCCGCGCTCGCGCACGTGCGCTGCTGCGCCCGACGCGCGCCGGAAGACGGGCGCCGGGCGCGACCTGCCGGTCGGCGGTCGATGACCGCATCGAGGCTGAGCGAGCGCAGCCGATCAGCCGACTTTCACCGGCGCCGTCGCCGCATCGGCTGTTCGCGCACGGCCGACGGCAAGCGCGACCAGAACGGCATTGCCCGCCGTGGAAATCATCGGCCCGGCGATGGACGCGAATTCGAAGCCGCTCACCATCAGCACGCCGAGCAGTCCGAGGCTGTTGGCGAGTGCGTTCGCGGCGAACGTCTGCCAGGTTTCCTCACGCGGTTCGGACCACACGTGCCGGAGCGTCGGAATGGTGGCGATGAGATTCGCGCAGATCGCGAACAGCGCGCCGAACGCCTTTTCCGATACACCGACCGTCACCAGCACGCACGCGATCGAAGAAACCAGGCAGGCCCAATCGATATTGTCCTCCGGTCGCAGACCGGACCCGCGGGTGAGGCCGACGGCGATGACCGCCGCGTTCATGGCCGCCGCCGCGGCGTTGATGGCCGCGGCGAGATAGCCGCCATCGAGGTACGCCACCACTGCGAACACGGTGTTCGCGGTGCACCAAGCCGCCCACGATGCGATGCGCGGCCTGGTGTTGCCCTCCAGTATCCCCGCCAGGTAGGCGACGACGCCGAACAACGAAATGCCGACGCCCAGACACGCCGAAGACGTGCTCACATTCCAGAAATCACTCACGCGGAACTTTCCTCACAAATTGTCGTCGTTGCACGCAGAGATGGCCGACATTGGCGATCGAATCATTACGAACACGCCGAAGGAGACAAGCCGGGTGCGGTGATGGAACCGGGGGTTGCCTGCGGGAGAACACTTCGGGATGAATTGTCCGGGTGACCGGAAAGCATCGTGACACGACAACTCGGGCGTCACCAATGCAGGGCCGCGCTGTAACCATCTTTTAACTAGTGCTTTGCAAAGTTCGGCGGCGATGGGTATGCGGCGGGTTATTCCGCCGGGTATTCCGCTGTGATCCGCGGGACAGAGATCGGGCAAATATGCGACGTGTCGCGGTATGCGACATCCCTGCTTTTTCCGCCCCGGCCCGGTCCGGAGGCGAGCGCTCTGCGCGCTGCTCGGGCTCGGATCGCGGCTGCCGTACCGACTGGTCCGGCAAAAGAGAAACGGCCCGGAGCGATCTGCTCCGAGCCGTTTCGTAGTAGCGGGGACAGGATTTGAACCTGCGACCTCTGGGTTATGAGCCCAGCGAGCTACCGAGCTGCTCCACCCCGCGTCGGTAGGGACAACACTACACAACAGGGGAGCGAACAACCCAATCGTGCTGGTAGGGCGGCATATTTGCGGTCTCGGATCAGCCGAATTCGATGCCTTGGGCGAGGGGAAGGTCGGTGGAGTAGTTGACGGTGTTGGTGGCTCGGCGCATGTACGCCTTCCACGAGTCCGAGCCGGATTCGCGGCCGCCGCCGGTCTGCTTCTCGCCGCCGAAGGCGCCGCCGATCTCGGCGCCGGAGGTGCCGATGTTGACATTGGCGATCCCGCAATCGGATCCGTCGGCGGCGAGGAAACGCTCGGCCTCGCGCTGGTCGGTGGTGAAGATGGCCGAGGACAGGCCCTGCGGCACTTCGTTGTGCATGGCGATCGCGCGATCGAAGTCGTCGTAGGTGAGCACGTACAGGATCGGCGCGAAGGTCTCCTCCCGCACCACCGCGGTCTGGGCGGGCATGCGCACGATGGCGGGCCGGACGTAGTAGGCGTCGTCGCCGAATCCCTCGACTCGCTCACCGCCGCAGACCAGTTCGCCGCCGTCGGTCACGGCCTTGTCCAGCGCCGCGCGCATCCCGGTGTAGGCCTTGCCGTCGATCAGCGGTCCGACCAGCACGCCGTCGTCGAACGGATCGCCCACCGGCAGTTGCCGGTACGCCCGCTCGAGCCGGTCCAGCAGGGGGCCCGCCACGCCGCGGTGCACGATCAGCCGCCGCAACGTGGTGCAGCGTTGCCCGGCCGTGCCCGCCGCGGCGAACACGATGGCCCGCGCCGCGAGGTCGAGGTCAGCGGAGGCGGTGACGATCGCGCCGTTGTTGCCGCCCAGTTCGAGCAGGCAGCGCCCGAGCCGCTCGGCCACCCGCGGCGCCACCAACCGGCCCATCCGCACCGAGCCGGTCGCGCTCACCAGCGCCACCCGTGCGTCGTCGACGAGACGGGAGCCGACGGCGCTCGCGCCCTGGATCAACTGGTGGATCTCCGGATCCGCGTCCGCCTCGCACGCCGCGCGCCGCAGCAGCGCGTGGCAGGCCAGCGCCGTCAGCGGCGTCGTCTCCGACGGCTTCCACACCACGGTGTCGCCGCAGACCAGCGCGATCGCCGTATTCCATGCCCAGACCGCGACCGGGAAGTTGAACGCCGAGATCACCCCGACCACGCCGAGCGGATGCCAGGTCTCCATCAACCGGTGGCCGGGACGCTCCGAAGGCATGGTGTGGCCGTACAGCTGCCTGGACAGACCGACGGCGAATTCGCAGATGTCGATCATCTCCTGCACTTCACCCGCGGCCTCGGCGGGGATCTTGCCCGCCTCGAGCGTGACGAGTTCGGCGAGATCGTCCTTGTGTTCGGTGAGCAGCCTGCCGAGGCCGCGCACGACCCCGGCCCGAACGGGCGCAGGAACCGTGCGCCAGGTCCGGAAGGCGCTAGCGGCCCGGCCGATCGCGGCGTCTACCTCGTCGAGCGAACTGGACCGCAAGGTGGTCAGCTGCCCTCCGGTGATCGGAGTGCGAGCGAGCAGATCGCCGGGTTCCGGTGCCGGCGCGCCCAATTGGCGCAACACCGCCTCCGCGCGGGCGGCGAGACGCTCGGTGGCCTGATCGTCGAGTACCTCGGTCATGTGTTGTTCCGCCGTACCTTTCGGCCGCGTCGCGGCGTGTCTGTCCCACATAGCGGGAGGATGGAGATGAGGTTCCGGACACGAGGCGGGCTGCCTGAGTTAGCCTTCGCTGATGGCGGATACACCGGCAAGACCCGTACTCGATGACATCGATCGCCTGCTGATTCGTGAACTGATGGCCGATGGACGGGCCACTTTGTCGAACCTGGCCGAGAAGGCGAGTCTGTCGGTGTCCGCGGTGCAGTCACGGGTCCGCCGATTAGAGGCGCGCGGCGTGATCCGCGGGTACACCGCGCACGTCGATCCCGAAGCGCTCGGCCAGCTGCTGTCGGCATTCGTCGCGATCACTCCTCTCGATCCGTCGCAACCCGATGACGCCCCCGCGGTGCTGCAGCACATCCCCGGCATCGAGGCCTGCCACTCGGTGGCCGGTGAGGAAAGCTACATCCTGCTGGTGCGCGTGGCGTCTCCACGGCACCTCGAGCAGTTGCTCCAAGAGATCAGAGCCACCGCCAACGTGCGCACCCGGAGCACCATCATCTTGCAGACATTCTATGACAGGTGACGATTCTGTGTAATTAATACGCTTTGTTGTAGAGGTTCCGTAAATTTTTACGTACCCTCAGGGCGTGACCATCGAACTGGAACGCACCCGCCCGGCGGTCACCCCCGCCGCCAGGGTCCACGAGATCTTGTCGGCGAGCATCCTGGCCGACGGCTTCGACTTGGTACTCGACCTCAACCGTTCCCGCGGCTGCCGCCTCGTCGACGAACGCGACGGCAGCCCCTACCTGGACATGTTCGGGTTCTTCGCCTCCAACGCGCTGGGCATGAACCATCCCGCCCTCGCCGAGGACGCGCAGTTCCGGGCCGAGCTGCTCACCGCGGCGGTGAACAAGCCGAGCAACTCCGACGTGTACACCGTCGAGATGGCCCGCTTCGTCGAGACGTTCGTGCGGGTGCTCGGCGACCCGCGGCTACCGCACCTGTTCTTCATCGATGGCGGCGGCCTCGCCGTGGAGAACGCCCTCAAGATCGCGTTCGACTGGAAGAGCAGGCACAACGAAGCACATGGCCGCGCACCGGAACTCGGTGCCAAAGTGCTGCATCTGACCGGCGCGTTCCACGGCCGCACCGGGTACACCATGTCGCTCACCAACACAGATCCGGTGAAGACCGCGCGCTTCCCGAAGTTCGACTGGCCGCGGATCGAGTCGCCCTATCTCACCGACGCGTTCGACGTCGAGGAGGCGGAGGCCGACTCACTCGCCCGGATACGGCGGGCATTCGAGCAGAATCCTTACGACATCGCGTGTTTCATCGCCGAACCGATCCAGGGCGAGGGCGGCGACCGGCATCTGCGTCCGCAGTTCCTGCAAGCCGTGCAGCGGCTGTGTCACGAGAACGACGCGCTGTTCGTGCTGGATGAGGTGCAGACCGGCGTCGGCATGACCGGAACCGCATGGGCCTACCAGCAACTCGGCTTGGCGCCGGACGTCGTCGCGTTCGGCAAGCGGACCCAGGTGTGCGGCGTCATGGCGGGCGGACGCGTGGACGAGGTGCCCGACAACGTGTTCACGGTCAGCTCCCGGCTCAATTCCACCTGGGGCGGCAACCTGGCCGACATGGTGCGCAGCAGGCGCACCCTGGAGGTGCTCGAGCAGGACGCGCTGATCGAACGGTCCCGGCCGCTGGGGGCGCACCTGCTCGAACGGCTGGGCGACCTGGCCGCCCGGCACGCCGATGTCAGCGAGCCGCGCGGGCGCGGCCTGATGTGCGCGATCACTCTGTCGTCGCCGCTGTTGCGCGACGAGGTGCTCACCGCGCTGCGCGAGCGCGAGCACGTGCTGATCCTGGGCACCGGCGAACGGGGCATCCGGTTCCGTCCTCCGCTGACGGTCACCGGCGCCGAACTGGACGAGGCCGTCGACGCACTGGATCGGGTCCTGACCAGCCTCGAACAGCGCACGTAGGGGCGATCCGGACATTCCGGTGCACTCCGGCGCGGGTGCGCCGGAATGCCGGATCCGGTCCCTAGGCTTCGCACCCATGGCCTCTCGTCTTCACCACGCTCCGGCAGGGCGCGGCGCGTGAAACGACAGCGGATGTACCGGTGCCGCGCGCCCCACCTCGTGGCCGCGCTGCTGTTGTCGGCGTCGGCCGGCTGCGCGGCCGGCGACGCGGGCACGGTGGGCACCGAACAGAGCCGGACCGCCTCGACCGCGATGGCGACTCCGGCCGCCGCGGCGGCCCCCACCACGGCAGCGCTTCCACCCCACATGACCGATCTGCTGCCGGGGATGCCGCCGCCGCTCTCACCGACCGACGTGTACGTGGCCGACCGGGAACTCAGCCCCGCCGTGGCCGGCCATCGCTCGCTCGTGTACGTCCCCAACAGCCGGTCGAACACGGTCTCTGTGATCGACCCGGAGACCTTCCAGGTGATCGACACTTTCCCGGCGGGCGGCTCGGAACCGCAGCACGTCGTGCCGTCCTACGACCTGCAGACCCTCTATGTCACCAATGATCTGCCGATCGGCGGGGGCAGCCTGTTGCCCATCGACCCGAGGACGGGAAAGCCTGGTGACCCCTTCCCCGTACGCGATCCCTACAACATGTACTACACGCCGGACGGCCGGTACGCGCTCGTCGTCGCGGAGGCGGACAAGTCGCTGGATTTCTACGATCCGCGAACCTGGCAGAAGCGGCACGCCATGGCGGTGCCCGACTGCCCGGGAGTCGATCACATGGACTTCACCGCCGACGGCCGGTTCGCCCTGGCCTCGTGCGAATTCGCCGGGCGCATGCTGGTTTTCGACGTCGCCGAGCGCAAGGTCGTCAAGCTGGTCGACCTGCCCGGCGGTCGTTCGGGTATGCCGCAGGACGTGAAGCTGTCCCCGGACGGGCACACCTTCCTCGTCGCCGACATGACCGCCGACGGCGTCTATCTCTTCGACGCGCACACCTTCGACAACACCGGTTTCGTGCCGACCGGCAAGGGAGCGCACGGCCTCTACGTCACCCGGGACTCCGCGCGGATGCTCATCACCAACCGGCACGAAGGCAGCGTCTCGGTGTGGGATTTCGCGGCGCACGGGCTGGTACGCAAATGGTTCGTGCCCGGCGGCGGCAGTCCCGACATGGGCAACATCTCCCCGGACGGTCGCGTCTTCTGGGCCTCCGGCCGGCATCACGACGAGGTGTACGCGATCGACATCGTCAACTGGGAACTGCTTGCGCGCATCCCGGTGGGCAAAGGGCCGCACGGGCTCACCATTTGGCCGCAGCCGGGCCGCTACTCCACGGGGCACACCGGCGTCATGCGCTGACCAGGGCGGTTGTCGTCGTGGGTGCGGGAGAAGGATCGATCAGGACGTGACCGGACGCAGCCCGAGAGCGCCTTCGACGAAACGGTGCACCGACCGCAGCCCGGCGTCCAAGGCGGCCTCGTAGCCAGGACGCGCCCATCCGCTCACCGCCGCGGTGCCGTCACCCGCGGGCGTAACCCCGATCTCGGCGACCAGCTCGGCCGTGGTCGGTTCGCAGACCGCCCACGAGAAGTGCGTCTCCTCCGCCCAGCCCGCACCGCGCCGGGCCACATAGTCCGGTTCGGTGATGCCACCCGCGGCCAGGGCGGGGCGGTCGTCGATGCGGTCGTCGGCGCGCAGGGCGCGCAAGTACCAGGCGCCCGCGTTGATCTCGATCGGTTCCATCAGCATTCGGCCGTTCCGCCGCGCCGGTGGTCCGGCAGACCCGCGAGCGCTCCGCCGAATTCCGCGACGCCGACCGGCCTCGCTGGGACATGATCGGATGACCGCGTCGTCGCATTTGCGCGTTTCGCGATACCGATGCGGATTTCGGGTAGCTCGATCATGACGAAAAGGCTAGCGGGAGGTTCTATCGATATGGGCGAGCTGTGGTTCGGCCATTACCGCCTCGATCGGTTGCTGGGCAGCGGCGGCACCGGCGAGGTATGGCTCGCACACGACACCACCACCGACCGTGCGGTCGCATTGAAGCTGCTGGCCAGCGCGTACGCGGCGGACCCGAAATTCCGGCAGCGGTTCACCAGGGAGGCCAGGCTCGCCACCCAGGTGCGGGGGCCGCATCTGGTGCCGATCCATTCGTTCGGCGAGCTCGACGGTCGCCTGTACATCGACATGGAGTTCATCGAGGGCTCCGACGTGGCCGGTTTGCTGCGGCGGTCGGGGCGGCTGGATCCCGAGCACGCGCTCGATATCGTCGCGCAGACGGCCACCGCGCTCGACATCGCGCACCGCGCCGGCCTGGTGCACCGCGACGTGAAGCCGTCCAACATCATGGTGACTCCCGCCGGCACGGTCTACCTGATCGACTTCGGCACCGCGCACCGCAGCGACCAGCCCGCGATCACCGCCACCGGCAATGTGGTCGGCACGCTGGCCTACATGGCGCCGGAGCGGTTCGACGGGGTGGGGGGCCCGCGCTCGGATCAGTATTCGCTGGCATGTGTGCTGTTCGAATGCCTGACCGGGCGCAGGCCGTTCGACGACGGCGAGCCACCACGTTTGCTGCGCGCCCACCTCTTCCAGGCCCCGCCGTCGGCCTCGGCGTTCGATCCGGCGATCCCGCCCGCGCTCGACGCGGTGATCGCACGCGGCATGGCGAAAGACCCGGACCGGCGCTGGTCCAGCGCCGGGGAACTGGCGTCGGCCGCGCACATAGCGCTGACCGGCCGGGACGCCACCACGGTCGAGCTGGCCTCCGCCGTGCCGACCGTCGTGCTGCCGCCGCCGCGCGCGGTGGCCGCCACCGCCGCCTCGCCCGGATCGCGCACACCGCTCGGGCCGCGTCTGGCGCTGGCGTCGTTCGGGGCGCTCGTCGCGGCGGTGGCCGGGGCGCTATGGATCGGACGACCGGACACAGCCGACGCGGGATCGGCCGCCACGCCGCTGCCGCCCCCGAGCCAGGAGCACGCGTCACCGTCGGCTCCGCCGTCGCACGCCACGGCCGCGCCGACGCCGATCTCCGCCCCCATAGTCGTCCTGCCCGGCGCGGGTCAGCCGTGCGACCCGGCGATCGACGTGCACAGTGTCACCGTGGACGGTCTCGCGCTCACCTGCACCGCGTCGTCGGCGGGTCGACCGAGTTGGCTTCCGGTTCTCCCCGCGTCCGACGGTGTCGCCGTGCGCGACGTGGACGAGTCGAACGGGCCGGTTCAGCAGGATGCGGACGACAAGCGCGGCCGTGGCAAGCCCGACCACGCGAACCAGGGACACGGCAAGGACAAGCCCAAACCCGGCAAGTAGACCGATTGTCATCGAGCCCACAGTGGTGTGCGGTGCGGGGCGGGGTTACGCTCCGAAGAAGGCCATTTCTTCGGCGTTCGCGCGGTGACCTGCCGATTTCCGATGTCCGCTCCGTGCGGAGGCCGGGTCGGCCAGATGTCAACGGTGACTGGAGGTTCGCGATGGGGGAGGTGCGGTTCGGGAATTACCGTCTGGAGCGATTGCTCGGCAAGGGCGGTATGGGGCAGGTGTGGCTGGCCTACGACCTGGTGGCCGCACGCCGGGTGGCGTTGAAACTCTTGCCCGCCGAACTCGCTGCCGCCGCGGGGTATCGCAAGCGATTCGAGCGTGAGGCCGAAGCGGTGGCGCAACTGCGCGATCCGCACATACCCCGCATCCACCGGTTCGGCGAGATCGACGGCCGCCTCTACATCGACATGCAGTTCGTGGAGGGGGCCGATCTGGCGGGCAAGCTGCTCGCCGAAGGGCGGCTGTCCCCGGCCGTCGCGGTCGGCGTCATCGGTCACGTCGCGGCGGCGCTCGATGTGGCGCACCGGCTCGGGCTGGTGCATCGCGACGTCAAACCGTCGAACATCGTCGTCCATCCCAGCGGCTTCACCTACCTCATCGACTTCGGCATCGCGCACGGGCTCGGCCAGACCGCCGTGACGACCACGGGCATGGCGATCGGCACGCTGGCGTACATGGCGCCGGAGCGGTTCACCGGCAAGGTGGACGCCCGCGCTGACGTCTACTCGCTGGCTTGTGTGCTCTACGAGTGCCTCACCGGCTCACGGCCCTACGGGGACACCGACCCCGCACAGCAGATGCACGCGCACCTGATGGCCGCACCCCCGAGAGCCGGTTCGGTGTGCGTGGGCATCCCCGCCGCCCTCGATGCCGTCATCGCTCGGGGCATGGCCAAGGAGCCGGACGAAAGATATCCGACCGCAGGGGAATTCGCCGCGGCCGCGCGAGTTGCGATCGGTGCTGCCGACTCGCGAGCCGTGCCGCCACCCTCGCCCGGTGTCGGAGTCGACGCCGGTCCGCCTGCGCGAGAAGGTCGTTCGCCGAATCCGCCCTCTGGGCCCGCCGGACCGGATGGGTTCTCGGAACCGCCGGGTGCGGAGCGACGGCGCACGCCCACCCCGACAAAAGTTCTGCCGCAGCCAGCTCCGACGCCGACGCTCGTGGCGACCAGGCTCGACTGGTCCAGTCCGAATCCCGCCCCGGGACAGGCTGTTTCGCCACCCGATCCATCGGTGCGTGGATACGCACGTGCCCAGGTGGTCCCTGGTCATCCGGGTCAGCCGTCGTCAGCACGTCGAGGGTGGTATCGGAACGCGCCGTATGCCGTTGGCGCCGGACAGCCGGGTTGGCAGGACAGATTGCTCGCGTTGCAGGCGCGGGTGTTGTCCCCGAAGCCAGGTCCGGTCGCTCCGCCGTATCGGGCGCAGGCGCGCAAGGTCTTTCCAGCGGTCCCGCGTCCGGGTCGGCGGCCTGTGCTTCAGCGGCGGCCGGTCCAGCGACGTCGGCGGAGTCTGCTGTCGAAGCTGATCGGCGCGCTGGTGGTGGTGTTCCTCACGCCGTTCGCGTTCGCGGCTGGTTGCGTCGCGTTGATCGCGGCCGGAACCAGGGCCGGCGACTCCGGCACGCCCGCGCCGCCGCCGCCCGCCGCGGTGGCGGTGGAGGAGCCCGGACCGCCGATGACCGATCCGGCCGCCGTGGCGCCGGTGGGCACACCCGTGCGCGACGGCAAATTCGAGTTCGTCGTGATGAAGGTCGACGCGGGCGTTTCTCGCGTCGGATTGCAGACGGCCGCCGGTTCGTTCCTGATCGTCACGCTGGCCGTGCGCAACATCTCCGACGAGTCGAAGTGGTTCCTGCCGCTGGGCCAGCGCCTGCTGGACGCGCAGAACACTCCGTTCGACCACAACGCCACCGCGACCATCTGGCAGAACACCCAACAGCGCCTCGGCTACTCTTTCGAGCTGCGCCCCGGCCAGTCCGCCACCACCCAGCTGGTCTTCGACCTCCCGCCCACGGTCACTCCCGACCACTTGGAACTCCACGACTTCGTCCTGTCCAACGGCGTGCGAGTCGCCCTCGGCTGAGCGTCTTCGGGCAGCGGCGTCACGCCGATCCGAAGCGGGCGCTCTCGGCTCGACCGCCTCGCCGCCGTGGGCGGGTCCGCACGCCACCCCCGCGCTGATGGCCGCGACCCAGCGCACTGTCGCCTTGCCGCAGCCCGCTCACCACGGCTCTACGGAGCTTCCGGTCCACCGCCGCGCTGATGGCCGCGACCCAGTGCCCCGTCGCCTTGCCGCAGCCCACGACCACCATGGCCGCCCTCCGAAGCCATCCGGTCGCGCAGGTCACCGACAAGGACGACAACATGCCGACGGGGCGCGCGGCGGTTCATGGCCGACCGCGTCGGGCGGCCTCGGTCGAGTCACCCGGTAGGAGGCGTCCTTCGGCGGGTCGCGCTGGCTTCGATTGATGGAGGCCGCTTCGGGCTCGGTGAGGCCTTCCGCCGGAGTTCGGGTGTCCCGACCGGGATTATGTCGGCTCCCGACGTCGCCGGTGGGTTGAAACGCGGCGAGCGCGACACCGATCTCGGCGGCTACGGCCCACGCCCGCGATGTGCTCGCATGCCGGGTGGCCGCGGGCGATCAGGCGGCGGGTATGACGGCGGACAGCGCGCTGAGGACCGCTTGCCGGCCGATGCGCAGGCCCTCTGCCAGCAGCGTGGTGTCGCGGGTGGCGCTATCGATGTCGGGAGAGCCGATAGGGGGATGGATTTGCAGTACCGAGTCGCCGAGATCGGCCAGCGCCCGGTCCTCGATGTCCTGTTGGCGGGGGCGTTCGAGCCAGGCCTTGTACGCGCCGGGGGCCACGGCGCGCATATAACCGCCGCCGACGATCTGGTGCAGGCGCGAGGCGGGCGGACGCCTCTCGTCCACGCGCCGGGTGCGCAGCACCAGGGCGAGGGTGGCGCCCGCACGGACCGCGGTGCGGATCGGCACCGTCTCGGACAACCCACCGTCGAAGAAGGCCGAGTCGCCGAGGGCGACCGGCGGCCCCGCCAGCAGGGGCAGCCCCGCCGACGCGCGCAAGGCGCGCATCAGCGTGCGCTTGTCGGTGATGTGCGGATGCAGATCCACCGCCAGCCCGGTGCGGATGTCGGTGGCGATCGGATGGAATGTCGTGGAGTTGGCCAGGATGGCCGCGAAGTCCATCGGTTCGACGCCGTCGTACACCTGGTGCACGAGATAGCGCAGATCGAACGCCGGACGCCCGCGCAGCAGCCGGGCCGGGTCGATGGCGCGGCGCATGATCGCCGGATCGGTCCACGAGCGCATGCCGGGAATCGCGCGCCCGCACAGCAGCCAGGCGCCGTTGATCGCGCCCGCCGACGTGCCGTACACGGCGTCGAACACCCCGGCCAGTCCGAGCTCTTCCAGCGCGGACACCATGCCGCTGGAGTACACGCCCCGGCTGCCGCCGCCTTCCACCACCAGCGCCAAGCGGTGACCGTCGGCACGGCTGCCCGTGGCACGACGCGCGCGGATCGCCTCCGCGACAGGGGAGAGGCTTGTCGAGCTGGTCACCGGATCACGATACGACACCGTGGTATGCGCCTCGGGTCCAGCGGCGTGACGACGGAGGGACCGCCGCGTGAACAAAGAAGCGGGGGGGGGGCCCGGGGGGGGCGCCCCCCCCCGGGCCCGCCCGGGGCCGGGGGGAAATTATATAACCCCCAAAACGGGCCCGGGGGGGAGCGCCCCCCCCCCCCCCCCCCCAGCCCCGGGCCCCAC
>NZ_JBSFNF010000044.1:0-31291 GCF_053586955.1 Nocardia sp. NPDC003726 | reverse complement strand
GCAAGCATGATCGTCACGATAGTGGATTCCAGCGCCTGCGGCGCTGGGTGTTCGCGGCCCCTTTATGGCTCGCGTGTGCGCGACCGCCGCTTGCTCCTTCGTCGCTTGCGCGGCGGCCGCGCACACGCGAGCCGGGCCGCGAACGGCGGATGCTCGGTCTCGCTTCGCTCGAAAGTCGTGGTGGAGGTCGGCTGGGCACGTCGGCGTTCGAGCGCACGATCCAGCGCGCGCCGCACGGCGACGAACGTCGAGTCGGCCGACTCCGCGACGCCCCGATACGTCCCAGCCGATCGGAACCGCGGCCAGGCCGCGAACTGCGCATGCTCGCGGTCACTTCGCGCGCAACACGAGGCCGGGCGAGCCGCGCAACACGAGGCCGGGCGAGCTGAGCACGTTCGCATTCGAACTCACGAGTCCGGCGCGCCTCCTGCGAGCGGCCATCCCGCCGACCGACACCACCAAGGCCCGATTCGCCCCAGCCGATCGAACCGCAGCCAATCCGCGCACAGTGCATGCTCGGGCCGCTTCGCTCGCAACACGAGGCCGGGGGAGCTGAGCAGGTTCGCATTCGAACTCACGATGCGGAGCGCTCCTCCACGGCGACCGACCGTCGGGCGACCGGCACTCACGAATCGCGGGATTATCCCGTTCGATGGAACTGGAGCCAGGCCGCTACTGGATACGCCTCTCCGCTGGGCTCGGGTAAGTGCTCGGACTGAGTGTGGGGATGTCGGGGCCGCCCGGGGTCGACGGGAAGCGGAGTAGATGTAAGGGTGCCTGCATGGCAGAAAACACGCTGACGTCCGGGTCCGATGGTGGGCGGCGGCCCGCGCTGGCTCTGGCCGCCATTCTCTTCGGGGCCGGGGTCCTGCATTTCGTCTGGCCGAAGCCCTTCGATTCGATCGTGCCGCGCTTCCTGCCGGGACGCGCCCGCGACTACACCTACGCCTCCGGCGTGGCCGAGATCGGCGTCGCGGCCGCCCTCGCCGTTCCGCGCACCCGCGGGTTCGGCGGACGGCTGGCGGCGCTGCTGTTCATCGCGGTGTTCCCGGCCAACGTGCAGTTCACCGTGGACATGCTGGCCAGCGAGAAGGCGACGCGGCTGCTGAAGATCGGGTCGGCGCTGCGGCTTCCGCTGCAGATTCCGCTCGTCATTCAGGCGCTGGCGGTGAGCCGGCGGGCGCGGCGTTCCTGATCAGCTCCGCCAATTCGTCCGGACCGGCCAGGTTCGCCGGCGCGATGGTGCGCCCGGTGCGCACGTAGTGGAACGCGGCCCCGATCCGAGGGAGCATCTCGTGCTCGGGCCGTCCCTCGCGCGCGGCCATCAACCGCGCCCACGCCAGGCGATACACGGCCAGCTGCATGGCGACCGCGGGCTCTTCGGCGGCGCTCGGCTCGGCGCCGGTCTTCCAGTCGACCACGATCCAGCGCCCGCCGGGTTCGGCGAACACCGCGTCCATCCGGCCGCGGATCACGGTGCCCGCGATCGACGTCTCGAACGGAATCTCGACCTCGATCGGGCTGCGATCGGCCCAGCGCGAGTTCAGGAACGCCTCCTGCATGGCACTCAGCTCGGCGTCCGAGCTCGCGTCGGCCGCGCCGCCGTCGGCCGCGCCGGGCAGTTCGTCCAGACCGAGCAGACGGGTCGAGCCGAACCAGCGCTGCACCCAGGCGTGGAACGCGGTGCCCCGGCGCGCCAGCGGATTCGGCGGGTAGGGCAACGGACGACGCAGGCGGGCAGCGAGTCTCGCCGGGTCGGCGCGCAGCTCGACCAGGGCGGTCGCCGCGATCTGCCCGGGTAGCTCGACCGCTTCGTCGGTGACCGCCGCCGCGTGGTGTTCGGCGAGCAAGGCGTCGACATCGGCGGCCCAGCCCTCCGGATCGTCGGGGTCGGACACGGGGTGGGCCTGCTCCGGCCGGTACAGGTCCTCCGGCGGGGGCGGGGCGAAGCCGCTCGCGGCCAATGCCGGTTCGTCGGCGGACAGATACTCCTCCACCGGGTCCGGCGCCGTACCGAAATAGGGCTCGATATCGGCATAGGGATCGGCGTATTCGATCGACGTGACCTCGGATTCGTCCGCGAAATCGTCGGGGGGGTAGTCGTCGTCGGGCGGGTAGTAGGCAGATTCGTCCGCGAAACTCGGCTCGTCGGCGGGCGGGTGGTGACCCGTTTCGTCTGCGAACCCCGGACCGTCGCCGGGCGGCATTTCGGCGCGGACGGACCCCGCGCTGTGGTTGCGAGCAGCAGCATCGGACAGCCCCCTGCTATCGGCGGGACGGGCGCGCAACTCGGCCAAGGCCGCGCGGACGAGGGCGGCACCCTGTTCGATGGGGTCGCGGCGGGGGCCGAGAGGATCGCGCGGCCACTCGGCGGTCGCCGGGTTGTCGGTGAACGGGTTGACGGCGTCGGCGGCGGGCGGGTCGTCCCAGCGGTCGATCGCCAAGACGCCGTACGCGGGGCTGCCGGGGTCCTCGTGCGCGGCTTTCAGCTCGAGCAGGAAATCCGACGGGCCCTTCGGGGCGCTGCCGGTCTCCGCCCAGTAGTGGGCCGAAACGAGCAGCACGCGTTCGGTTCTGGTGAGCGCGACGTAGAACAGGCGGCGTTCCTCATCGATCCGGCGGCGCTCCAGCGCCTCCTTGTGCGCCTTGATCGCCCGATCGAGGTCGGCGCGGTCGTACAGATCGGTGAGTTCGAGCACCGGCACGCCTTCGGCAGCGTCGTCCTGCTGCCGGTCACCCCGCAGCGACGTGGGCAACTCGGCGAGCGCGCCGAGCCACGTGCCGGAGCCGACCTTGGACGGGAACACGCCGTCCACCACGTGCGGCACCGCGACGATCTCCCATTCCAGGCCCTTGGCCGCGTGCACGGTCAGCACCTGCACTCGATCCTTGGCGACCTCGACCTCGCCGGGTTCCAGCCCGTTCTCGACTTCTTCCGCGGCGGCGAGGAACCCCAGCAGTCCGCCGAGCGAAGCGCCGGTTTCCGCGGCGTATCCGGCCACCACTTCGGCGAACGCGTCCAGATGCTCGCGGCCGGCCCCGGTGCCAGCCATGGCCCGCCTGGTCTGGGTCTCCACCCCGACGCCGATGGTGCGCTCCACGTCGGCGACCAATTCCGCCAGCGGCTGACCGCTGCGTTCGCGCAACGCGGCCAGCTCCCGTCCCAGCGCCTCGATGCGGGCGAACCCGGAGGGCGAATACCGCTCGGGCGGACCGGGATCGGCGATCGCGTCGGCCAGCCCGGCCTGTTCGGCGGGTTCCGGGGCCACTTCGCGCAACGCCTCGTTCAGCGCGGCGCCGTCGGCGATCTCGGCCGGGCTCTCCGAGCCGGGACGCCGGATGGACAGGTCCCTGGCGCGGCGGGCGAGCGCGGCGATGTCGGCGACCCCGATGCGCCACCGCGCGCCGGTCAGCACGCGCATGGCGGCGCTGCCCGAACCCGGTTCGGCGATCAACCGCAGGGTGGCGACGACGTCGGCGACCTCCGGCGTGGCGAGCAGACCGCCGAGCCCGACGATCTCCACCGGAAGCCCCTGTGCGCGTAGCGCTTCGGCGAGCGGAGCCGCGTCGGCGTTGCGGCGCACCAGAACGGCGGACGTGGGCGGCTGCTGCCCGTCCGCACGCCGGGCGGCCCACTCCGCGGCGATTCGCTCGGCCACCCACTCACGCTCATCGGCGACGGTGCCGGTCAGCGCCAGCGCCACCACACCCTGACCCGCGCCCGGCTTGGCCCGCAGAGCGTCGACCGTCACCCCGCCGCCTTCGGTCGCCTTGCGCCGCAACGGTTGCGCGACCAGATTCGCCAATGCCAGCGCCTCCGGCGGATTGCGCCAGCTGGTCAGCAACGACAACGTGGGAGCGGGCACGCCCGGCGCACTGGGGAAGTCGGTGGCGAACCGGGGCAGGTTCGCCGCCGAAGCGCCGCGCCAGCCGTAGATGGACTGCATCGGGTCGCCGACGGCGGTCACCGCCAGGCGTTGCGTTTCGTGCGAGTGCTGGTCGCCTCGCCTCGCCACGACGTGCGGGTCGTGTGCGCCGGCGAACCGCGCTTGCCCTTCGGGGTCGTCCACGCCGACGCGCGACGGTGTGCCCTGCAGGGAGTCGTCGTCAGCCGACGGCCTCCCACCGGACCCGCCCGCACGGGAGGACGGACCACCCTGCGCACTCGGATTCGCCGCCGCGCCACGCGCGAGCGACTCGCCGCCGCTTCCCGGACCATCTGCCCGAGCCGCCCGCTGCGGACCGCTGTGGATGTCCGCGTGTGCCCGATCATCATCGTCGTCGCGAGAATCGTCCGTTACCGAACGAACGTCTCCCGACGCGCCCCCGAACAACGCGGAGAGCAGGACCCGCTGGGCGTGGCCGGTGTCCTGGTACTCGTCGAGCAGGACCAAGCGGAAGCGGGCGCGTTCGGCCGCGGCGACCTCGGGATGCTCGGCGGCCAGCCGGGCGGCGAGGGACATCTGCGAGCCGAAGTCCAGCGCGCCCCGTCGACGCAAAGCCTCGGCCAACTGCTGCACCAGCGGCAGCAGCGCTACCCGTTCCCGCTGCACTTGGACGATGTTGAGCAGCGCCTGACTCGGCCCGCCACGCTGTCGCGGGCCAGGCGGCAGCGTGTGCACCAGCTTCGCCAGTTCGGTGTGCGCCTCGGCCAGTTGCTCCGGCTCGACCAGGTGCTCGGCCAGCTGCCCGGACAGCGCGAGCACCGCCTCGGTGACCGACACCGGGGTGCGATCGGTCTCCAGGTCGCCGTCCCAGGTGCGAACCACCTGGTGGGCGAGCTGCCAGAGCTGGGTCACGGTCAGCAGCGTCGCCGACGGTTCCACCGGGAGCAGCAGGCCGTGTTCGGTGAGCAACCTGCCCGCGTACGAGTGGTAGGTGCTGATCTCCGGCTCCGCGCCGGTCAGCTGGGCGCGCAGGCGGCCGCTCGGGTCGAGTTCACGCAGCAGCGGCGCTCCGGCGAGCCGGGCCAACCTGGTCCGGATCCGGGCGGTCAACTGCTGGGCGGCCTTGCGCGTGAAGGTCAGCCCGAGCACCTCGTCCGGCAGCACGAGACCGTTGGCGACCATCCACACCACCCGGGCGGCCATCGTCTCGGTCTTGCCCGCGCCCGCGCCCGCGACCACGAGGGTGGGGCCGGGCGGCGCCGCGATCACGGCGGCCTGTTCGTCGGTCGGCGGCGGCAGGCCGAGCGCCTGCGCCAGCTGATGCGGCGTCACCCGGCCCGTCACGGCGGCGCCCCGGCGACCGGCGGCGGGACCGCGAGCGCGCTCACTCGTCGGTCACCTGCCTCCCGCTGTCCTGCACGGGGCAACTGCCCGCCACCGCGCAGTGGCGGCAGCCGTCGTTGCGCATGGCGAGATAACTGGGGCCCTGCGTGGACGACGCGGCCTGGTGGATCGTGTCGCGCCAGTGCTCGAGCGCCTCGGCGTCCAGTGGCGGCTGCATGCGCTGGGTGGCGCCCTCCGTCTTGCTCGGCTTCGCGACGTAGACCAATCGCGCCCCGCCCGGTTCGCCGGATGCCGCTTCGGCGGAGCCCGATTCCGCCGCCGCGTCGAGAGCTCCCGCGGCGGCCGCCACCTGGTAGGTCGCCAGCTGCGCGTGCTCGACGGCGGCCTGCTTGCTGATCGGGGACTTGCCGGTCTTCACGTCCACGATGACGAAACGGCCTTGCGCGTCGCGCTCCAGCCGGTCGACGCGGCCCCGGATCCGCACGTCGCGTTCGTCTTCCGTGCGCGCGGGCAGCACGCAGTCCACCGGCACCTCGACCCCGGCCTGGGTGAGTTCGCCGCGGGTGTTGCGCACCCAGGCCGAGAAGGTCTCCAGCATCGCCTCGGTGCGGCGCAACTCCTGGCGGGAATGCCAGCCGGTGCCGGGATCAACGGCCCGCCAGGCGCGTTCCAGCGCGGCGCGCACCTGGTCCTCCGGCACTTTGCCCGCCAGCGCCTGCACGAGCGTGTGCACCAGATTTCCCTTGACGGCGTGCGGGTTGTCGCCGTCGGTGCCGCCGTTGCGTTCCAACGCCCAGCGCAGCGGGCAGGTGCGCAGCAATTCGACGGTGGAGGGCGACAGCGCCACCGCGCCGTCGTCCTCGGCCCACAGCGGTCGCCGCGAACTGAGTTCCGCGGTGCCGTACCAGTCGTCGGGATGGGCGCCACGCACGCCCGCGTCCGCCAGTCGCGCGAGCTGGTGCGCGGCGCGGCGCCTGCGCTCCTGGTCGGCGTCGGGATCGCAGACCACGCCGCGCAATTCGGCGACCAGCGCGTGCATGACCAGGGCGCGGCCGGGATCGAGCACCGGGAGCGCACCGGGCTCGCCGTCCTCGTCGTGCCCGAGCAGTTCGGCGAGGAAGCGCGACGGGACCAGATCGCGATCGCCCGCGACCGATTCCACGGCGGTGACCAACAGCGACCGCCGAGCCCGGCTGCACGCGACGAGCAGCAGCCTGCGCTCCTCGGCGAGGATGGGCGCCGCACGGCTCACCCGCTCCCCCGCGTCGGACACCCCGGCGGTGAGATCGACCAGATCCTCGGTATGCAGCAGGGTGCCGCGAGCGCGCGGATTCGGCCAGATCCCCTCTTGGACGGCGGCGACGGCGACCACATCCCACTCCCGCCCCGCGGCGGCGTGCGCGCTCAGCAGCGCCACCGCTTCACCCGCCAGCGTGCGCGGCGCCGCGTCCTGCGGGATCTCCTGCTGGGTCAGGTATTCGACGAACCCTTCGATGCTCGCGCGCGGCAGCCGGTCGACATAGGCGGCGGCCGCGTCGAACAACGCCACGGCGGCGTCCAGATCGCGATCGGCCTGCATGCCCACCGCGCCGCCCCGCTCCGACTGCGCCACCCAGCGCCGCTCCAACCGGGAACCGGTCCACAGCGCCCACAGCACGTCCTCCAGGCCCGCCCCCCGCCCGCGCACCTTGCGGGCCCGGCGCAGCGTGTCCAGCACCCGGCGCAACGGCGCGGCCTCGACTTCGGTGAGCCGGTCCAGGATCACCGGATCGCCGGTTCCGATCAGCAGATCGCGCAGCATCAGCGCGGAAGGGCGGTCGATGTCCGCATCGGGAGCGGGTGGCGAGTCGTCGCCCTGGTCCGGTGACTTCGCCCCGGCGCGCACCGATTCCAGCACCGCGCGCCGGATGCCGCGGCGCAATCGGCGCAAGGCGATCTGATCGGCGCCGCCGAGCGGTCCGGACAGCAGGTCGAGGGCGTCCTCCGGCTCGAACGCCGGTTCCGCGTCCCGCGACGCCGCCTCCCCCGCCAGAATCGCGCGCAGGGACAGCAGCATCCATGCCGCGCCGCGCCTGCGCGCCAGCGGCGTGTCCAGCGCGGGCTGCCGCACCGGCACGCCCGCGGCGAGCAGGGCGCGGCGCAGCGGCGCCAGCGACAGCGGCACCGAGCGGACGATCACCGCCATCCGCGACCACGGCACGCCACCGGTCAGATGCGCGCGGCGCAAGTGGTCGGCGATGAGCGCGGCCTCCTTCGCGGGCGTGGCCAGCACGCGCACCCGCACCTCGGTGCCGTCCTCCCGCGGCCCGGTGTCCTTCGGCACGGGGATGCGCTGCGGCGCAGTGCCGGGCAGACGTGCGGCGATCCGAGCCACCGCCAACTCGACCTGACCGCCGAACCGATGGTTGTCGCGCAGCACGACGCGCCGCTCGGGCGGCACGTCGAGTTCGGCGACGAACCGCGCGTCGGCGCCGCGGAAGGTGAAGACGGCTTGATCGGGATCGCCCGCGATCACCGTGGTCCGCGCGCTGTGCCCGATCGCCTTCACCAGGATCGCGGCCTGCGGGTCCAGGTGCTGCGCGTCGTCGACCAGCAGGTATCTGATCCTGGCGCGTTCGGCGGCAAGCAGATTCGGGTCGGCGGCCAGCGCGTCCAGTGCCGCGCCGACCAGTTCGGCGGCGTCCAGCGCCGGCGCGGTGGCCTCCGGCGCCTCGACGCCGACCGACCAGCGCAGCAGCATCGTCTGCTCGTAGCGGAGCGCGAACCGGCCCGCCGCCACCCACTCGGGCTTGGCGTGCTCGCGGCCCAGCCGCTCCAGGTCCTCCGGCCCGATGCCGCGTTCGGTGGCCCGGAGCATGAGATCGCGCAACTGCTCGGCGAACCCGCCGAGGGCGAGCGCGGGCCGCAGCCGCTCCGGCCACAGTCCGCGCGCGCCCTCGGCCATGTCGGCCAGATCGCCGCGCAGCATCTCGCGTACCACCGCGTCCTGTTCGGCTCCGGTCAGCAGACGCGGCGGCGGGTTGCCGTGCGCCATCGCGTGCCTGCGCAGCACGGAGAAGGCGTACGAGTGCAGGGTGCGCACCAAGGGTTCTCGTGTGGCGCCGGGCACACCGCCCTCCGCGTCGGGCCCCGGACCGCTCAGCCGCGTCGTGATGGCATCGCGCACAGCGCCCGCTGCCTGTTTCGAATGGGTCAGTACCAGCACCGATTCCGGATCGGCTCCGGCCGCGATGCGTCCGGCGGCGATGTCGACCAGCAGGGCGGTCTTCCCCGAGCCCGGTCCGCCGAGCACCTGCCACGGCCGCCACCCCGGACGGGCGGGACCGTCCGCGGCCGCGGCGTCCAGCAGCACGCGAACGTCGGCCCCCCAGTCTCGCGGCCGGGGCGCCACCACATTCCGGCGAACCAGTCGCACCGCGCCATCCGATCGCACCACGCGGGCTATTGCAACAGACACGACCGACACGCCGGTACACGCCTCCGCCCGACCGGCACTGCGGCCGATCGCGGCGCAGGTCAGAATGGACCGGTGTCTGTTCTGAATGTCCATCGGTTCGGTCCGGCGACGGGACCGGTGGTGCTCGCCCTGCACGGTGTCACCGGTCACGGCAAACGCTGGGAAGACCTGGCGACCCGGCACCTGCCCGATGTCAGGGTGCTCGCGCCGGATCTGCGCGGGCACGGTCGCTCGACCTCGCTGCCACCGTGGAACTTCGAGACCATCGTCGACGACCTGGTCGAGTTGGTCACCGCCGAAGCGGACGGCCCGGTGGTGGTGGTCGCGCACTCCTTCGGCGGGGCGTGCGCGCTGCACCTGGCGCACCGGCATCCGGACCTGGTGCGCAAGCTCGTGCTGCTGGATCCGGCGATCGCGCTGGAGCCGGAATGGCTCAACGAGATCGCGCTGTCCACCCTGGTCTCGGCAGACTACGACAGCGTCGACCAGGCGCGTCAGGACAAACTCGACACCGGCTGGGGCGACGTCGAGCCCCGGTTGCTCGAAGCCGAGCTCGACGAACACCTGATGCCCACCGCGGACGGGCGCTTCGGCTGGCGGATGAGCCTGCCCGCGATCAACTCCTACTGGGGCCAGCTGGCCCGCCACTGGGTGCTGCCGCCCGCCGATCTGCCGACCGTGCTGGTGCAGGCGATGAAGGTGGACCCGCCGTTCGTCACGCCGGAGTTCCGCGCGGCGCTCACCGAACACATGGGCGCCAGCTTGACGGTGCTGGAATGGAACTGCGATCACATGGTCGCCCAGGCGTATCCGGCCCGGACCGGCGAACTCGTGCGATCGGTGCTCTGAGCCCGATGCCGACCAGCGATGCCCAGATCGAGCAGGTGCGCGCCTTGGTGGCGGCGATCCCGCCCGGCCGGGTGGTCACCTACGGCGACATCGCGGCGGCCGCCGGTCTGTCCACCCCGCGCACGGTGGGCTGGATCATGCGCACCGACTCCGCCGACCTGCCCTGGCACCGGGTGCTCGGCGCCGGCGGCAAGCCCGCCGCTCACCTTGCCCATCGCCAGTTGCGCTTGCTGGCCGAGGAGGGCGTGCCGATCCGGGACGGGCGCGTCGATCTGCGTGCCGCGCGCTACTGCTTGCCCGATCTCCCCGGTGACTGAGCGCCGCTGTCCGAATCGGCTCCGTGCCGCGATGGCGGCCAGTACCGTGGATCTATGCCCACCCGCCTGGCATGTGTCGTCTTCGACGCCGACCGGCCGCGTTCGGTCGCGGATTTCTGGGCCGAACTGCTCGGCTGGAGCATCACCGTCGACCGTCCCGACGAGGTCAACGTCGCGGCCCCCGATGTAGACGGTGGCGACCTGGCGCTGACCTTCCTGCCCGCGATGCGGGCCAAGATCGGCAAGAACCGCCTGCACCTCGATCTGGCCACACGCTCGCTGGACCACCAGCGCACCCAGGTGGACCGGGCGCTGGCCTTGGGCGCGCGCTCGATCAACATCGGGCAGGGCGCGGTGCCGTGGGCGGTGCTCGCCGACCCGGAGGGCAACGAGTTCTGCGTGCTCGAACCCAGGGAGGAGTACGTGGACACCGGAGCCGTCGCGGCGATCGTGGTCGACACGCGCGATCCGCAGCGGCTCGCCGAATTCTGGTCGGCCGCCACCGGCTGGCCGTCCATGCGGCGCGGTGAGCGGCTGGCCGGACTGCGCGCGCCGACCGGCCTCGGTTCCTGGCTGGAGTTCGTCCGCACGCCGGACGCGGGCACCGGCCGGACCAGACTGCGCCTGGATCTCACCTCGTTCCCGGCCGACGACCGGGCCGCCGAGGTGGCCAGGCTGCACGCGGCGGGCGCCACCTCGATCGACCGCGGCGCCCCGGCTCCGGCCAGGGACACCGACCTCGTGCTCGCCGACCCGGAACTCAACGAGTTCCGGCTGCTGCCCCCTGCGCGGTTCTGGTCGAACGCCTGATCGGCGCCGTCCGCTCCCCGGCTTCCCTGCGCCGACGAATTAGCATGGCCGCCATGGTGTACCTAGCTCCGGGTCGTGGCGTGTGACGGCCGCCGACGCGATCGTGCTCGCGGGCGGGCGGGCCAGCCGGATGGGCGGCGTGGACAAACCGGCCATCGTCATCGGCGGCCGTTCCATGCTGGAGGTGGCGCTCGCCGCCGTCGCCTCGTGCGGGCGGACGGTGGTGGTCGGGCCGCACCGCCCCGAGTTGCCGCCGGAGATCGTCCAGGTGCGCGAGGTGCCGCCCGGATCGGGTCCGGTGGCGGCGGTCGACACCGGGTTGCGTGCCCTCGGCTCCGCCGCACCGCTGGTCGTGGTGCTCGCCGCCGACCTGCCGTTCCTGTCGCCATGGGCGGTCGCCGAACTCATCCGGCACGCCACCGAGTCCGGCGCGGACGCGGTGTTCGCGGCCGACGAGTCCGGTCGCCCGCAGTACCTGATCGGGGTGTGGCGGCGTTCGGCGCTCGCGGCCGCGCTGGACGGGCTCGACGCGCTGATCAACCAGCCGATGAAGGCGCTGGTGCCCGCCGCCGCCGCGATCATCCCGCTGTCCGGCGTCGGCGATTGCGACACCGAGGAGGAGGTGCGGCAGGCCAGGGCTGCGGTCGACGCGCCACGCCGGCAGCCGCCGCTCGAGCTCGACGAGGCACGGAACTCGCTGCGCTCGCAGCTGTCTCGGCTCACCGCGTACGAGGCCGATTTGCGTTCGGTGATCGGGGCCGCGCTCGCGAGTCCGCTGACGGCCGCCGGGCCGCTGCCGCGCTTCGACGTCTCGGCGATGGACGGGTACGCGGTAGCGGGCGACGGACCCTGGCGCCTGCGGCGCGACATCGGCTTCGCGGGCGGACGGCGACCGGTGGGGCTGCTGCCGGGCGAGGCGGTGCGCATCGCCACGGGCGCGCACGTCCCCGACGGCACCACGAGCGTGCTGCGCGACGAGTTCGCCCACGTGGCCGACGAAACGCTGTACCGCCTGCCCGACACCCCGCTGCGCGACGACATCCGCCGCCGCGGCGAGGACCGCGGCGCCGGTGATCCGATCGCGCCGGAGGGCACGCCGGTCACCCCGGCGCTGGTCTCCGCGGCCGCGAGCGTCGAGGTCACCGCCGCCCCGGTGCGCGGGCCGGTCCGCGCGCGCGTCGTCATGACCGGTGACGAGATCCGCAGCGAGGGTCCGCTCCAGGCGGGCCAGACCCGCGACTCGATCGGCCCGATCCTGCCGGAACTGCTGTCCCGGTGCGGCATTCGCACCACCGACCGGGTGCACCTGCGCGACACTCCGCACGGCTTCGACGAGGTCCTCACCGCCGCGCCCGAGTGCGACCTGCTGGTGATCGTCGGCGCGACCGGCGGCGGGGCGGCCGACCAGCTGCGTGCCGCCCTGACCCGGGCGGGCGCTTCGATCGTGGTGCCCCGGGTGCGGCTGCGGCCGGGCGGTTCCACGGTCGTCGCCCGGCTCGCCGCTGGCACCACGGTGCTCGGCTTGCCCGGCAACCCGTTCGCCGCGGTCGCGACGCTCATGGCGCTCGCTCCCGCGATCGTCGAGGGCCGCACCGGCGCGTCCACCGCGCGCCCGCTGCGCGGGCCGCTGCGCAACGCCGCCGAGATCGCCGGACAGGTGACGCGCATCGTCCCGGCTCGCCTCGCCGAGGAAGGCGGATGGATCGGCGACCCGACCATCCGGACGGCTCATCTCGGCGGCCTGGTCGATCGCGACGGTCTCGTGATCGTCCCGCCCGATGCGGGGGACGGCGCGATCGTCGAATTCCTGCCGCTGCGCTGAACTCCTCGGTCGCGGTGTTCGGAAGTCGTTGCCGCACTTGAATTCATCGATCAATAGGCACGAGCAGAAGACGACAGTATGCCGACACGCAGCCGATCTCACCCGAAACCATTGCACTCCAGCGATTTCGCCTGGACCGCGCCGAGCCGCGCGCAATCCCATACGACAGCGGAGCCGAATTCGACGCGAGTGCGCCGAGAACGCGAACCGAGAGGAAATAAACGAACGCATGACCGCGATGTTTTGATCGGTCCACTTCCTCCCTCGACGCTGCTCAACCGACCGGAAGAAAGGTCCGCACCGGACTCCAGCTGAACTGGATTCATTACTGCATCCAAGCACCAAAAACGTCTCTACCTGGAGTAATGCAACACCCCGGCCGCTCGGAGCCATATTTTCCATTTCCCCTTCCACGGGCCATATCCGCTCGCTATCGTGTGTTCGTTAGGCGAATATCAATCACCCGGAAAGGACCGAGTGGAGATGGCTGAAAAGTCGAAGAAAACGCCTAAGAAAATGCCGAAGCAGATGCCGAGGCAGCAGCAGCAACAGCGCCAGGAGCAGGACATGCGTGAGGGCGCTGACATGGAAGGCCGTCGGGGCAACCGGTCCGAGATGCCCGACCGGCGCGGCGAGCAGGAGCGCCGCCGCTAGCTGATCTGCGCCACCCGCGCCGCCGGCCCCCACCTCCTCCCGGGACCGGCGGCTGCGGTCGTTCCGGGGGCCGTGCGTTTTACCCGAGAGGTAATTGTCACCCCGCGCCAGGCGAACCTACCGTCGGTTCGACGTCATCCCCGGTGTCATCGAACGAAGGAACGCCACACCATGTCCGCCTATGGCTTCGCCCATCTCCGCAGTCGCAGGCCGCATCCCGACATCCTGGAATACCTGGAGCGCATCCAGGCCACGCTGGACCCGTTCGGCGGCCGCTTCGTCATCCACGGGCCCCCGGCCGAGGTGGTGGAGGGCAGCTGGCCGGGCAGCATGGTGCTGATCGAGTTCCCCGGGATGGCCGAGGCGCGGGAGTGGTACCACTCGCCCGCCTACCAGGAGATCCTGCCGCTGCGCGCCGATCACATCGACGGCGACCTGCTGCTCATCGAGGGCGTGGGCCCCGACTACGACCCGCGCGAACGCGCCGCCAAGCTGCGCGCCGGGACGGCCTGACGCGATTTCGGCTCGCCGTCCCCGGTCCGATACCGTTGACCAGGCACGACCCGGTTCGACGCGAAGGATGCGCCTGATGGACGACAGCTCACTGGTCTGGGACGACGGCGCGCTCGTCACCATCGACCAGCGCGGACTGCCGCACGACGTGCGCGAACTGCGGTTGAGCACCGTCGACGAGGTCATCGACGCGATCAAGACGCTGGCCGTTCGCGGCGCGCCCGCCATCGGCATCGCGGGCGCGTTCGGCGTCGTCCTCGCCACCGCCGCGCACACCCTCGACGGCGTGGTGGACGAGGCGGCCGTGCAGGCCGAGGCGGACCGGATCGCGGCGGCGCGGCCGACGGCCGTCAACCTGGCCTGGGCGGTTCGGCGGGTCAGGGCGAAGGTGGGCCGGGGCGCGGACGCGGTCCTCGCCGAGACCCTCGACATGCTGGCCGAGGACGGCCGGGTCAACCGGGCCGCCGCCACCAACGCCGCCGACCTGGTACAGCGCCTGTGTCCGGACCGGCCGCTGCGCATACTCACCCACTGCAACACCGGGCGCCTGGCGACCAGCGCGTTCGGCACCGCCATCGGCACGCTGCGGGTGCTGTCCGAGCGCGGCGCGATCGAGCAGGTACTGGTGGACGAGACCCGCCCGCTGCTCCAAGGCGCGCGGCTGACCACCTGGGAACTGGCCGAGGCGGGCATCCCGCACCGGCTGACCATCGATTCCGCCGCCGCGTGGGCGATGGCGACCGGCCAGGTCGACTGCGTGCTGGTCGGCGCGGACCGGGTCACCGCCAACGGCGACGTCGCCAACAAGATCGGCACCTACGGTCTCGCGCTCGCCGCCCGCCATCACGGCATCCCGTTCATCGTGGTGGCTCCGGAGTCCACCCGCGATCCGAAGACGGCCACCGGCCGGGAGATCGTCGTGGAGGAACGCGCGGCGGCCGAGGTGACCGGATTCGGCGGTGTGGCAACGGCTCCCGCGCACACCGAGGTGTTCAACCCGGCCTTCGACGTGACGCCCGCCGAATTGGTGACCGCGGTGGTCACCGAGCACGGCGTCGTACACCGCAACGATCGCTCCCACGAAGCGTCGATCGCGGATCCATCCCGCGAACTCCGAACCGATCCCTCGCACGGCACGGCGATCGCGGACATCGCCCGCGAGCTGTATCGACGCGGCTGGATGCCCGGCACGGCGGGCAACATCTCGGTGCGCACGGGCGTGACCGCCGTCGTCACCGGCAGCGGGCTGTCCAAAGGCGAACTCACCGAACGCGACATGGTGACCGTGCGGGTCGCGGATGCAGCGCCGGTGTCCTGCTCCGGGCGCAAACCGTCGGCGGAGACCACGATCCACACCGCCGTCTACCGGGCTCGGCCCGCGCAAGCGGTGGTGCACATCCATCCGCCGTTCGCCACGGCATTGGCTACCCGCTCGGCGGCGCCCGGCACGTTCGCCACGCTGCGGATCACCGACTACGAGCTGATCAAAGGACTCGGCGGTGGCGACCCGGCCGTCGCGGACATCCCGGTCTTCCCGAACTGGCCCGAGGTGCCGCGCATCGGGGCCGACATCGAGCGCTACCTGCTCGACCATCCCGACGCCCTTCCGGTCCTGGTCATCGCCGGGCACGGGATCACCGCGTGGGGCGACGATCTCGCTCAGGCGCGCGATCGCGCCGAATGCCTGGAAGCATTGTGTGAGCTGGTGTCCCGTACCGGCAGTCCGGCGGCGTTCGGACCGCGCGACGACTTTCTCGAGATTGGACTGACATGACCCTGCTGCAGGTGATGGCCGCCGGCGACGCGGCCGACGTGCGCGTACGCACCAGCGACGACGAGGTGATCGGCGCCGAACTGGCCAAGCACGGCATCACGTTCGGCCGCTGGCCGGTGGTGGAGAACGCCGCCTCGGTGCCGTCGGAGCAGTTGCTCGCGCACTACGAGAAGAACGTCGCCGAACTGAACGAGTCCGGACGCTACAAGCACATCGACATCGCGCGCATCCACCCCGACGACGCCGACCCGCGGTGGCCGGAGATCGCCGAGGGCGCGCGCGGCAAGTTCCTCGACGAGCACCGGCACGCCGAGGACGAGGTGCGCTTCTTCGCCGCCGGGCGCGGCTGCTTCTACTTGCATCTGGGCGAGGAAGTACTCGCGGTGGTCTGCGAGGGCGGCGACCTGCTCTCGGTTCCCGCGGGCACGCTGCACTGGTTCGACATGGGCGAGCGCCCGGACTTCATCGCCATCCGCTTCTTCGAGGAGGAGGACGGCTGGGTCGGCGACTTCACCGGCGACAAGATCAGCGCGGGCTTCCCCACCCTCGACGAGCTGCTGACCGCGCCGTGACCGAGGCCGTCGTCGTCGACATCGAGGGAACCACCAGCCCCACCGCGGCGGTTCGCGAGGACCTGTACGGCTACACCCGTGCGCGGCTCCCGGAGTGGCTGGCCGAGAACAGCTCCGGGGACGCCGCGCCCGTGCTGGCCGCGACCAGGGAGCTGACCGGGCGGCCGGACGCGGACCCGGCCGAGGTCGCCGCGATCCTGCGCGGGTGGCTCGACACCGACGTCAAGGCGGAGCCTCTGAAGACCGCGCAGGGCCTGATCTGCGCGGAAGGCTTCCGCAGCGGCGCGCTGCACGGCGAGTTCTTCCCGGACGTGCCACCGGCCCTGGCCGCGTGGCACGCCGCGGGTCTCGCCTTGTACGTCTACTCCTCGGGATCGATTCGCAATCAGCAGGATTGGTTCGCCTTCGCGCGCGGCGGCAGCCTGTCCGGCCTGATCAGCGGTTACTTCGATCTGTCGACAGCGGGCGGCAAGCGCGAGTCGTCGTCCTACGACAAGATCGCGGGAGCCATCGGCGCCCCCGCCGAACGCATCTTGTTCCTGTCCGACCACCCGAGCGAACTCGACGCCGCCGTCACCGCCGGATGGCGCGTCGTCGGTCTCGCCCGCCCCGGCGAGCCCAATCCCCCACGGCCGCCCCACCATTGGGTCGATACGTTCGCCGCCATCGATCCCGTCACCCCCGCCTGAACCGGCGGCGGGCACCTTGATGGCCGGTGCCGCAATCGTTCGAGCCGGGTACGCCGCCCGAACAACCGGTCGACGGGTAGCCGAATCGTGTGACCCGAGCGTCCACCGTCGGCGGGCACGGCGGCCCCCGTTGAGGAAGCCGCCGTCCGTGGAGAGCAGGGATTCGACGGCGGCGGGGCCCGGGAGCCCCACCCGGTCACGGGAATTCATCGGCCATGGCGAATTCCCGGCGAATTGTGATTGCGCTTACAATATATTGCCGGGAAGTCGACGCAGAAACCCGCCGGATCGGATAAACGCAGCGCCGCCGACGGGTCATCGGATGTGTTAACAAATGTAAATCACTGGAGAACCCGCCGTTTCCAAAGCATCACCGGCGCGGGTGCGAGCGGACTCCTCGGATCCAGTTCTCTCCAGTTCAGAGCGGGTTCCCCCAGGTCGACCCCACGGACGACGCCCGGCAGCCGCCCGTCACCGTGACCGTGACGTTGCGCCGATCTCACAACTCACCACGTGTGCGAATGGGCTGTGAGAAAGATGTTTGGTCAGTTGTGCGCGCCTCTTTACAGTCGGAACATCCACCCGATCGCACAGCTCGAAGGGGACCTCGTGGTTAATTCGCGTGCCCAGGGTCGTACACCCTCCGGCCCGGCCACCGACGCCGGGGACGCGCTCCTGCGGCTGGGGAAATATTTCCACCGGGGCGAGGTGTCGTCCGATCAGCGGACGCTGCACAAGGTCGGCGGGCGCAGCGCCGACGAGTTCTACCGGGATCGCTGGTCGCACGACAAGGTGGTGCGCTCCACGCACGGCGTGAACTGCACCGGATCCTGTTCGTGGAAGATCTACGTCAAAGACGGCGTGATCACCTGGGAATCGCAGCAGACCGACTACCCCTCGGTGGGCTCGGACAAGCCGGAGTACGAGCCGCGCGGCTGCCCGCGCGGCGCGTCGTTCTCCTGGTACACCTACTCGCCCGCCCGGGTGCGTTACCCGTACGTGCGCGGCACGCTGCTGGAGCTGTACCGCGAGGCCAAGTCCCGGCTCAAGGACCCGGTGCTGGCCTGGGGCGAGATCGTCGAAGACGCCGAGAAGGCGCGCAGCTACAAGGCCGCGCGCGGCAAGGGCGGCTTCGTCCGCGCCGAATGGTGGGAAGCGGCCGAGATCGCCGCCGCCGCACACGTTTACACGATCAAGCAGTACGGCCCCGACCGGGTGGCCGGGTTCTCGCCGATCCCGGCCATGTCGATGGTCAGCCACGCCGTCGGCGCCCGCTTCATCTCGCTGCTCGGCGGCTCCATGCTGTCGTTCTACGACTGGTACGCCGACCTGCCGGTGGCCTCGCCGCAGGTGTTCGGCGACCAGACCGACGTGCCGGAGTCCGCGGACTGGTTCGACGCGGGCTACCTGATCATGTGGGGCTCGAACGTGCCGGTCACCCGAACGCCGGACGCGCACTACATGACCGAGGCCCGCTACCGGGGCCAGAAGGTCGTCGTGGTCTCCCCCGACTACGCCGACAACACCAAGTTCGCCGACGAGTGGGTGCCCGCGCGTCCCGGCACCGACGCCGCGCTGGCCATGGCGATGGGCCACGTGGTGCTGAAGGAATTCTTCGTCGAGAAGTCGACGCCGCGGTTCCTCGACTACATCAAGCGCTACACCGATCTGCCGTACCTCATCACGCTGGACGAGCGCGACGGAGCGTTCGTGCCGGGCAAGTTCCTTACCGCCGCCGACCTCGGCCGCACCGGCGAGGGCGTCGAGTTCCAGACGGTGCTGCTGGACGCGCAGGCGCAGCCGGTGGTGCCGAACGGGTCGCTCGGACATCGGTTCGGCGATGCGACAGCCGGGCGCTGGAACCTCGATCTCGGGGACGTCGATCCCCTCCTGAGTCTGTACGGCCGCACCGACGACGCTGCGGCTGTACAGATTCCCCGCTTCGACAGCGACGTTCCCGGTGTGCTCGTGCGCGGCGTGCCGACCGCGACCGTCGCGGGCAGGCGCGTCACCACCGTCTTCGATCTGCTGCTGGCCCAGTACGGCGTCGGCCGTGACGGGCTGCCCGGCACCTGGCCCAGCGGCTACGACGACGCGGCCGAGCCCTACACCCCGGCCTGGCAGGAGGCCATCACCGGCGTGCCCGCCGTGCAGGCGCAGCGCATCGCACGGGAATTCGCCGACAACGCCGATCGGTCCGGCGGCCGCTCGATGATCCTGATGGGCGCGGGCACCAACCACTGGTTCCACTCCGACCAGATCTACCGCGCGTTCTTCACGCTCACGTTGCTGACCGGCTGTCAGGGCGTGAACGGCGGCGGCTGGGCGCATTACGTCGGACAGGAGAAATGCCGCCCCGTCACCGGCTGGTCCACCTTGGCCTTCGGCCTGGACTGGCAGCGCCCGCCGCGGCAGATGCAGGGCACCGTGTTCTGGTACCTGACCAACGACCAGTGGCGCTACGACCCGTTCACCGCCGAGTCGTTCGCCTCGCCGCTGGGCACCGGCAAGTTCGCCGGACGCACGGCCGCCGACAACATCGCGCTGGCCAGCAGGCTGGGCTGGATGCCGAGCTACCCCACCTTCGACCGCAACCCGCTCGACCTGGTGGACGAGGCCGAGGCCGCGGGCAAGACCGCGCCGGAGCACGTGGTGGACGTGCTGAAGTCCGGCGAGCTGAGGTTCGCCTGCGAGGACCCGGACGCGCCGGAGAACTTCCCCCGCTGCCTGACCGTGTGGCGGGCGAACCTGCTGGGCTCCTCCGGCAAGGGCAACGAGTACTTCCAGCGCCACCTGCTGGGCGCCGACTCCAACCTGCAGGCCGCCGAGGCCGCCGGCGTGCGGCCGCAGGAGCTGAACTGGCGCGACACCGCCGCCACCGGCAAGCTGGATCTGCTGCTGTCGCTGGACTTCCGGATGACCAGCACCACGCTGTTCTCCGACATCGTGCTGCCCGCCGCCACCTGGTACGAGAAGCACGACCTGTCCTCCACCGACATGCACCCGTTCGTGCACGCCTTCTCCCCGGCCATCTCGCCGCCATGGGAGGCCAAGACCGACTTCGACGCCTTCCACCGCATCGCGCGCGGCTTCTCCTGGATGGCCGAGAAGCACTTGGGCAAGCGCAAGGACATCGTCGCCGTGCCGTTGCAGCACGACTCGCCGGACGCGACGGCGCAGGCGGGCGGGCGCGTGCTGGACTGGAAAGCCGGTGAATGCGAGCCGATTCCGGGCAAGACCATGCCGAAGCTGGTGGTGGTCGAACGCGACTACCCGAAGATCGCGGAGAAGATGGCCGCGCTCGGGCCGCTGGTCGACACGCTCGGCGTCACCACCAAGGGCGTCACCACCTACCCCGACCAGGAGGTCGAGTACCTCGCCGGGGTGAACGGCACGGTGGTGTCCGGCGTCGCGCAGGGCCGCCCTTCGCTGGCCAAGGACACGCACGCGGCCGAGGCGATCCTCGCGCTGTCGGGCACCACGAACGGCCGCCTCGCGGTGGAGGGCTTCCACGCGCTGGAACGCCGCACCGGAACGAAACTGGCCGATCTGGCCGCCGAGCACGAGGGCAAACGGATCACCTTCGCCGACACGCAGGCGCGTCCGGTGCCGGTGATCACCTCGCCGGAGTGGTCGGGCAGCGAGACCGGCGGACGCAGGTACTCGCCGTTCACCATCAACACCGAGCGGCTCAAGCCGTGGCACACGCTCACCGGGCGGCAGCACTTCTACCTCGATCACGACTGGATGATCGAACTCGGCGAGCAGCTGCCGATCTTCCGGCCGCCGCTGGACATGACCGCGCTGTTCCGCGAGCCGTCGATCGGCGCGGTCGGCGAGCAGGGCGTCACGGTGCGCTACCTGACGCCGCACTCGAAGTGGTCGATCCACTCGGCCTACCAGGACAACCTGCACATGCTGACGCTCTCGCGCGGCGGGCAGACGATCTGGATGTCCGATCGTGACGCGGCGAAGATCGGCGTGGCCGACAACGACTGGATCGAGGCGATCAACCGCAACGGCATCGTGGTCGCCCGCGCCATCGTCAGCCACCGGATGCCCGAGGGCACCGTGTTCATGTACCACGCCCAGGACCGCGCGGTGGACGTGCCGCGCATCGAGGGCCTCGGCGAGGACACCAAGGGCCGGGGCAAGCGCGGCGGCATCCACAACGCGCTCACCCGCATCATGATCAAGCCCTCGCATCTCATCGGCGGCTACGCCCAGCAGTCCTTCGCGCTGAACTACCACGGCCCCACCGGAAACCAACGCGACGAGGTGACCACGATTCGCAGGCGCTCGCAGGAAGTGGAGTACTGACATGGGCGACGGCGGCACGGCACCATCCACCGACGCGAGAAAGCGGTACTGACATGCGCGTCATGGCACAGCTGGCCATGGTGATGAACCTGGACAAGTGCATCGGCTGCCACACCTGCTCGGTCACCTGCAAGCAGGCGTGGACCAATCGCGGCGGCACCGAGTACGTCTGGTTCAACAACGTGGAAACCCGCCCCGGGCAGGGGTATCCGCGGCAGTACCAGGACCAGGAGAAGTGGAAGGGCGGCTGGACGCTGAACAAGCGCGGCAAGCTGACCCTGAAGTCCGGGTCCCGGCTGAAGCGGCTGCTGAACATCTTCGCCAACCCGGATCTGCCCACGGTAGAGGACTACTACGAGCCGTGGAGCTACGACTACGACAACCTGCTGTCCTCCCCGCCGGTGGACACCACGCCGGTCGCGCGGCCCAAATCGCTGATCACCGGCGAGGACACGAAGGTCACCTGGGGCGCGAACTGGGACGACGACCTCGGCTCCGGCCCCGAGCAGGTCGGCAGGGACCCGCTGCTGGCGAAGCTGTCGGAGCAGGTGAAACTGGAGTTCGAAGAGACCTTCATGTTCTACCTGCCGCGCATCTGCGAGCACTGCCTGAATCCCTCCTGCGCGGCCTCCTGCCCGTCCGGCGCGATCTACAAGCGCGCCGAGGACGGCATCGTGCTGGTGGATCAGGACAAGTGCCGCGGCTGGCGGCAGTGCGTGTCGGGCTGCCCGTACAAGAAGATCTACTTCAACCACAAGACGGGCAAAGCGGAGAAGTGCACCTTCTGCTACCCGCGCGTGGAGGTCGGCATTCCGACGGTGTGCTCGGAGACCTGCGTCGGGCGGCTGCGCTACATCGGCGTCATGCTCTACGACGCCGACGCCGTGCTCGAGGCCGCCTCGGTCACCGACGACAAGGATCTCTACCCGTCGCAGTTGGGGGTGTTCCTCAATCCCCATGACCCCCGCGTGATCGCGGAGGCGGAACGGGCCGGCATCTCGCCGGAATGGATTCAGGCGGCGCAGGATTCGCCGGTCTACAAGCTGATCGTGGACTACCAGATCGCGCTGCCGCTGCATCCGGAGTACCGCACCATGCCGATGGTCTGGTACGTGCCGCCGCTGTCGCCGGTGGTGGACGTGCTCAGCGAGACCGGTCACGACGGCGAGAACGTGTCGAATCTGTTCGGCGCCATCGACGCGCTGCGCATTCCGGTGGAGTACCTGGCCGAGTTGTTCACCGCGGGCGACGTGGGGCCGGTGCGAGCGTCGTTGCAACGCCTCGCGGCCATGCGCTCCTTCATGCGGTCGGTGAATCTCGGCGAGGAACCGGACCCTTCCATCGCGCCGTCGGTGCGGCTGGAGCCGGAAGAGATCGAGGCGATGTACCGGCTGCTGGCCATCGCCAAGTACGAGCATCGCTACGTCATTCCGACGGGTGCGGGAGCTCGCGCGCACGAACTGGACTCGCTGGCCACCGGGTGCAGCCTGGACACCGACGGCGGTCCCGGCATGACGGCGTTCGACCAGATGGTGGAGAAGTTCCGCCTCACCGACACCAACGGCGCCGCGCCGGAGCAGAAGTCGGGCCGGATCAACCTGTTGAACTGGGACGGCAAGAGCACCGATGGCCTGGTGCCGAGCAATGGCGCCGCGAACGGCAACGGGCACGCCGACGGCACGAGCAACGGGCACGCGGGTAACGGACACGCGAACGGCGCGGGCAACGGGGTCGCAGGCAACGGGCACGGTGCGGGCAGCGTCGCGGGTGACCCGGCCTCCGCGCCGAGCGGAGCGGGGCGATGAGCCTGCTGAAGTTGCGCCGCCGCCCGGAAGCGGTGGTCGAACTCGCCCAGCGCGACCGCCAGCTGGTGTGGCGCATCGCCGCATTGCTGCTGGACTATCCGACCGAGCAGACGCTGGCCATGATCGGCCAGTTGACCAGCGCCGCGGAAGGTTTGCCCGACGAGGTGCGCGCGCACCTGGACGAATGCCTCGACTACCTGCGGACCACCCCGCCGCTGGAACTCGCGGCCGCCTACGTCGCCACCTTCGACATGCGCCGCCGCGCCAGCCTGCACCTGACCTTCTACGCCTACGGCGACACCCGCAAGCGCGGCATGGCGCTGCTGCGGTTCAAGCACGCCTACCGGCACGCCGGTGTGGAACTCGGGGACGAAGAGCTGCCCGATCACCTGCCGGTGCTGCTGGAGTTCGCCGCGACCGTCGACCCGATCGGCGGCGAACGGCTGCTCGGCGAGCACGTTCCGGTGCTGGAACTGCTGCGACTCTCCTTGTCGGACAACAACTCTCCCTACGCGGGCGTGCTGGCGGCGATCGGGGCGACGTTGCCGCCGCCGACCACCGCCGACCGCAGGCGCATCGCCGAACTCGCCGCCCAGGGCCCGCCCGAAGAGGAAGTCGGGCTGGAACCTTTCGCGATGGACCCCTCCCTGTTCGACGGATCGGAAGGCCGACGATGAACGCAACGCCGCATCTGCCCGTCTCGCTGTGGCTGATCCTGCCGTACGTCGCGTTCACCTCGTTCCTGCTCGGGCACCTGTGGCGCTACCGCAACGACCAGTTCGGCTGGACCACCCGCTCCTCGCAGATCTACGAGAGCCGCCTGCTGCGGCTGGGCAGCCCGCTGTTCCACTTCGGCATGGTCGGGGTGTTCGGCGGGCACGTGCTCGGCGTGCTGATCCCGGAATCGTGGACCTCGGCGATCGGCATTTCCGAGCACGTCTACCACGTGATCGCCGTCGGGGCCGGCTCGGTGGCCGGTCTGGCCGTGCTGGCCGGCGTCGGCATCCTGCTCTACCGTCGCTTCACCGTTCCCGCCGTCCGCAAGGCGACCACGGGCAACGACAAGCTGATGTACGCGCTGCTGGCCGCGGCGCTGATCACCGGTCTGCTCAACACCTGGGGCAGCAATCTGCTGTGGGGCACCTACAACTACCGCGAGACGGTGTCGCCGTGGTTCCGCAGTCTGTTCACGCTCAGCCCGCGACCGGAGCTGATGGTGGACACCCCGTGGACCTTCCAGCTGCACGGGCTGGTGGTGCTCGCCCTGATCGGGCTGTGGCCCTACACCCGGCTGGTGCACATGTTCAGCGCACCGGTCGGCTACCTGGTGCGGCCGTATGTGGTCTACCGCAGCAAGGAATACAACGCTCCGGACAAGCGCCGCTACGCCCGTGCGTGGGACGCCCCCGTGACGCCCGAACACTGGCGCTGACGACGCCGCGAGACCCCGCCCGGACAACGGCGTCCCGGCGGGGTCTTCGGCGTTCGCGGCGCGTGATCAGGCGTTGTCGTAGGCGTTCTGGAGCGCCGCGACATCGAGCTTGGACATCGACCGCAAGGCGGTGCCGACCGCGATGGTCTTGGCCGGATCGTCACCGCCCATCAGCTTCGGCAGCGCCGAGGGCACCACCTGCCAGGACAGGCCGTAGCGGTCCTTCAGCCAGCCGCACGGGCCGGGCTCGCCGCCGTCCGCGGTGAGCGCGTCCCACAGTCGGTCGACCTCGTCCTGGGTGTCCACGACCACTTGCAGCGACGCGGCATCGGTGTGCGGGTGATCCGGTCCGCCGTTCATCAGCGTGACCGCCTGACCGTCCAGGTCCAGCGAGACGATGAACGCCGAACCGTCGGAATCGCGGGAGACCTCGACCACCCGCGAGTTCGGGATCACCGCGGCGTACATGGCGGCGGCTTCCTCGGCGGCGTTGTCGAACCAGAGGAACGTGTTGACGGACATGATGTGCTCCTGTGCTGTGGTGTGACTTGCTGTCACCTACCGGTCGGAGCCGCCCGCTCGCCTTCGACATAGTTCGCGAAGATTCCCGAATTATTTTTCCGGCAGTGTCCACTGCTCTCTGCCAAGTGGTCGCTGACCAGCCTCGACAGACCCATCTGATCACCAGTTTTCGCAGGCAAAGACATCGACCTCATCGGTAACCAGGCATACGCTGAAGTTTGGCCGCCGGAATGTGGTCTACCCCACTTCTGGGGACGTCAAGTCTCGACGCCCCGGCTTCGCCGGTGCGGTGGCAGTCGAGGCGAGCAAGGAGTGAGTGATGAAAGGCGGAGGAAGAATTGCGTTAGGGGTCGGCATCGGTTACCTGCTGGGCCGCACCCGCAAGATGCGCTTCGCGTTGTCGCTGGCGGGCGCCGCGATGGCCCGGCGCTCCGCAGGAGGGCCGGGGGATCTGATCGGGCGCGGGACCGAGTTGCTCAAATCGACGCCGGAGTTGACCCGGATCACCGACACCGTGCGTGACGAACTGCTCGGCGCGGCGCGCGCGGCAGCGGTCACCGCGGCGAGCAATCGCATCGACGCGCTCAGCAACCGGTTGCAGCAGGGGGCGACGCTCCTGGCGGACCAGGATCGGGGCGGCTCGCGGGCGACGGATTCCGACGAGGGCGAGTACGACCAGGAGTCGGACGAGTACGAGGAGCCGGCGTCCGAGGACGAGAACGAAGAGCTCGAAGCCGAGTACGAGGACGAGGCTTCCGAGGACGAGGATCGGGCTCCCGACGACGAATACGAGGACCAAGCCCCCGAAGACGTGCTCGAAGCCGAGTACGAGGACGAAGACCAAGCCCCCGAAGACGAGGACGAAGACCGAGCGCCCGGGGCGGAAGCCTCCGACCAGGACGCCGAAGAAGACGACACCGAGCGACCCGCCGCGCGGGGGCATGCCCGCCGGTCGAGCACCACCGCGAAGCGCGGAGCGAGTTCGCGGGCCGCGGACCGTTCGCCCGACTCCGCGGACCGCAAACCGTCCGGTACCCGTGGCCGCCGAACTCGCGCAGAGGCCGGTCAAGCCCCCGTGCGTCGCACCAGGAGGTGACCGGAAATGGCGAAGATTTTGCGCGACGCGACGGCCGGAGTCGGCAAGGTAGCCGCCGACACGGCGAGCCGGGCGAGCAAAGCCGCTTCCGGAGCGGGAGCATCCGCGAAGAAGGCGGGAACCTCCGCCGGGAAAGCCGGGTCCTCCGCCAAGAAGAAGGCGCCACCGCCCACGCCGACCGGTCTGTTGCAGCAGTCGGTGCAGAACCTCGCCGGGACACTGGCCGAGCGCGCGGTCTCGGGCCTCAGCAACCAGGTGTCGAAGACGGCGGGGAGGTTGAACGAATACGCCGAGGGCAGCGGCGGGGGGAACTTGCTGACGGCGCTGACGGGTGTGCAGAAGCTCAGTGAAGGCGGCTCGCCGTTACAAGCGGCCATGAGCATGGGCAAGAGCAAGCTCGGCCACACGCTGCGCGATCAGTTCGAGAACGTGAAGGAATCGCTGACCGGCGGCAAGGGCAAGGGCGGCGGCAAGAAGATCAAGCTGACCAACATCGTCGAGCACATCGATGTCGGCGTTCCGGTCGACTTGGCCTACGACCAGTGGACCCAGTTCGCGGATTTCCCGAAGTTCACCAAGAAGCTCGAGCAGGTGGAGCAGGTCGCCGACGAGAAGCTCAGCTGGACCGGCAAGGTGTTCTGGTCCCGGCGCACCTGGGAATCCACGATTCTCGAGCAGGTGCCGTTCGAGCGGATCATCTGGCGTTCCAAGGGGCACAAGGGCTACATCGACGGCGCGGTCACCTTCCACGAGATCGCACCGGAGTACACCCGCATCCTCGTGGTGCTGGAGTACCACCCCCAGGGAGTCTTCGAGAAGACCGCCAATATCTGGCGCGCGGCCGGCCGCCGCTGCCGCCTGGAACTGAAGCACTTCCAGCGGCACGTGATGACCGAGTCGGTGTTGCACCGTGACGACATCGTCGGCTGGCACGGCGAAATCCACGAAAGCAAGGTCGTCAAGGACGACGAGACCGCACGACGCGAGGAACAGGAGAACAGCGAGCAGGACGAAACGGATCGGGAACCGGACGAGGAAGAGCAAGACGAGACCGACGAGCAAGAGACGGACGAGCGAGACGAGGACCGGGAAGCCGGAGAGCGGCGTCCGCGCCGTCGACCCGCCGCCCGCCGCAGCACGGTGACCCGCCGGTCGCGTGAGAAGCGAGGAGCACACGCATGACAATCGAACCCGCAGGCGGCGGAGGCGGTGGCGGAGCGGGCACGATGGCGCGCCCGAACTCCTCCAGCCTGGCCGACGTGATCGACACGATTTTGGACAAGGGACTTGTCATCGACGCGTTCGCACGCGTGTCGCTGGTCGGCATCGAACTGGTGACCATCGACGCCCGCGTCGTGGTGGCCAGCGTCGACACCTATCTCCGTTTCGCCGAGGCCGTCAACCGGCTCGAGATCTCCACCAGCGAACCGAAGGGTTTGACCGACATCGTCGGCGACGTCACGCAGGGCGCGGCGAAGCACAAGACACAGGGCGCGCTCGAGGCGGCGGGCGAGAAGGTCATGGACTTCCTCGGCGACGTGCAGGACAAGCGCCAGACGGCGAACAGGCCCAAACGTAGGGAGGGCTGATGACCACCGATCAAGCCGCCGTATACGTCTACGGCATCGTGCCCGCCGACGTGGAGCCCGAGCCGCATGCCAGCGGCGTCGGCGATCCACCCGGCGAGGTGGGAGTGGTGCGGCACGGCGAGATCGCCGCGTTGATCAGCAGGCTCGAATCCGATCGACCGCTCGGCACGCCCGACGACCTCACCGCGCACGCCGAGCTGCTGGACGGCTCGGCTGCCGTCGCTCCGGTGCTGCCGCTGCGCTTCGGCGCGGTGATGACCGACACCGAGGCGGTGGAGAACGAATTGCTCGGGGCGAACGAAGCCGAGTTCCGCTCCGCTCTGGAGCAGTTGGAGGGCCGCGCGCAGTTCGTGGTCAGAGGCCGTTACGTCGAGAACACCATCCTCCGGGAACTGCTCGAGGAGAACGCCGAAGCCGCCCGGCTACGCGACGCGATCCGCGACAAACCGGAGGACGCCACCCGCAACGAACGCATCGCACTCGGCGAGATGATCAACCAGGCCATCGAGTCCAAGCGCGCCGCGGACACCCGCAAGGTGGTCGACGCGCTCGAGCGGTTCGAGCCGTTGGTCAACTACCGCGACCCCACCCACGAGGAGGAGGCCGTGCACATCGCGCTGCTGGTCGAACTGGAACGGCAGCAAGAGCTGGAGGAGACGCTGCGCGAGCTCGGCGAGGAGTGGGACGGCCGGGTCGAGCTGAATCTGCTCGGCCCGATGGCGGCCTACGACTTCGTGGCGAAGCGCGGACCGGAGGGGTGAGGACATGTTCGGCGTGGTCACATCGATTCTGTCGTTGCCGTTGGCGCCGGTCCGCGGGGTGATCTGGCTGGGCGAGTTGATCCAGGACCAGGTGGACCAGAAGATGCACGATCCCGCCCTCATGCGCCGCGAACTCGAGGAGATCGATGCGGCCGCGGCCGCCGGTCGATTGTCGGAAGAGGAACGCAGACAAGCGCAGCAGGCGGTGCTGGACCGCATGACCGGTCGGCAGGCGTGACCGCCACCGGCCGGAAGGAGTGATCCGTGTGGCACGCAAGACCACTTCCGAGGACGTCCATTCGGGCTCGGACGAGCCGCCTCCCGCCACTCCGGCGCAAGCCGCCGCGGTGGCGGTCGGACACCTCGTGGACCTGACATCGAAACAGGTCGAGGGCGTCACCTCGATGGAACCGACGGAGGACGGCTGGGTAGTGGAGATCGAGGTGCTGGAGGACCGCCGTATCCCGTCGTCGGCGGACATCCTCGCGCTCTACGAAGTGGAGATCGATCTCGACGGGAACATGCTGGCCTACCGCAGAACCAGGCGCTACGGGCGCGGCAGTACCGACATCGGCGGGGCCCGGTCATGACGGTGGCGCCCGGCGGATCGTCCGCACCGCAGCCGCTCGGAGGGCATTCGTCGACGAATCTCGCCGACATCCTCGAGCGGGTGCTCGACAAGGGCTTGGTGATCGCGGGCGACATACAGGTGAACCTGCTCGACATCGAACTGCTCACGATCAAACTGCGGTTGGTGATCGCGTCCTTGGAGACCGCCAAGGCGGTGGGCATCGACTGGTGGGAGACCGATCCCTGGCTCAACAGCAAGGCCCGCACGCTGGAACGGCAGGATCGCGATCTCGAACTCGAGAATCAGAAGCTCCGCGACCGGATCGCCGAACTCGAGAGCGCGAAGCGGCAACCGCAACCCATCGAGCGTCGCCGCCAACCCAGGGAAGAACGCTCGTGACGGATCTCGGGGTCTGGCTGTACGCGGTGACACCCGGCCGCGAGGCGGAGGAGCTGGGCGGATTGACCGGCGTCGCGGGCGAGCCGGTGCGCGCGGTAGTCGTGGACGGGCTGACGGCGATCGTCGGCTCGGTGCCGCTCGAGGTGTACGGCGAGCAACCGCTGAAGGCGCGGCTGGAGGATTTGGATTGGCTGGAAGCGACGGCCCGCGCGCACGACGCCGTCGTCTCGGCCATGGTGCGCCGGGGTCCGGTCGTTCCGCTCCGGCTGGCGACCGTTTTCCTCGGTGACGATCGGGTCCGCGATTTGCTGACCGAACGGCGAGCCGACTTCGCCGCCGCGCTGGAGCTGGTCAGCGGCCGCACCGAGTGGGGCGTGAAGGCCTACGGCGATCGCGCCGCCCTGACCACCGCCGTGGCCGAGGCCCGCACCGCGAGCGAAGGCAAGGGCGCGGGAGCGGCGTATCTGGCGCGGCGGCGGGCGCAACTGTCGGCGCAGGAATCCGTGGAACGCGACGCGGCGCAGCGCGCGGAGCAGATCCACAACCGCCTGCTCCGGCACGCCGCGGCGGGACGACGCCAAGCGCTGACCGACCCGGCGCTGAGCGGCCGCCGGGATTGGTTGGTGCTCAACGGGACCTACCTGGTGGACGACGATCGCACCGACGATTTCGCCACCGCGGTCAAGGCGCTCGGTGACGAGTTCCCCGGCATCCGCCTCGAACTCACCGGTCCGTGGCCGCCGTATTCGTTCGCCGGTGTGGAACGAGAACCGGCATGACGGTCGATGAAGAGCGCCGCGTCGCGCTGGTCGATCTGCTGGATCGGGTGCTGGCCGGCGGCGTGGTGATCACCGGGGACATCAAGCTCGCCATCGCCGACGTGGATCTGGTCCAGATCTCGCTGCGCGCACTCATCTCCTCCATCAGCACCCTGTCCGGATCACTCGGACCCGCGACGCATCCCGCGCTGGAGCCCCCCGGCGATGACTGAATTCGGCGGCATCCCACCCCGTATCGACACCGAGCCCGAATCCGTAGAGCGCGGTTTGGTCAGCCTCGTCCTCACCCTGGTCGAACTGCTCCGCCAACTCATGGAGCGTCAAGCGATCCGCCGCGTCGACGCCGGCGACCTCACCGACGCCCAGATCGAACGCATCGGCACCACCCTCATGCTCCTGGAACAACGCATGGAAGAACTACGCGACCACTTCGGCCTCACCCCCGAAGACCTCAACATCGACCTGGGCCCACTCGGCACCCTCCTCCCCCGCGACCCACCCTGAACATCAAGATCAACGGCACATGAGCGAGAGGTCCTCTCGGCGGATGAAACAGCCATGTGCCGTTGATCTTGAAGGCTCAGAGGGTCGCGGTGAAGGCGTCCCAGGCGGCGGGGGTGAAGACCAACGCTGGGCCGGTAAGGTTTTTGGAGTCGCGGACACCGACCATGCCGTCTGCCAGGTGGGCGACCTCGACGCATTCCTTGCCGCCGCCGCTGTGGCTGCTCTTGAACCAATTCGCTTTCGACAGGTTGACGTGCACGTTCGTTCTCCCTGCTGGTGAATGAACCGGATAGTGATGTGCGCGAGAGCGGCTGGCCTTCCCCGCGTCGCGGCTACGAGCGGTCGAACTCGCCACCTGCGACACCAGCGGTGAAGGCGTCCCAATCGCCGGGCGCGAAGACCAACGCCGGGCCGGTCGGGTTCTTGGAGTCGCGGACGCCGACCATGCCGCCTGCCAGGTGCGCGACCTCTACACAGTCCTTGCCGCCAGATGTGCGAGTGCTGGTGAACCAGCGCGCTCCGGATAGGTCAACGTCGTACTTGTCGGTCACGCCGAGAACTCCCTTGCCACCTGCCGGAACAGGTCTCTGCTCATCTTCTCGTCCAACGCCGCGCGGCGGATGGCTTGATGTGCCTCATGGTATCGGTCGACGTCGGCCTGCTTCTCGAGGTACATGTCGCCGGTGAAGTTCTCCAAATAGACCACCGGAGGCTCCACTGGCTCACCCTTAGACCGTGTCTTACGTGGTTGTGATTCGTTCACGTTGTGCCGGAATCCGCTGTGCTGCATGATGTTCGACTCGTGGTCGATGAGTTGTCGAAACG
>NZ_JBSFNF010000043.1:0-32522 GCF_053586955.1 Nocardia sp. NPDC003726 | reverse complement strand
CTTTCCAGCCTCGCAAGAGACAAACACCCATCAGCTACACCCCACCGCTCTGGGCATCCAGGGCACCAACCCCAGACACCTACAAACTTAGGGATGACGCCCATGACGCAGTCCGTGCCGACCCCCACCCACGCCGTGCAACAGCGCTACCGCGATCCGCGACCGGTCGAACCCGCGCAGTGGAACCAGGTTCTGCAAGTGCTGCACGAGCATCGCTCGGTGCGCCGCTACCTGTCCGACCCGGTGCCCGACGCCACCCTGCGGCTGCTGATCTCCGCGGCGCAGTCCGCGCCGACCTCGTCGAACCTGCAGGTCTGGAGCGTCATCGCGGTGCGCGACCCGCGGCGCAAGGCGCGCTTGGCCGCGCTCGCGGGCGACCAGGCCCACATCGTGCAGGCGCCGGTGCTGCTGGTCTGGACGGCCGATTTCGCGCGCCTGCGCCAGCTCGCCGACGACCGGAGCGCGCCGTTGGATGGCGCGGACTACCTCGAATCGAGCTACGTCGGATTCATCGACGCCGCGCTCGCGGCGCAGAACGCGGTGGTGGCGGCGGAATCGCTCGGACTGGGCACCGTCTATGTGGGCGCGCTGCGCAACAAGCCGGAAGAAGTCGCCGCCGAGCTGGGGCTGCCGACGCAGGTCTTCGCCGTCTTCGGCTTGGTGGTCGGCCACCCGGACCCCGCCGAGGCCGCGCGGGTGAAGCCGCGCCTGCCGCAGGAGGCCGTGCTGCACCGGGAGACCTACGATCTGGACGCGCAGCGCGCGCACGTGGCCGAGTACGAGACCAGGATCGCGGAATTCTATGCCGAGCAACAGCTGTCGCATTCCTGGACCGAACGCGTGCTGGCCCGGCTCGGCTCGGCGGCGGCGCTGAACGGCAGGCACCGGCTGCGTGAATCGCTGGCCGACCACGGCTTCCGTTTGCACTGACCCGGCTCAGGCCGCGACCTTCTCGGTGAGCAGCTCGAACGATCGGGCGCGGTCGTCGATGTCGTAGACCAGCGTGTTGATCATCAGCTCGTCGGCCTGCGTGCGGCGCAGCAGATCCTCCAGCTGTCCGCGCACCGTCTCCGGGGAGCCGAGCAACTGCCCGGCCCTGCGCTGCCGGATGAACGCGCGCTCCTGCTCCGACGGACGGAAGGCGGCCGCTTCCTCCGGCGTGGCCAGCGCCCGCGGCGTGCCGCGCACCAGATTGAGGAAGGCCAGGTCGCGCGGACCGGCCAGGACTTCGGCGCGCTCGTCGGTGTCCGCGCAGATCGCCGCGACCGCGACCATCGCGTGCGGGCGCTCCAGGGCCTCCGAAGGCCGGAAGTGCTCGCGGTAGAGCGCCAGCGCGGGCTCGGTGTTGTCGGGGGCGATGTGGTGAGCGAAGGCGAACGGAAGCCCCAGCAGCGCCGCGACCTGGGCGCTGTAGCCGCTGGAGCCGAGCAGCCAGATCTCCGGCTCCTCGCCGCGACCCGGCGTCGCGGCGATGCCGCCGGGATCGGAGCCGCGGAAATAGCCCAGCAAGGCGGCCAGTTCCTGGGGGAACGACTCCGCCGACAGTCCGTCCGCGGTCCGCCGCAGCGCGCGTGCGGTCGCCTGGTCGGTGCCAGGGGCGCGCCCGATGCCCAGATCGATCCGTCCCGGGTGCAGCGCGTGCAGGGTGCCGAACTGTTCGGCGACCACGAGCGGCGCGTGGTTGGGCAGCATCACCCCGCCGGAGCCGACCCGGATGGTCGAGGTCGCCGCGGCAAGGTGGGCCAGCAGCACGCTCGGCGCCGAGCTGGCGATGCCGGGCATGTTGTGGTGTTCGGCGACCCAGAACCGGTGGTAGCCCAAAGCCTCGGTGCGCCTGGCCAATTCGGTGGTCGCGTCGAGCCCCTCGCCGACGGTGCGGCCGGACTGCACCGGCGCGAGATCCAGTACGGACAGCGGGACGTCGATCATGGGTCTCCTCCACAGTGGCGATCTCCACTGGCAACGTCCCGGGTCCCCGCGGTATTTCGCGGGCCGGCTCAGCCGCGCGCGATCGCACGGAAGACCTCGATGGTCTCCTGCTCGTCCTGGGTGGTGCCGTGGTCGCTGAGTTTGACGATGACGGTGCCGCTGGGCGGATCGACGTAGACGTATTGGCCGTAGACGCCGACGGCGGTGAGATCGGCGCCGTCCCCGCCGGTCGGGTGCCACCACTGCGCGCCGTAGGGCCACTCGCCCACTCGGCGGACGGGGGTGCGGATGCGTTCGATCCAGGCCGGCGGAACGATCTGCGCGTCACCGGCGCGCCCGCCGTCCAGGACGACCTGGCCGATCTTGGCGAAGTCGCGCGCCGTCGCGTTCAGGCAGCAGAACGCCTTTTCCTGGCCGCCCGCGCGATCGAGGTTCCACCGCGCGTCGTCCTCGGCGCCGATCGGCGCCCACAGCTCGCGTTCCAGCAGTTCGCTCAGCGGCAGGCCGGCGACCCGCGCCAGCGCCATGCCCAGCAGCTGGGTGTCCACGCTGCGGTACTCGCCCGCGCTGCCCGGCGGGAAGCGCAGGCCCTGGCGGTCGCGGACGAACCCGGCGAGATCCTCGGTGAGGTACATCCGGGCGGTGCCGGTCAGCGGCCAGTACTTGTTGTAGTTCTCCGCGACGTCGACGCCGGAGGCCATGTCCAGCAGATCGCGGATGGTGACGCTGTCGTACGGGCCGCCGGTGGTCAGCTCGGGCAGGATCTGCACCAGACGGTCGTCCTCGTGCAGCCGTCCCGCCGCGATGGCCCGGCCGGTCAGCAGCGACACGACGGACTTCGCCACCGACCACGACGACTGCCGAGTGGTGGCAGAGAAGCCGTCGCGATACCACTCGTGGGTGCGGGCGCCGCCGCGCAGGACGAGGAACGAATTGGTGTGCGTGGCGGCGAGGAACTCGGCGATCGGGACGCGCGAGCCCTTCCACGGCACCCGGTCGGGCAGCGGCCGCGGGGCGATCGGCAGCGGCCGCGGGGTGGGGGAGGCGGCCACCGTGCGGCTCTCGAACAACTCCCCCTGGGCCGAGGGCGGGTCGGTCATCAATCGCAGCAGCGTCGGCGGAGACGGGATGTGCAGGACCGCGGTCGCGGCGAACGCCGCGCCGAGCAGGACGGCGACGACAGTGAGCAGGACGGCGGCGGTGCGCACCGCGTAGCGGCCCGGCCGGATGCGCCGGGATCGCGGTTCGGTCATGACGGAACCCATCGTCGGGGAATCCGATGATGACATGCCGGACGCGCGTCCGGTAAGTGTCCACCGCCCGCGGCCCGGAGACGACGCGCACCGACGCAGCGGTAGCGTGGCGAAGTGATCCAGGCTGGACGTGCGATGATCCCTCGTCGTAAGTCCGGCGCACCGATCGTCGCATCGCTGCCCAGCGAAAGGACCGCAGTATGACAGCCTCCGACCGTCACCTTCAGGACGCCCGACCATCGGATCCGGCGGACAGCGGCGACTCGGAGGGCTACGCCAGGGGGCTGAGCCCGCGCACCATTCAGATGATCGCCATCGGCGGCGCGATCGGCACGGGCCTGTTCTACGGCGCGGGCGGCGCGATCGAGCAGGCCGGGCCAGCCCTGATCCTGGCCTACCTCGCGGCGGGCCTTGCCATCTTCGTGATCATGCGTGCGCTCGGCGAACTGCTGACCTACCGGCCGATCTCGGGCAGTTTCGCCGAGTACGCGCACGAGTTCCTCGGCCGCTTCGCCGGTTTCGTCACCGGGTGGTCGTACTGGGCGGTGTGGGTGGCCACCTGCATGGCCGAGATCACCGTGGCGGGCAAGTACGTGGAGTACTGGTTCGACATCGCGCCGTGGGTCACCGCGCTGGTCGTGCTCGCGGTGATGTTCGGCGCCAACCTGATCTCGGTGCGTCTGTTCGGCGAGGGCGAGTTCTGGTTCTCCACCATCAAGGTGACCGCGATCGTCGGCATGATCCTGCTCGGCATCGGCGTGCTGCTGTTCGGCTTCGGACACGCGCCGAACCCCACGGTCACCAATCTGTGGGCCGACGGCGGTGTCTTCCCCAACGGCATCGGTCAGTCGCTGCTCGTGTTGCAGATCGTGCTGTTCGCCTATGTCGGCGTGGAGCTGGTCGGCGTCACCGCAGGGGAGGCGCGCGAGCCCCGCAAGACCCTGCGCAAGGCGATCAACACGCTCCCGTTCCGGATCGGCCTGTTCTACGTCGGTGCGCTGGTGGTGATCATGTCGGTGTCCAGCTGGCGCGACTTCCACGCGGGCAAGAGCCCGTTCGTGGAGGTCTTCGAGCTGATCGGCATTCCGGGGGCGGCGGGCATCGTCAATTTCGTGCTGCTCACCGCGGCGCTGTCGTCGTGCAACTCGGGGATCTATTCGACCGGCCGGATGCTGCGCACCTTGTCGCTGCGCGGTGAGGCGCCCGCGCGGTTGAACAAGCTGAGCGCGAACGCGGTGCCCTATATCGGCATCACCGCGTCGGCGGCGGCGATGGTGATCGGCGTGATCGTCAACCTGGTCTCCCCGGACAAGGCATTCGCCTACATCACCTCGGTGTCGACCATCGGCATCATCTTCGTCTGGGGCGTCATCCTGGTCTGCCACCTGCTCTACCGGGCCAAGGTCGCCCGCGGCGAGCTGCCGGCGAGCGATTACCGGCTGCCCGGCGCGCCCTACACCACCGTGCTCGCGCTGGCGTTCCTCGGCTTGGTGGTCGTGCTGCTGCTGTTCACCGACAGCGGCCGCACGGCGCTCGTCGTCGGCGCGGTGTGGGCGGTGCTGGTGTCGGCCGGATACGTCGCGCTCCGGAAACTCGCCGGCTCCGGCACGGCGGCGGACGCCGCGCGGACCAGCTGACCGTTTGCGCTAGGCGGCGAGGAAGAGCGCGGCGGCCCCGATCGTCTCCACCGCGGCGTAGAACCAGGTGGGATAGAAGGCCGTTCGCTCGTCGAGCACGGCCGACACCACCCGGCCCATGGCCATGCCGGCCAGTGCCGCGCCGACCGCGACCATGATCCCGCCGCGCAGCGCGGCGAGGTCGACGGCGGCCACCGCGAGCACGGCCGCCATCGCCAGTCCGAAGCCGCCGTAGACGGCGCGCACCTCATAGCGCGCGCTCGGTTCGGTGAGCCGGATACCGAAGGGCCGGATCAGAGCGGCGGGCGCGGCGAGCGCGTAGACACCCATACCCAGGAAGAACACCCCGATTATCACGCATACGGCCTGCGCCACTGCGACCTCCACATTCTCGCTCGGTTGGAAAGCCCAGCTCGCGTCACGGCCGGTGCCGAAGGCTTCCGGAAAACCCGCTGCCTCGCGGGCTGTGCCGCATGCTCCCGCAGGCTGTCCAGCGCGCACTGGAGTTCACCGACCGACAGTATCGCCGGGGACGGACGCTACCCAGCCCTGGGCCGCCGCGACCGGTCAGGCGCTGGCCGAACGCCGGGGCATCATGGCCGAGGCGACGAGCATGACGACGGCCATCGCCGTGATCGTGACGAAGACCAGATGCACCGCCGAGGCCAGTGCGGCAGGCTCCGGGTGATCGGTGTGCCCGACACGCGAATTGACGATCGCGCCGAACACCGCGACGCCCACCGCACTGCCGATCGAGCGCGCGAACATGTTGGCCGAGGTGACCACACCACGCTCGGTCCATTCGGCGCTGGTCTGCGCGGCGATCAAGGTCGGGGTCGCGACCAGTCCCATCCCGGTGCCGATCACGAAGCAGGACGCGGCGACCTGCCACAGCGCCGAGTGCTGCGTGATGAACAGCGTGCTGGTGGCGCCGAGCGCGGCCAATCCGCTGCCGATCAGGGCGGTGGCGCGAAAGCCGAAGCGCAAGTACACCTTTCCGGCTTGCGATGCGGCCAGCGGCCATCCGAGCGTCAGCGCGCCGACGGTGAGGCCCGCGACCAGCGCCCCGGTGCCGAGCACGCCCTGGGTGAAGGTGGGGACATAGGACGTCGCGCCCAGCACGACGGCCCCCACCAGCACCGACGCCAAACTGCTCGCGATCACCACGCGCCGGGTGAACACCCACAGCGGCAGGATCGGATTGCGCGCAGTGCGTTCCACCAGTCCGAACAGGATGAGCACGACCGCGCCGCCCACGAAGATCCCGATGCTCGCCGGAGACGACCAGGCCCAGGCCTGACCGCCTTCGAGCAGGCCGAGGATCAACGCTCCCGCGCCGAGGGTCAGCAGCGCCGCGCCCAGGTAGTCCACGCTCTGCCGCTGCCGGGGAGCGCTCTCGGCGAAGTTGCGCACCAGCATCCATCCGGCGAGCGCGGAGAGCGGAAGATTGATCAGGAAGATCCAGCGCCAGCTGACGTACTCGGCGAACAGACCGCCCAGCAGCGGGCCCGCCACACTGGACATGGCCCACACGCTGGCCAGATAGCCCTGGACCTTGGCGCGCTCTGACAGCGTGTACAAGTCGCCCGCGATCGTCATCGTCATCGGCTGGATCGCACCCGCGCCGATGCCCTGCACGGCGCGGAAGACGATCAACCCCAGCATGCTGGTCGCGACGCCGCACAGCAGCGAACCCAAGGCGAACATCGCAATGCCGAACAGGATCACCGGTTTGCGGCCAACGGTGTCGGCGAGCTTGCCGTAGATCGGCACCGTCACCGCCTGGGCCAGGAGATAGATGGAGAACAACCAGGGGAACTGCGCGAAGCCGCCGAGACTGCCGGTGATGGTGAGCACCGCTGTGGCGATGACCGTCGAGTCGAGCGCGACCAACGCGGTCGCCAGCATCAGCGACCCGAGAATCGCGCCGCGCTCGGATCGAAATCCCACGGACACCGTCGCCGTCTCGGTCGCCACCCGCGGCCCCTCTCGTTCGCCTGTCTAACCACCTCCAACGACCGTATCCGCTTCCCGACTATTCCCGCATGGGCTTTATTTCGTCCTCGGGACAGGAAAGGGCTGCTCACCGGTGGTCCGGTGAGCAGCCCACGCTTCGGATCAGTGCGGCAGATCCGCCCCGGTCAGCGGCGGCTCGGCTTCGAGGACCGCGAGCTCCTCGTCGGTGAGCAGGCGCGAGCGGATCAGGAAACGCACGCCTTCGGGAGCCTCCAGGGAGAACCCGCTGCCGCGTCCCGGCACCACGTCGACGGTGAGATGGGTGTGCCGCCAGTACTCGTACTGATCGGCGCTCATCCAGAACGGGGTGTCCGCCGCCGGATACCCGAGCAGCACGTCCGACCCGCCGACCCGGAACTCGCCGCGCGGATAGCACATCGGCGAGCTGCCGTCGCAACAGCCGCCGGACTGATGGAACATCACCGGACCGTGCTGTTCGATCAGTCGCCGCAGCAGCGCCTCTGCGGGCGCGGTGAACTCGACGCGGTGGACCGGACCGGGCATCAGAAGAATCCGAGCTTGTCCGGCGAGTAGCTGACCAGCAGGTTCTTGGTCTGCTGGTAGTGATCGAGCATCATCCGGTGGTTCTCGCGCCCGATGCCCGACTTCTTGTAGCCGCCGAAGGCCGCGTGCGCGGGGTAGGCGTGGTAGCAGTTGGTCCACACCCGGCCTGCCTTGATCTGGCGGCCCAGGCGGTAGGCGGCGTTGATGTCGCGGGTCCACACGCCAGCGCCCAGGCCGTAGAGGGTGTCGTTGGCGATCTTCAGCGCCTCGTCGACGGAGTCGAACGTGGTCACCGACACCACCGGCCCGAAGATCTCCTCCTGGAAGATCCGCATGTCGTTGCGGCCGGAGAAGATCGTCGGCTCGACGTAGAAGCCGCCGGGGAACTCGTCCACCTTGCGCGGGCCGCCGCCGGTGAGCACCTCGGCGCCTTCCTGGCGGCCGATATCGATGTAGGACAGGATCTTCTCGAACTGGTCGTTGCTGGCCTGCGCGCCGATCATGGTGGCCTCGTCCAGCGGGTTGCCGCTGACGATGGCCTTGGTGCGTTCGACGCACCGGGCGATGAACTCGTCATAGATCGAGGAGTGGATCAGCGCGCGGGACGGACAGGTGCACACCTCGCCCTGATTGAGCGCGAACATCACGAAGCCCTCCACGGCCTTGTCCAGGAAGGCGTCATCGGCGGCCATGACGTCGGGCAAGAAGATGTTGGGACTCTTGCCGCCCAGCTCGAGGGTGACCGGGATGATGTTCTCGCTGGCATACTGCATGATCAGCCTGCCCGTGGTGGTCTCACCGGTGAAGGCCACCTTGGCCACCCGCGGGCTGGACGCCAGTGGCTTGCCCGCTTCGACGCCGAAGCCGTTGACCACGTTCAGGACTCCCGGCGGCAGCAGATCGGCGATCAGTTCGACGACCTTCAGGATGGAGGCCGGGGTCTGCTCGGCGGGCTTGAGCACCACCGCGTTGCCCGCCGCCAGCGCGGGCGCGAGCTTCCATGCGGCCATGAGGATCGGGAAGTTCCACGGGATGATCTGCCCGACGACGCCGAGCGGCTCGTGGAAGTGGTAGGCGATGGTATCGGCGTCGATCTCGCTGATCCCGCCTTCCTGGGCGCGGACCGCTCCGGCGAAGTAGCGGAAGTGATCGACCGCAAGCGGCAGGTCGGCGGCCAGCGTCTCGCGCACCGGCTTGCCGTTCTCCCACGTTTCGGCCACCGCGAGCGCTTCGAGGTTGTCCTCGATCCGGTCGGCGATCTTGTTGAGGATGTTGGCTCGTTCGGTGGTCGACGTCGCGCCCCACGCGTCGGCCGCCCGGTGCGCGGCGTCCAAGGCCAGTTCGATGTCGGCGGCCGAGGACCGCGCGACCTCGCAGAACGTCTGGCCGTCCACCGGGGAGGGATTCTCGAAGTAGCGGCCGTCCACCGGGGCGGTCCACTCACCGCCGATGAAGTTGTCGTAGCGTGTGGCGAATTCGACCACGCTGCCTTCGGTTCCCGGCTTCGCGTAGCTCATGGCGGGTGACTCCTCGCTGGTTGCGGACGTGATGCGGGTCACTATGCCGCGCGAGGGTTGACGAAACGTTGAGGCGCGCGAGCTCAGTCGCGCAGCGCGCCGTGCAGCCGGGCGGCCGCGAGGGCGCGACGGCCGTCGCCCGGGGGAAGCAGGCGCAGCGCGTGTTCGTGGATCTCGACGTCGTGCGGCGCGCGCTCGCCGTAGCGCAGCGCGTGCTCGACGTTTCCACTGGACAGCACGGCGGTGCGCACGCCGACTTCCAGATACTCGCGCCACTGCACGATGCCCGGCGTGTCCGAGTCCGGCAGCAGGGGACCGCGATACAACTCGACCGCGGTAGCGGTGTCGCCCGCCTCGAGCGCGGCCAGCACGTCCACGGCATCGCAGGACAGTGGGCTCACCAACTGATAGACGCGGCTGGTGATGTCGCCGCCGGTGGCGCGCCGCAGGTAGGACATCTCCGATTTGAGCGTGCTCGCGCCGACCGGCCGGTCGCCGTACACCGCGAAGTGCAGGCGTTCGTGGGTGAAACCCTCGGGCTCGAGCGCCAGCAGCGTCAGGATCTCCAGGTGGCGGGGGCGCAGCCGCACGGGCGCGCCGTCCCGGATCAGGCGGGCGGCGCCGAGGCAGGTCAGCCGGACCCCTGGCGCGGCCATCCGATGGTGCAACTTGGTCTCGATGGCGGTGACCAGGGTACGAGCGGTGGACATGGCCAGCGGGTGGGCGCGGTCCCAGGTGGTGGACAGGTCGAGCACGCCGAGCTGGCGACCGTCCGCCGCGCGGATGGGCGCGCAGTAGCAGACCCAGCCGTGCAGGGCGGCGACCAGGTGTTCGGCGGAGAACACGGTGTGCGGCTGTTCGGTGCGCAGCGCCAGCGACAGCGCGTTCGTGCCCATGTGCGCCTCGTCCCATCGACCACCCGGCGCGAAGTTCACCTGTTCGGCGCGGCGGCGCATCACCGGGCCGCCGTGCGACCACAGGATGGTGCCGGTCTCGTCGGTGATCGCGGCGACGTAGCCCGCGCCCTCGGTGATGTCGCGCAGCTGATCGGTGAGCTCGGACACCGGTGTGCGCAGCGGAGATTCGGCCCACCGGGCGGTGACGTCCGCTTCGGCGAGCGGCGCGTGCTCGCACGCCGGATCGACGGTGCGCAGCGACCGCAGCCACGATTGCGCCACCTCGCTGCGCAGTGCGGAATCACCCTGCGGCGTCCCGGCGGGTATCCATCGGGACCACTCTTGTTCCAGTGCAGCGCGCCGCTGCGAGAGGGAACTGCGCTGTGCCATCTCGGCCGATCCTGTGTCTTCGCTCCGATCGTCTTCGTGCCATCCCATCATGCCCCAGCGCGCCGCCGGGGCATTTCGTTTCGGCTCGCGGTCCACGGGGCTGGACGACGGTCGGATCGCCGCGACTCCCTCGGCGAGCGTTGCGAGAGCGCACGCCCGGGGAACCCCGGCGGCCCGACCGGCGATCGGTGTGCGGTCGTCCTGCGACGCCCGCACACCGGACCGGCCGATTACGGCGTGGAGAAACCGATCAGCGCACCGATGCCCGCGCCGATCGGGATGGTGACCAGCGCGCCGACCCCGCCGAGGAAGAAGCCGATCACCGCGCCGATCCCCGCGCCGATGAGAGCGCCGATCCCCGCGTTGTACTGCTTGCGGGCGAGCGTCTCGTCCTCACCGACGAACTGGTTGAGGCGCTCGGTGGTGGCGGGTGAGCCCACCGGCGTCACCGTGAGGGTGCGGCCCGCGTCGCTGATCGCGGGCGCCAGCCCGTGGGTGGCGCCGGAGGCCTGGAATGCCAGGGGCAGGGTCGCGACGACCTGTCCCGTTTCGCTGCGCAGCTCGACCGCCCTGGCGTCGGCCGTCAACGCGAAGCTGCCCGCGTCGAGGGTGGTGACCACCCCCGTTCCGTCGGCGGCGGGAGCGGAGGTGAAACCGATGCCCTGCTCGACACCGTGCACGCCGACCTGCGCTGGCGCCGCCGGCTGGGCGTGCGCGACGCCCGTCGCTATTCCGGTGGCACCGACCGCGAGCAGGGCGGTTGCGGCGAATCTGTTGACTCTCATCGTATTTCCCCACTTAGTCGTGTCGGCCACGAGTGCCGACGGATCCCCAAGATGCCGGTTCTCGGCCCCACCCATTCTGGCCGCAGCGGTTTCCCGAAGCAATCGTTCTGCGAATTCCACGGAAAAATCCGTGCGGTGCCCGCCACGGATATGGACATGAAATATGCGGAGTCAGTGCTTGTTTCGCCGATGGAGTCGGCTGATTGCCATATGTGTGCTAATGCATTGCCGCGACGCATAATTCGATCGAACGACTCGAAAATTATTCGAAACGCGCTGGTCTCGCGACTGTTTAAGTCGCCACGAACGGCGGTGCGCTGCCAGGATGCTGGACCGGGTGCCTCCGGGTCCGAAACGCGGCTTGCGGTCGGTCGGATCGCCGGATGCATCGGCGCGGCTCGCGAGTCGACGGTCACCGCGAGGTCGCGGTGCTCGTGCCGGATGGTGGAGTGTGCGTCGGTGCCGAGAGCGTCGCCGGAAATGGGCGATCGTTTCGCAGCGGCGGCAGCGATCGGCCGCGCGCTCGCGGTGCCCTACGGGAGCGCGCGGCCGGATCATCTGGCCGACTGTGCGGGGTTGTTCCTACTCAGAAAGCGCTTCCGGTGCCGGGCAGCAGCCACGCGATGCCGGGCCAGGGGGCGAAGGGGCTACCCCAGTAGCCGAACGGGCTACCCCAGTAACCGTAGCCGCCCCAGCCGCCGTAGCCACCCCACCCGCCGTAGCCGCCGCGGCCCCACCCGCCATGGCGATGCCAGCCGCCGTGGATCTCTTCGGCCTGACTCGTCTGCGCGACGGTCGGCTGCGCCACGGCGGGTGCGGCGATCGCGGGTGCGGCGACCGCCGCGACGGGGGTCAGCGCGAGCGCGGCGACCATCGCCACGCGGACGAACGCTCGCCGGACGTGTCCGATCTCGACGTCGTTGATCATCGGTACTTCCTCACTTCGGTATGTGTTCCTCCGGTCGGTGACCGACTCGAAAGGTCATCGACCCAACCTCACCACCATGCATTGTACCGTTGAATAACGGCACACTCAATGTGGTTCGATCGTGCGAGAATTCGTGGCCCGCCTGTCGGTCGTGCCGGGCGGTTCCGCTCGGTACGGTCGGGACAGCGGACACTTCGAGAGGAGTCGACTGATGGCGACCAGCGCCGACGTACTGACCGACGGCTTCGAACGGATCAGGGAGGTGGTGCACGAAGCGGTGGACGGACTCGACGAGGACATCCTCGCTCAGCGCATCGATGCGGGCGCCAACTCGATCGCATGGCTGATCTGGCATCTGACCCGCGTGCAGGACGACCACATCGCCGATGTGGCCGGTGTCGAGCAGGTTTGGACGGCTCGAGGCTGGTACGACCGCTTCGGTCTGCCGATCGACAAGGGCGCGACCGGTTACGGTGACCGGCCCGCCGACGTGGCCGTGGTGCGAGCGCCCGCGGAGTTGCTCACGGGGTACTACGACGCGGTGCACGAGCAGACGCTGCGCTACGTCCGCGATCTCGCCGACGGCGATCTGGACCGTGTCGTCGACACCCGGTGGGATCCGCCGGTGACGCTGGGGGTGCGGCTGGTCAGCGTGATCTCGGACGATCTGCAGCACGCGGGCCAAGCGGCGTTTCTGCGCGGCGTGCTGGAACGGACGGGATAACCGGCGCAGGGAAGTCGGCGGCCCCGCGTGGTTCGCGCCGTGCCGTAAGTTGATGCCGCGCAAGCCGAATGTTCACAGAGAGTGCCGCCGTGGTCGTGAAAACTGTTCTGGTCGGTGTCGCCGTGCTCGTTCTCGTCGGTGTCGTCGTGCTCACGGTGGTCGGCGCCCACTGGTACATATGGCGGCGGCTCGTGCGGGACACGACCACAGCGACATCGCGCGCACGACGCGTCGGCACCGCCATCGTGCTGACCGGGCCGTTGCTGCTGCTGGGCACGACCGTGGCGGAGCTGGTGTCCGCTCCGTTCACGCTGATCCGGATCATCGCCTGGCCCGGCTACCTGTGGGGGGCCCTGTTCCTGTACCTGCTGCTGGCGCTGGCGGTCGGCGAGCCGATCCGAGCCTTGGCGCTGCGCCGGCTCGACCGGGGCCGGGCGGCAGAGGGATCCGAGTCTCCTACGGAAGTCGGGCCGACATCGGGGTCGCCGGTAGGGGTCGATTCTGCACTGGACTCCGTGGTGAGAGCTCGTCCCGGGCGGGAGTTCTCGGCGGAACCCGGGTCTGAGCCGGAGTCTTCGGTGGCAACTGTCTCTGCGCCGGAATCATCGGTGCGAACCGAGCCCGGGCCGGAATCCCCAACTGAAACCGCGCCCGTGCCGGGGCCCTTGGCTGGAACCGTGTCCGCGCCGGAGTCTTCGGCTGCAACTGTGTCTGCGCCGGAGTCGTCGGTGCGAACCGAGTCTGGGCGGGGATCTCCAACTGAAACTGTGTCCGTGCCGGGGTCCTGGGCTGGGACGGTGTCTGCGGCGGAGTCGTCGGTGCCAGCTGGGTCCGCGTCGGAATCCGTGGCTGGGACGGTGTCCGCACTGGAATCGTCGGTGCGAGCCGGGTCCGCGTCGGAATCTGTGGCTGGGACGGTGTCCGCGCCGGAATCCTCGGCCGGAATCGAGTCCGCGCCGGAATCCTTATCGGACCCGGCCACTGCTGCCGATTCCACGCCGCCTCGGGTACCGCGCCGTGTCTTCGTCGCGCGGGTGATGGGTGCCGCCGCTGTCGCCGCCGCCGCGACCACCGTCGGCATCGGCGCCCATGGCGTGCTGAACGGACCGAGTGTCAAGCGGGTGGCCGTGCCGTTGGCGAAGTTGCCGCGCCGAGCGGACGGGTTTCGCATCGCGGTGGTCAGCGATGTGCATCTCGGCCCGATCCTGGGCCGTGGCTTCGCCGAACGCGTGGTGCGCACCGTCAACGACACCCGGCCCGACCTCATCGCGGTCGTCGGTGACCTGGTGGACGGCAGCGTCGAGCATCTCCGTTCGGCCGTGGAGCCACTGGCCGGGCTGCGGGCCCGGCACGGCGCGTTCTTCGTGACCGGCAACCACGAGTACTTCTCCGGCGCCGAGCAGTGGGTGGAGCATGTCCAGGAACTCGGCATGCGCCTGCTCGCGAACGCACGCACCGAGCTGCCCGGCTTCGACCTGGCGGGCGTGAACGACGTGCAAGGCGAACGAACCGGGCACGGCCCCGATTTCGGCAAGGCGCTCGGCGACCGCGACCGCACGCGCGCCGCCGTGCTGCTGGCGCATCAGCCCGTGCTGATCGAGGACGCGGTGGCGCACGGCGTCGATCTGCAACTGTCCGGCCACACCCACGGCGGCCAGCTCTGGCCCGGCAATTACCTCGCCGGCCTGGCGAATCCCACCGTCGCCGGGCTGGAGCGGTACGGCGACACCCAGCTGTACGTGTCCAGGGGCGCCGGAGCCTGGGGTCCGCCGGTGCGGGTCGGCGCACCGTCGGACATCACCGTCGTGGAACTGGTGTCGCTGCGGGCTTGAGCGCCCGCGTCAGCCGAACAGGCCGCCCAGCACGCCGCCGCTCTGGCCGGCTTCCTGCCCGCCACCGGTACCGCCGACGAAACCGCCCGGCGGCAGCTCCGACGGCTGCACGATGACGAAGCCGCGTCCGGAGAACGACAGCGTCATCCCCTCGCCGGTGCTGCGGCCCATCAGCCTGCCCAGCCCGAACGAGTCGTTGCGTTTGATGCCCGTCTGCAGGCTCGACGACCACGCCACCGCCGCTTGCGGATCGGCGTAGGTCGGCTGGTCGACGTTGAGCACGACGGGCGTGCCGTGCGTGGTGATGGCGATGCGGCCACGGCCGGTGAAGACACAGTTGAACAACCCGGCGTTGCTGGCGAACCCGGCGGCGCCCTGCACCATCCGGATGTCGTAGCGCAGGCCGGAATCGAAGGCGAGCACGTTGGCGCCGTTGATGGTGAGGCCGTCGGTGCCGTCCAGGTCGATGGTGTGCACGTCGGCGGCGCCGTTGGCCACGAACAGGTCGCCGCGCCCGGACACCTTCATCAGCGGGACGCCCTCACCGGTCAGCCGCTGCTGGATCGCCCGGCCGATCCCGCCCGCGCCGAGCGCCTGGAAATGCAGATCGCCCTGATAGGCGACCATCGATCCGGCCCGAGCCATCACCTCGCCGTTGACGGCCACCTTGATCATCTTGCCGCCCTGCTTCTGGATACCCGCGCCGGTGACTTCGGCGTGGCTGGGGGCGAACAGTTCGCTCTGCATCGGCAGCGCTCCTTGCTGAGGTGATGGCATCGGTGGTGGCGGCACCGCGGCGGCCGGCGCGGAATAGGCCGGTTGCGGTGGATAGGCGGGCGGGGGCGGAGGCTGGTATGCCGGAGGTGAGGCAGGTTGATACGCCGGGGGCGGCGCGGGTTGATGCGCCGGTGGGGGAGCGGGCGCCGAAGGCGGCGGGGCCGGTTCGTCATCGATGTTCACACCGAACGCCGTCGCGATTCCGGCCAGGCCGTTGTCGTATCCCTGGCCGACCGCACGCACCTTCCATCCGCCTGCCCGGCGGTAGATCTCCACGCACACCACGGCGGTCTCGGTGCTCAACCCGGTCATCGGGAAGGCGAGCGTGCCCGACGAGGACGCGATGGTCGCGCGCAGCGAACCCGCGGCGGCGAAGGTGGGCGGACCGCTGCCGTCCAGGCTCGCGGTGACCACGACGCGGTCCACGTCGGCGGGTAGCGCGCCGGTCTGGATGTCCACCACGTCGCCCGCGCCCTGACCGTGCCGGTAGGTGACGCCAGGGGCGACCGGTTGATTGAAGAAGACGAAATCGGCGTCGGAGCGCACGCGCCCCGCCGAGTTCAGCAGCAGCGCCGATACGTCGACGGGAGCCGAGCAGGTGACGGTCACCGTCAGCCGGTCGCCGGGCGCGGGGCGGTTCTCACCGCGGGCGAGATCGGTCACGGCAGGCCGTCCGATCCGCGGCGGCGTCGTCGGGTTGACATGCGATTCACGGGCTCCAGTGTGTCGTGCGCCCGCGACGTGCGCCACACGCCTACCCGCACCCGGCATCCACGAGGTCTTTTCGTCAGGCGGTCCGTGGCAGGGCCGCCGTGTCGCCCCGAGGTCTCGGCGATCCGGTCGCACGGCGATCGGAATGAGCCCGGCCGGGTCCGCCGGGCTCTCGCGGGTCAGAGGACTTCGGCGTACATGGTGCCGTCGAGGATGCCGAATTCGACCTGTCCGGGGAACAGGGGCAGCGCGCCGGTGGCGTGCTTGCTGTGGTTGAGGGCGATGGTTTCGGTGGCCCACCGGTGCAACGGCTCGGGTAGCCGCAGAACCCGGTGATCGGTGCAGCGAACGTAGGGATAGGTGGTCTCGCCGGGCCGGGCGAGCGGGTTGTGGATGTCGAGCGCGGCGATGTCCAGGACCAGGCCGGTCTGCTTGGCGGAGGCGACGGTCGGTGGCTGCAGTTCGATGTCGTCCATGACCGCTCACGGTAGCTCGAAGGATGCCCAGAGTGGGTGATTCCCGCTGAATGTCCCTCGGATTTCATCGGAAATGGAGGACGGCGAGGTTCATCGATTCGGGTGAACCCCACCGCTACCACCAGCGATCGCGGCAGGCTTGGGCGTGCCGGTGCCGCGCCGGACGTCCCGGAGCCACCGGGACGATGACGAGCCTAAGCGACGCTGAAGATTCGCGGGGGCGTTTCCGTGAATCGGTGAGAGCGGCCGTCCGGTGGCGACCGGCCGGTAACCACCGTCGGAATGTCCGGTTCCCGGCGGCGCGGCTTACTATGCCAGCGGCGTGAAACAAGCTGTGCGCGTTGAGTATCCGGCACGGCTGCGTGCTGTTCTGTTTACCTCAGGAGGATGGAAGACGTGCTCTATGTTGTCATCGCGGCCATTGTCGTGGCACTGCTGGCCGTGTCGGCCGTCGCGATGGTGTGGGACCCGCGCCGTCGCACGGAGTCGGACGAGTACGACTACGAGTACGACATGAACGGGGAAGACGCGACGGCGGACGAGTACGCCCGCCCGCGCGGTGTCGAATGGCCCCGCAAGGAAAGCGTCTGATCGGTGGAAGCCGCCGCCGGACCGGCGGTGGAGACGATGGCGCCCAGTCGAGTGCGGCTGGGCGCCATTCTTTTCCGTGGCGCTGGGCCGGTTCGGTCACGCCACGGTGAAGTCGCGCCACGACGCGTGCAGACCCTGCCCGCGCAGCGACGTGCTGCGCCCGTCTTCGATCGGATGCAGGGTGATGATGCCGAAACCGATCTGGACGGACTCCGGCAGCTGCGGCGCGCGCGTGGTGTACACCGGGACGTCGTCGACGTGCCAGCCCGCGGTGCCCGCGGCGCGGTCGATGGTGACGGCGTAGCGGTGGAACTCGCCGGGCTTGATGTCGATCCCGGCCAGCGGCGCGTGCACCACGTGGGTGAACGCCTCCGCCGCGGGGACGACCCCCGGCACGAACAGCCGTTCGTGGATGGCGTACGCGTGCCTGCTGGTCGCGATGAGGTCGAAGACCTGCGCGGTGCTCATGTCGAGGACGTTGAACGCGGCGAAGCCGTCGCGGTAGTCCTCGCCGGTGGCGCCGATGTTCTCCGAAGCCATCTCCACCGCGAAGGTCCGCGGTCCGCCGGTGAGGTCGAACGTTTCGGTCGACACCAGCAGATGTTTCGGGTTGTCCAGGATCTGGACCTCGGCGTGGGATCGGGTGAAGGCGTCGATCCGGACCGATACGGCGCCCGCGCCGACCTCGGTGCGAGCGGCCGGGTCCGCGTAGCGCCACGTCTGCTCCGGGCCCAGCGGCACTTCCAGGAAACGCCACCGGTCAGCGCTGAGATCCGGTCCGTTCAGGTCGTCGTAGGTCATTGCGGGAGTTACCTTTCAACCGAGTGATTCGGGGTCCGATAGGTCGTCCTTGGTCGCCCGGCGGCGCAGCGGGGTCACCACACCGTTCGACGATCCGGACTTGTAGCCGACACCGCCGAGCAGCAGACGTTCCTCGGTCAGCCGCGGCCGCAGCGCCGGACCCATCGGCCACCAGTCGTCGAGCTCGACCAGACCGGGCTCGATCAGTTCCAGATCGCCGAAATACGAGGCGATCTGCTCCCGGGTGCGGTACCAGCCCGAGCCGAGGCCCATTTCGGTGAAACGCCGTTGCAGCTCGATGGCCATCTCGTGCGCCTCGCCGCCGTCGGCGGGATCGTAGAAATGCGTGATCGCGACGTAGGAGCCCGCGGGCAGCGCGTCGATGTAGCGGCGCATGATCCCCGCCGGATCGAGCTCGTCGTCGACGTGATGCAGTATGCCGCACAGGATCAGCGCCAGCGGGCGGGTGAGGTCGAGGTGCTGGGTGACCTCGGAATGCTCCAGCAGGGTTTCCGGCGCGGTCAGATCGGCGGGTACGAAATGCGTGAACTCGTTGCGCTCGAGCAGCACCCGGCCGTGGATGTTGCACACCGGATCGTTGTCGACGTACACCACACGTGCCGTGGGATTCTGCTGTTGGGCGATCTCGTGTGTGTTGCCGACGGTCGGCAGGCCTGCGCCGATGTCGAGGAATTGGTCGATGCCGACGGCGCCGGCCAGATAGCGCACCACGCGGTGCAGCCAGCGGCGGTTCATCCGGGCCACATCGCTCTGCCGCGGCGCGACTTCGGCGACCTTGTCGCGCACGAACCGGTCGACTTCGTAGTTGTCCTTGCCACCGAGGGTGGCGTCGTAGACGCGGGCGATGCTCGCGCGGGTCGTGTCCACGCCTACCGGCGCGCGGACACCGGTCTGGGGAGTGGGATCGGACATGGAGACCTCTCTCTGGATTCCGTCGCCTGGCTCACCAGCCTAGGGACCGCCGAATCGGCGAGCAATCCGTGCGGATGCGTTCGGCCGGTGGTGATTTCGGGAACCGATGGCCGTCCTGCCGACCGGCATCGAGCATGGGAACCGGTCGGTACTCATCGGTCGTCTGCGGTGACTCGGGACGCGCCGTGGCCGGTGCGGCGCCCGTCCGGGCGACCACCCGCCTCGACGGGCGTGGACGAGGACGGTTCGATTCCCGGCTCCTTCCGGCACAGATGTCAGGACTTCGCGGTGGTGACGGGCCTCGGGCGCCGATACGCCTGCCGTTCCGTCCCGCCGAGGGGCCGCGCACCCGTGCGATGCGGGTGCCGTCGGGGCCGCACCCGCTGAGCGGGTCGATCCCTCGGCCGACGACATGGCGCTCCTCCTTCGCGTGGCCACCGTCGGGGGCGACTCTACGCACGGCCGCCCGGGCGCGCGCGGGAATCCGGCTTCGATATCGCCTTGGCGCTCTTGTGATTACTCGCGTGCGCGCGCGATCCGCGCCACGCGTTCGCGCCGGGGACGGTCGCTGGACCCGGCCGAGTAGGATCTTCAGCCGACGTTCCGACAGCAGTGATGGTGGAGGCACTACGCCCCGCGGTCTAACCCCCGATCGACCGGAGGCAAGCATGACCAACGACGAGGACAGTGGTGACAACGCCGAATTCCCTGCGGCAGAACGTGGTCCGACTGTTCTGCGGATCGCGCTCGGCAGCCGGTTGCGTCAGCTGCGCGAGGGATGCGGGATCAGCAGGGAGGCCGCGGGCGACGCGATCCGCGGCTCGCACGCCAAGATCAGCCGCCTGGAACTGGGCCGCACCGGGTTCAAGGAACGCGATCTGCAGGACCTGCTGAGCCTCTACGGCGTTGTCGACCCCGCTGAACGCGAAACGTACTTCGAACTGGCTCGGCGGGCCAACGACCCGGGGTGGTGGCAGCACTACAGCGATCTGCTCCCGGCGTGGTTCGAGACCTACATCGGCCTCGAACAGGCCGCGACCACGATCCGGACCTATGAAGCGCAGTTCGTCCCCGGCCTGTTGCAGACCGCCGACTACGCGCGCGCGGTGATCCAGCTGGGCAACATCGACGAGACCGAACGCCGCGTCGCCATCCGCATGCGCCGCCAGCAGATCCTCTACCGGGCCGCCGCGCCCACACTCTGGGCGGTCATCGACGAGAACGCGCTACGCAGGCCGGTCGGCGGCGCGGAGGTGCTGCGCGAGCAGATCGAGCATCTGGTCGAGATGGCCGACCGTCCCACCATCCGGATCCAGGTGCTGCCGTACGCGGCGGGCGGGCACTCCGCGGCGGGCGGCCCGTTCAGCATTCTGCGTTTCCCGGAGCCCGAGCTGCCCGACATCGTCTACACCGAGCAGCTCACCAGCTCCTTGTATTTCGACAAGCAGCGCGATGTGGAGCTGTATATGTCGGTCATGAACCGGATCAGCGTGGAGGCGCTGTCTCCCGCCGACAGCGTGCGTTTCCTACGCGAGCTGCTCACCGAGACGCGCTCGGGCGAGTAGGACTTCAAGCGTCCCCGCCGAGCGGGGCAGCCCTGCTCGGGGGCGGGGCGCGGTCGCGCCTGCGGGGAGTTTGCCGAGCGAGTCCTTCGCGACGGGAGGACCGTCGTGGCGCCCTGTCGATGGGGGTTCGGCGTGGGAGCGCTCGGGAGCCGGCCGGTCGGCCTGATTCGGCTGCTGCGCGGTGAGGGGTGAAGGCCTCGAACCGAATCCACGTTTCGGGCGGTGAAAAGCATTGTCGTCGAACCGAACTCGGCGAAACGCGCGGCGAAGATATAACAGTTTCATATCGCGACCGGCTGCATGATGCTCATTCGTTATCCGTCTCTCCGCGTTCACCTCGATTTTCGAGGATTTCGATGCCGGTGGCGCTCATGCACATGCACGCGCGCATGTACGTACCGATGGACGATCACCGATGCGACGCGGCCGTCGTGATGTGGCAGTATCCCTGTCGAGGTCGGGGTCTGAGGATCGACTCGGGCACTGGCTGGTTCGGCCGCGGCGGCCCCAACGCGAGTTGGGGCCGCCGGCGGAGCCGCCGCGGATCGCTCCGATGTCCGGATTGCCGAGAGTTCACGGCATCGGCACAATCCGGATCGAATGGCCTTCCTTTTCTCCGATGCAGATGCTCCGGTCCGGAGCCGCGATGCCCGCGCAGCGGTCGAGGCGATCGACTAGGGCGTCCAGGTGATGCGGCCGCCCTCGAAGTCCTGGGCTTTCCCGTTCTCGAAGTCGTACTCGTCGCTGGTGGGGTAGCCGTACCGGCCCGCCTCACCCGCCGCGGCCTCCCAGGTCTCCCGGATGGACCCCCAGACGACATGGGCGCCGGTGCGCGGTGCCCAATAGATCGCCCCGCCGCCGAACAAGTTGTAGCGGCCGTTGCCCGCGCGGGCGGCGGATTCGTCCGTGATGGGGAACCCGAGCGGACTGCTCTCCCAGCCGTAGGCGCCCCACTTGTCGCGGATCACGCCGCCGATCTGATGCGCGGCGGTGCCGATCGACCAGTAGATCGAACCGTTCTGGAACACGCTGTAGCTCCCCGGCTTCGACGGTGTCGCCGCTTCGCGCGCCACGGGATAGCCGAGCGCTCCGCCCTCGTAACCCAGGTTCCCCCACTTGTCGCGGATGGCGCCACCGACTTGATGGGCGCCGGTGTCGGGGTGCCAATAGATGGACGAGCCGCGCTCGAACGCCTGATAGCGGCCACCGCGGGCGGCGGAGTCCTCCGGCGTGACCGGGTCGCCGAAGAACGCGGGCCCACCCGCCTGGTCGTACTCGACTTCGATCGCCCCGCCGACGTCGTAGGGGCCGATCGGACGCGCCGCCGCATCGGGTGCGATGCCGGCGAGCAGGATGCCGAGCGCGGCGACTATGGCGAGCGCCCCGCGGGCGCGCGAGCGGTTCGGGCGACGGTGCCGTGCCAAAGGGAACTCCTGTGCATCTCGGGTGGGTGCGGGATGGAGCTGAAGCTGCTTTCGGTCGGCGTGCGGAGATCAAAGTACCTCGCCGGAACGCGATGCGGAGCGATACGGGGTACTCGAATGGCCTGGTGTCGTGCGGTGGGGTGGTGCGGCCATCCAACTCGTCCCTCGCTCCGAACAAACTGGCGGTGCTGCCGTGCCCACGGGAGCGCCTTCTCGGATACGGCGCCGCCGGGGCGTGGTGCTCGCACTCTCGGCCCGGCGGTGTCACGAACGGAAGATGGTGTCGGGCAGGGCAAGTCGTGCGCAGTCAGCGCAGGACGTGCGCCGCCTCCGCGGCGATGGTGGCGGCGACCGCACCGAGAGCGGGGGAGTCCAGACGCCACTGCTGCCAGTACAGCGGGACATCGATGACCGCGCCGGGATCGATCGAGACCAAGCGGCCGTCGGCTCGGTCCTCGCGGGTCTGCAGGTCGGGAAGCATGCCCCAGCCGAGCCCGAGCCGGACCGCCGCGGCGAACGCCGTGGAGGACGGCACATAGTGGCGCGGCGGATCAAGGGGTTTGCGACTTCGCCTGCGCAGGAGGCGATCCTGCAGGTCGTCCTTGCGGTCGAACAGCACGACCGGAGCCGCGGCGTAGGACTTCGCGGTCGCGCCGTCGGCGAACCAGGTGGCGGCGAAATCCGGGCTCGCCATCGGCCGGTAGCGGATCGCCCCGAGCCGTTCGGCCTTGCAGCCCTGCACCGGCTGTGCGGTCGAGGTGATCGCCGCCATCACGGTGCCGTCGCGCAGCAGGCGCGTGGTGTGTTCCTCGTCCTCCCGGTGGATCTCGAAGCACACGCCGTGCGGTGCGCGGGCGAGGGCGGGCAGCACCCAGGTCTCCAGTGAGTCGGCGTTGATCGCGATCGGCACCCGGATGGGGCCGTCGGAGGGTTCGCCGCCGAGTTCGCGCGCGGTGTCGCCGGTGAGCAATTGGATCTGCCTGGCCAATCGGAGTACGGCCAGCCCGGATTCGGTGGCCCGCACCGGTTTCGTTCGCTGCACGAGAATCCGGCCCGCGGCGTCCTCCAGCGCCTTGATCCGCTGGCTGATCGCCGACGGTGTGACGCTCAGCCGCCGCGCGGCGGCGTCGAAGGTCCCCTCGGTGATCACGGCGTCGAGTGCGCGAAGCTGATCGAGCTGGAGATCCATATTAAGGCATCCTAATGATAAGTTAGAATCTTTAGCTTGCCTGGGGATGAGCCGCGGCCTTAGCGTCGCTGGACGTGAGCGTTTCCTCGGCGGTGGTGGCGACCGCGTCCGGTTTGGGCTTCGGCCTGTCGCTGATCGTGGCGATCGGCGCGCAGAACGCGTTCGTCCTGCGGCAAGGGATCAGCGGCAGGCACGTGCTCGCGGTGGTCACGGTGTGCGCGGTGTCGGACATCGTGCTGATCGCGGCGGGGATCGGCGGATTCGGCGTGGTCGTCCAGGCGGCTCCCGGGGTGCTCGTTGCGGCGCGCTACGCCGGGGCGGCGTTCCTCATCGGCTACGCGGCGCTGGCGGCACGGCGGGCGTTCGGCTCCGCCGCGCTGAGCGCCGGATCCGGGCGGACCACCGCGCTCGGCGCGACGGTGGTCACCGCCCTGGCGCTGACCTGGCTCAACCCGCACGTCTACCTGGACACCGTGGTGTTGCTCGGCTCCTTCGCCGGCACCTACGCGAGCCCGGATCGCTGGTTCCTCGGCGCGGGAGCGATGCTGGCCAGCGTGCTGTGGTTCACCGCGCTCGGTTTCGGCGCGCGTCTGCTCGGCCCGCTGTTCGCCCGCCCGCGCGCGTGGCGCGTGCTGGATTCGGTGATCGCGGTCGTGCTGCTCGGTCTCGGGCTGGGGTTGTTGTGCTCCGGATGAGACCGCGACGTCACAGCTGCGCCTTGATCTTCGCGGCGAACTCGTAGCCGGCCTGCCACTGCGGGCCGGAGACGGCGAGTACGACGCCTGCCGCGCCCGCCTCCGCGTAGGCGTTCAGCTGCTCGGCCGCACGGCCGGGATCGGTCGCCAGCGTCGGCGCGACGACCGTCACGGTGAGCGGCGGGCGGTCGTATTCCTCGGCCAGCGCGGCCAATTCGGTCACGTGCGCGCCGACCCGGCGCGGCTCGAGTCCGATGGCGACCCAGCCCTCGGCATAGGCGGCGGCGCGGCGGCGCGCCGCTTCGGCGTCGCCCGCGACGAGCACCGGTGGCATGGTCGCACCGGGTGCCAAGGTGATCTCGGTGCCGTCCGGGAGCACGGTCGGCCGCCCCGCGACCAGGTCGGGCAGCACGCGCAGCGCCTCGTCGGTGCGACGGCCGCGCTCGGCGAAGGACACGCCCGCGGCACGCCACGCGGCATCCCCGTGCACCGGGTTGCCGGTGCCGACCCCGAGGATCAGCCGGTCACCGGAGACGTACTGCAGCGTCGCGATCTGCTTGGCGGCCCATGCGGCCGGCCGCAACGCCAGCAACATCACCCCGTAGCCGATGCGGATGCGATCGGTCACGGCGGCCGCGGTGGCCAGCACGACGGTGCTGTCCAGCATCGGCCCGCTGGCCGCGAGATGGTCGGTCGACCACACCGAGTCCAGGCCGCCCTGCTCGGCGAGGCGGGCGGCGGCGCGCACGTCGCCCAGGATGGGTCGCGCGGGATCGGGGGTCGAGGTGGGCAGGATGATGCCGACTTCCAAGGTCATGCTCTCGACGCTACGAACGCCTCGCGCCCACGCCAATGTTCCGCTCGCTCGAGTCGATGTCTCGGACGCTCACACCGAACCCACCGGCGCAGGGCGCGTTCCGCGCCACGGTGGGACGCTCTCCGCTGCGGTGTGCTGCGACGGTCACGGGGCGGCACCGGTGCGTCGGCCGCGAGCCTGGAGATCGGCTGAGGAGAGTTGGCCGGCGGCATGTGGCTCGGTGGTCGCGGGGCGATCCGTGGTCGGGGGACTGCGGGCGAAGCAGCATCTGAGTTGCGCCCGCACCCCGGTTCTTCGGGGACCGCCGTCGGGCAGGCGACGCCCGAGCCTCCGACCCGGCTGTTCGCGCGACGCGTGCTCGGCCGCTCGTCGGCCGACCCCGATGAACGACAGCGATCCCCGGATTGTCCGGAATCACCGCCTGGATGGCTCTTCGGTACTGATCACAGTCGAGTCGGGTCGCCGGACACGGTCGGGCACGGGCCGGTGGGGGCGGTAGCCTGCGGCTAGGGTGGGCGCATGGTCGAGTCGACACGAATCGTGCTTGCTTCCCGGCCGGTGGGCGCGCCCACGGCGGAGAATTTCCGGACCGAGACCGCGGAACTCCCCGCTCCTGCCGAGGGCGAGGTCCTGCTGCGCACGCTCTATCTGTCGCTCGACCCGTACATGCGCGGCCGGATGAGTGCGGCCGAGTCCTACGCCGAACCGGTCGAGGTCGGCGCGGTGATGGTCGGCGCGACCGTGGCCGAAGTGCTCGAATCCCGCGACCCTTCGTTGGCGAAAGGCGATGTGGTACTGGCTTATTCGGGGTGGCAGTCCCATGACGTCGCCCCGGCGCGCGGGCTGCGCAAGCTCGATCCGGCGAAGGCTCCGGTCTCCACCGCCCTCGGCGTGCTCGGCATGCCCGGCTTCACCGCCTACGCGGGACTGCGCGAGATCGGCAAACCCCGCCCCGGCGAGACGCTGGTGGTCGCCGCGGCCACCGGACCGGTCGGTTCGGCCGTCGGCCAGATCGCCAAGATCGGCGGCGCCCGGACGGTGGGCATCGCCGGCGGCCCGCGCAAGGTGGCCTACCTGAACGAACTCGGCTTCGACGTCGCACTCGACCATCGCGCGCCCGATTTCGCCGAGCAACTCGCGGCGGCGGTCCCCGACGGCATCGACGTCTATTTCGAGAATGTCGGCGGCGCGGTGGCCGACGCGGTGTACCCGCTGCTGAACACTTACGCGCGCGTGCCCGTCTGTGGACTGATCGCCAACTACAACGCCACCGGCGCCTCGGAAGGCCCGGACCGGCTGCCGGGCTTCTACGGCCGGATCCTCACAAAGAGCCTCACTGTGCGCGGGTTCATCCAGTCCGAATTCGTCCGTGCGCTGTACCCGGACTTCTTGCGTGAGATGGGTGAGTGGGTCGCCAACGGCCGCGTGCGGTATCTCGAGGACGTCGTGTCCGGCTTGGCCGCGGCCCCCGAGGCGTTCATCGGCATGCTGGAGGGCCGCAACTTCGGCAAGCTGGTCGTGCGGGTCGCCGACTGATCAGCCCGCCAGCGCGCCGCTGCCGATGCTGAGATAGGCCAGCATCAGCACGAACAGGAACCAGCCCGCGCCCTGCCAGATGGGCCAGGTCCGTCCGCGGCGCCACTGCACGTAGGTTTCGACGAAGGCGCCGATGCCGCCGATCAGCAGCACCACCGAGGGGCCGAGCACCACGGCGAGCTGCGCGGCGGTGTCGCACAGCAGCTTGTCCTGGTCCACGCATTCGCGCTGCGCGGCCCACAGCACGGTCAGCAGGAAGACCAGCGCGGCGGTGGCGAGCACCGAGACGACGTAGGTCGCGGCGCGCCGGAACCCGCGCGGATCGCGCCAGCGTTTCTCCACGTCGTCGACCATGTGCACCACCTCGCCGTCCGGTTCCTCCGACGTGATTGCCGAACGGCGGTGGCTCAAACGCCGCTCAGGGTTTGCGTCCGACCCCGGCCCAATACCAGGCCGACCGCGCCGCGGCAGGGGCGGCATCGGTGTCCGGACGCCAGGCGTCGGCAGGAACGATCCCCGGCTCAACGAGTTCCGTTCCGGCGAAGAAGGATTCGGTCTCCGCGCGGCTGCGCGGCTGGAACGCGATGCCGGCCTGCTCGGCGGCGGCCCTCGCGCGCGCCATCGGGCGCGGGTCGAAATCGCCGGTGAAGTGGGTGAGCACCAGGTAGCTGCCGGACGGGGCCGCCGCCAGCAGGCGCCTCACCACGCCGTACGGATCGTCGCTGTCGCGGAAGAACATCATGACCGCGACCAGCAAGATCGCGAGGGGCCGGTCCGGGTCGAAGGTGTCGGCCAGCTCGGGCGCGTCCAGGATGGCGCCCGGATCGCGCAGATCGGCGTCGAGGTAGGCGATCCTGCCCTGCGGTGTGCTCGCCGTCAACGCTCTGGCATGGGCGAGCACGAGCGGATCATTGTCGACATAGACCACGCGCGCGGCCGGAGCGATGCGCTGGGCCACCTCGTGCGTGTTGCCCGCGGTGGGGAGGCCGGTGCCGATGTCGAGGAACTGATCGATGCCCGCCTCGCCGGCCAGGTGCCGCACGGCTCGGCCGAGGAACGCGCGATTGGCGCGGGCCATGTCGCGGATGCCGGGGATGTGCATGGCGACCGTGTCGCCGAGGGCGCGGTCGGCGGGGTAATTGTCCTTGCCGCCGAGCCAGTAGTCGTAGACCCGTGCCTCGTGCGGGAGGCTCGTGTCGAGCTTGGTCGACGATCCGGCGCGCACTCGCGCGTGACCGTCCGGCATGTGCGACTCCCTTCCCGGGCGGCGCCGGTGCGGGAGGCGCCGCACCGCTGTCGCCTCCGAAGGCGACCCTCGCGCTGCGAATTACGCGTCAAGAATAGGGTGACGCGTCCACAATGAGCGGCGATTCGGCCGAATGGTCCGTTTTCGGCGGCGGTCGACCGGCGGTGACCCTCTGTGCGTGCACCGGGTTCGGCGGGAGACAACCGACGGGCCGGGGTTCGCGCGCGGGCGAGAGTCAGCGTGGCGAAATGTCCGGATGGCCGCCGTGCCTTTGGGCGGCGCGCAGCTCACACCAATAGGCTGCGACAACGGTGGCATAACCGGCTACGACGGCCGTCGCGGTGACGATCACCAGTGTGATGAGTAGTGGAATCAAGAAAGCGGTGTGCATTGTGCCCTCCCCGCGGTCACGCTGATATCAGCGGAAAGTTCGGCGCCGCACTGCACCGACATCATGTCAGTCCCTGCACCTAGTGAAATCGTAGTTGGCGCGGCGTGGTCGGGCACGGCGCGCGGCTGTGAGTTGAATCATGCAGATCACGGTGTGTCGCGCGGAATACACCTGTGGCGTGCGGTCTAATCGATCTTGTCACGTGTTCTCCGGCAACCATCCGGAACGCGGGACACGACCACGACACGGGACCGCCGGACCGGCGGCCGTCGCAGTGCCCGTGGCGCGCCGAACTCCTCGGTAGCGCAGCTCTTTCTCTCGGATTGTCTCCAGCATCACCTCGGCATGCGAAAAAGGAGCACGAACGTGAGCATGATTCTCGCCGCCCTGCACGACACCGTGATGGCGCAGCAATTCGAAAATCCGACCGCCGAAGAGCCGCCGCTGGCGGACAAGTTGATGCAGATGGGCCGCTACTTCACCTGGTTGGTGCAGCTGTCGGGCATCACGGCGATCACCTACGGCGGGGGCAGGTTCGCATGGGAGAAATGGAACGGCGGCAGTCTCCAGTCGCCGAAGATGGTCGCAAGCGCGATGGCAGGCGGTGCGGTGGCGACGAGCGCGGGCACGATCATGAACGCGATCATCGGCTGACGCGCACCGCGCGGGCCGCCAGGTCGCGCGCCGCGACCGGAGCCGACCGCGTTCCCGCGGCATAACGCTCGGCGAACACGCGTTCGCCGAGCGCCGCGGCGGCGCGGGTCGCCGGACGGTCTATATCGGGGCGCTCGGCCGGAAGCAGCGCGATGCCGTTGGCCTCGCGCACCGCCGCCGCGGCGCCGAGCAACTGGGCCGCGATCTCCGGCTGGCACAGCTCGGTCAGCGCCGATGCCAGCGCGGCCAGCGCGAAGGCGGTGTCGCGGGGTGCGCCGATGCGCTGCGCGCCGTCGAACGCGGTCAGATACAGCTCGAAAGCGGCGCCGGGCTCGCCGCGCTGTTCGAGGATGTAGCCCAGCTCGACTTGCAGCATCGGCAGGAACAGCGGAGTCTCCTCGCCCGCGGCCAAGGGGAGGGCGAGCAGCTCGCGCAGGATCCGCTCGGCGGTCTCGGACCGCCCGTCGCGCCGCGCGGTGAACGCGAGCACGAGCGCGGCGAACAACCGGCCCGCTTCGTACCCGTGCTCGGCCGCGACGCGCTGGGCCTGTTCGCCCAGCTCCTGCGCCCGGCCGAAGTCGGTGCGCTGCATGGCGATCCAGCCCAGCCAGCACAGGTGGGTGCACGCCTGCCCCCACAGCTCCAGCTCCTGCGCCAAGCCGAGCGCTTCGGCGTGGATGGCGGCGGCTGAGGTCAGGTCGCCGGTGAGTTCGGCCAGGCCGCCGAGCCATTCGGCGGCCTGGAGCCTGCCCCAGCGGTCGTCGAGCTCGGCGAACAGCCGTGCGGCGGTGCGGGCGTGCCGCTCCAGCGCCGGGAGATCGACCCGATTGTGGGCGGCCTTGGCCAGCGCCACATGCCCGCAGGCCACGCCCCAGCGGTCGCCGAGTTCCGTGCAGACCGGAAGCGCCTTGCGCAGGAGCGCTTCCAGCTCGTGCACGTCACCGGAATCCAGCGCGGAGAATCCGAGGAAGAGTTCCGCGCGCGCCCGCCCGGCCGGATCGTCGACCATGTCGTACACCGCGAACACCGCCGCACGCTTGGCGGAACCATCCTCGAAATCGCCTTGCTGGAAAGCGAATCCGACGCTCCACGCCAGCGCCCGCGCCCGGTGCCGCGGGGAGCCGCCGAGCGCGAGCGCCGCCTCCAGCCAGCGCCGAGCCTCGGTCGGCCTGCCGCGCAACTGCCAGTACCAGGCGAGCGCGTTCACCAGCCGCAGGGCCTGATCCGCGTCGCCCGCGCGCACGAAACCGTCCAGCGCCGCCCGCAGCTCGGCCGAGTCGTCGTCCAGCCGGCGCAACCAGCGGCGCTGGTCGGCGCCGTACAGCTCCGGCTCGGCGCGCTCGGCCAGCGCCAGGTGATACCGATGGTGGGCCAGATGCACCGCGTCGAACTCGCCCGCCTCGGCCAGCCGGTCGAGACTGAACGCGGCCACCGATTCCAGCAGGCGGTAACGCCGTCCCGCCCGGTGCACCAGCGAGCGGTCGACCAGCCTGGCGATGACGTCGGCGACGAGTGAGGCGTCCACCGCGGGTTCGCCGCCCGCCGAGCACACCGCCTCCGCGGCCGCCAGGGTGCAGCCGCCCGTGTGCACCGCCAGTCTGCGCAGCACGGTTTGCTCGGTCGCGTCCAGCAGTCCCCAGCTCCAGTCGATCATCGCCGCCAGCGTCTGCTGGCGCGGCGGCACGCCGCGATGCCCGGTGGCCAGCAGTTTGAACCGGTCGTCGAGCCGGGCGACGATCTCGTGCACGCCCAATGCGCGCACGCGGGTGGCGGCGAGTTCCAGCGCGAGCGGGATGCCGTCGAGCCTGCGGCACAGCGTCGCGACCGGCGCCGCGGTGTCGGCGTCGAGCGCGAAATCGCGGGCTGCCGCTCGCGCTCTGGACACGAACAGCCGCACCGCCCCCGCTCGGGCGATCTCGTCGAAAGACGCCTCCCGGGCGGGCACATCCAGCGGTTGCAGCGCGACGATGTCCTCGCCGGGCAGACGCAGCGGTTCCCGGCTGGTGGCCAGGATGCGCAGCCGGGGGGCCGCGCCGAGCAGCATCTCGGCCAGTTCGGCGGCGCGATCCACCACGTGCTCGCAGTTGTCCAGGACGAGCAGCAGTTCCTGGTCGGCCAGCGCTTCGCACAACGAGGCGGTGCTGTCGGCGCCGTCGGCGGCGTGGATGCCGAGCACGCCGGCCACGGCGTCGGCGAGGAACGTCGCGCCGTCGGCCGCGGTCGGTTGCAGCGCGGCCAGTTCCACCAGCCAGGTGCCGTGGCCGAATCGCCGGGTCAGCGCCGCCGCGGCCGCGAGCGACAAGCGCGTCTTGCCAACGCCGCCGGGCCCGGTGAGCGTGACCAGCCTGGCGTCCTGCACGGCGTCGCACAGCTGCGCGAGGTCGGTGTCGCGGCCGATCAACTCGGTGCGCTGCGCTGGGATGTTGGAGCTGCGCCGCCGCGCGACCACGATCTGCGCGGGCGCGGCGAGCGGCAGGTCCTGCGCCAGGATCGCGCGCTGCAGCGCCACCAGCTCCGGGCTCGGGTCGATGCCGAGTTCGTCGGCGAGGCGCCTGCGCAGGTCCTCGTAACCGTCCAGTGCCTCGGCCTGCCTGCCCGCGCCGTACAACGCGCGCAGGTGGGCCGCGCGCAGCCGCTCGCGCAGTGGATGCGCCGTCACGAAGCCGGTGAGTTCGCCTGCCACCTCGCGGTATTCGCCCAGTGCCAGCCGCGCCTCCGCCAGTTCCTCCACCGCCACCGAACGCTGCTCTTCGAGCTGCGCGATGGCGGCCCGGGCGAAGGACGCGTCCCGGAAATCGGCGAACGCGGGCCCGCGCCAGAGCGCGAGCGCCGCGCAGAGCGCCCGGACCCGCTCGGCGGTGTCGGTCGTCGCCCGCGCCGACGCCACCAAGGCGCGGAACTCCTGCGCGTCGATGGCGGAGGCGGCCAGCCGATACCCGGGCGGCGGGGACACCACCAGGTCCCGGCCGCCGGGTTCGGCGTCCTCCAGCGCCCTGCGCAGTTGCGAGGCCTTCGCCGCCAGCGTGCCCGCCGGATTGCCGGGCGGGTCATCGGTCCAGATGTCGTCGATCAGCCGATCGCCGGAGACCGGTTGGCCGGGTGTGACCAGCAGGTCGGCCAGCAGCGCCCGCACCTTGGCCCCCGGAATCGGCACTGCGGCGCCCCCGTCCGTCCAGACCGCCAACGGACCCAGCACCCCGAAACGCATGGGGGCCAGCCTAGGCGAGCGGTGCGGGAAGGCGACCGCAAACAAACCGGAAGGCGGCCGGCCCACAGTGAGGAAGCCGTACACCGTACTCGGGGAAAGGGAGCCCGACATGCCACTCGTCACGACCACCGCACTTCGGAACGTCCGCGGTGCGGCCTCCACCGCGCGGACGCCTGCCCGCGCGGACGGACTGCCCCGGGACCGTGGGCCGCATGACGGAGCGCACGGCCTGCCACGACCGCCGGATGACGCGCTCGCCCCCGACCCCACGAAGCCGAACGCCGGTGTGACAGCGGAGGACGCGCGATGACCGGTCACCGCCGGATACGGGTGGCGCTGATCCTCGGCAGCACCCGCGCGGGCCGTTTCGGCCCCACAGTGGCGGACTGGTTCGCCGGGCGGCTCGGCCGCCGCGACACGGACGTGGACCGTATCGATCTCGCCGAGACCGCGTTGCCCGGCCGATTGACCGATCCCGACGAGCCGCTACCGCCCGAGGTGCGCGCTCTCGGTGAACGGCTGGCAGCGGCGGACGCGTTCGTCCTGGTCACACCCGAATACAACCGGAGCTTTCCGGCCGCGGTGAAGCATGCCGTCGACTGGTTCGACGAGGAGTGGGCCGCCAAGCCGGTCGGTGGTGGGATACGGCCGCGACGCCGACGGCGGTCACGCCGCGGCCCAGTTGCGTCCGGTCTTCGGCGAACTGAACGCGGTGCTCATCCGACGCACCGTCACCGTCACCAAGGCCTGGCAGCGTTTCGCCGGCGACGGCAGCTGGCCGCGCCGCGACGCCGAACTCGACGAGGACGCCGACGCCGCGCTCGACCAGCTCATCTGGTGGGCGTGCGCCTTGCGCGCGGCACGGGCCGAAACGCCGTTCGTGCGGTAGAAAGCAACCTCGACACCGGGTCCGCCCGAAGGCGGCGGACCGACCGTAAACAAACCGTAAGGCGGCACCGGCAGAGTCGTCGCCGACAGCGGCACCGGCCGCAGCGCCCGAGAAAAGGACTCTCAATGACCGTGTCAAGTCGCGGAGGCCACCGGTATCGGCGTGTCGAAGCTGAATTCGCGGCCGTCGCGCAGCAGTGCCCACAGGA